>NZ_CP159992.1:1976730-2294038 GCF_040702995.1 Paenibacillus sp. AN1007
GGCACCGATTAGCCAGAGAGAATGAGACAATCGACAAGGAGTGAGGGTTGTAGATGATGTCCAAATTGCAGAGTGATTATAATTTCATTGAAAAGTTCAAATTCATGGCTGAGTCTTATCCGGATTTTACGGCTTATGAGGAAGAGGGAACGGATATTAAATACACTTATCGTGAATGCCTTCGGCAAATAGAAGTGTGGAAGGGATACTTTGCAGCGCTGGATATCAAATCGGGCGACAAAATTTTAATTTTTTTGGCGGAAGAAATTGAATTTATCTTTAGTTTTTATGCATTAGCTTCAACAGGGGTTATTTCTGCGTTTTATGACACAAAAGCGACAGATTATGAACTGAACCAAATCATGGAGCAATTCGATCCGGATGGAATTGTTACGTCGAGTAAACATTTTGCCCGCAGGGACCAATTACTTTATAATCCGGGCTTGCGATTTGTTATGACGACAGATTCTTTTGACGATATCCGTACTGATTCTATCTTTGAAAAAATAATTTTTTCCGATTTGCCCCGTTCTCCGATACCATTGGAAGCCCCGGAAAGAGATACAATAATTAGCTGTCATTTTACATATAAAGGATTCGGATATCCGCTTCAGGTACGTCATACCTATCATGAGTATGCTTTGTTTTTGGAGCAGGCTTGCACGATTTACCCGCAAGAACCAGGGTCTGTCAACTTAATTGGCCTCCCTTTCTATCCAATATACGGGATTTCAACGTCTGTTGTTTTCCCGTTATCCAACGGTTCCAAAATGCTCGTTTGTAAGGATCTGCCCAAAAAAAACATATTGAGTCTTCTGGCAAACAATGATGTTACTTTGGTGTGTTTGGTTCCGCTGTTGTTGAAAAAGCTGGCTAATGAAGCTGCATTGGATAATGAAGGACATAGAGACAAGCTGGACCCCAGGTTGGAAATAATCTCAGGCGGAAGTTATCTCAATGAAGGGCTTCAAAAAGCGATATATAAAAGCCTTGGCCTAAAGGTTTATCAGGGCTATGGTCTAACAGAAACCTTCCCCATTACGTTCAATCATAAAAAGAAAGTGTGTTTTGGCACCATTGGTTCCCCGATTAGTGAGTATACGACGATTTCGATTGTTAATTATGACGGGATGCCGCTCCCAACGGGCGAAGTAGGGGAGATCATGATTAAAGGGAAAACGATTGCGGAGGGTTATTACGGTAAAAAAGCGGAGACAGAGAATTTTTTTCAACAGGGAGGTATTTACACGGGGGATTTAGGTTATTTGGACCAGGATGGTTTCCTTCATTTTGTCGGCAGAAAATATCCGTTTACAAAGGTTACGTCTAAGATGGTCGATTTATTGGAAATTGAACAGGCAGTCACAAATTATAGTGGGGTCATTGAAGCGAGAGCCATCGTTCGGGAGAATGACAAGTTTGGGGAGCTTGTATATTTGTACGTCAAAGTGGAGCGGCAGAAACAAATCACAGAAAAAGACCTCAAAAGTCATTGCAGAACGTTTTTGTCAAGGCATAAAGTGCCTAGCAAAATCTACGTGGTAAATTAAAAATCATTGTGCGGGGGGTGAATGTACAGATGAAGATCAAAAGCTTCTCATCTGTGGTTCCATTAATCTTTACAATTACGGGCTATTTATTGGGCGGTTCATTTGTGGTGTACCTTTTTTGTAAGTTGAACACATTTGAGGAAAAAGTTATGTTTTTGGTAATGGTTTCCACGTATATTCTTTGGTCCGCCTGGGAGGTGAGAATTACGTTATCTGAGTTAAAGAAGGAGGATGAAAAGAAAGATAAAAGCACGCTGGAATTGGCGGGCATCATCAAAAATTTTATGCTTGTAGGTGCATTAGCTGCCTCATCATCTATTCATGCTGTCTCCTGGTGTGTGGGTTATGGCCTCATTTGCCTTGGTATTATTCTGAGAGCAGCTTCCATCAAGGCGATTGGCTCCGCCTATTCCCACAGGATTAGGGAGCTTGTAGGTAAACCAATAACAACAGGGCCTTATAAAATTATAAGGCATCCCTCTTATATGGGGACGCTTATCATTCATACTGGTCTAGTTGTCGTGTTGTTTAACACATTTTCACTGATTGGTCTCATTTTGTGGTATTTGAACGCGATATACCGAATCAGGGTAGAGGAAAAACAATTGTTCAAAAACAAATATTATGCAGCTTATGCCAAATCGACGGTCTACAGGTTAATCCCGGTAATTTGGTAAGCGATTTAGTCTAATTGGTTACTATTAAACGTTGTACGGGAGGTTTTTTGTATCGCAATATCATATGAAGAGTTTGCCGTCATCATGATCGGAGGAACCGGATTCGTAGGACGGAAAACGATAGAGCAACTAAACCGATCAAGTGGCGGAAAGCTGGAAATCCGAGCGCTTGTTAGGGACAAGACGAATTTGACTAAACTGCCAAATGTTACGCCGGTCATTGGCTCACTTCCAGATGTGCCGGACCAGTTGTTTACGAACAAGCCCAATATTGTAATCCACTTCGGCACAAAAAATAGGGATACGGACGGGAGCGGATTTGGGGAGATAAATGTCACTGGAACGCGTAATCTGATGTACGCTTTGCCTAAATCGACCGCAGGGGTTATTTACGGAAGTTCATTTTCCGTTTACGGACAAGGGAACTTATTAAATGCTAATGAGCTGACCATTACCAATCCTGAAACTCCGCTGGCTGTTTCGCGGGCCAAAGCGGAAACTATCATTTTAAATGAGATGGAGAAGCGTGGGAGAAGCGCCTTTGTTCTGCGTCCAAGATTTATCGTAGGTAAAGATGATGCTTATACGCTGCCAACTCTGATTAAAGCCTACAATCATCACTTAAATGTGGGTAGTGGTAGTCAATTATCCACTTATATTGAAGTTCATGATTACGCCAAGATCATTACAAGGCTCACGGATGTTTTATTTCAGAAGGCTGCTGAGGGGATTTATTTGCAAAGTCCTTTAAATATCGGCTATCGAAATCCTTTGCCCTTGAAGCAGCTTCACTCCGTTTTTCAAAAGGTGTTTGGTTACAAGCGTCAATTCTATGTCCCGGTTCCCAAGGGCTTACCCAGTTTGTTGAAGAAGAGCGGCCTAAAGATGATAGATAAAGCTGCGACGATACTGGAACTTGGTGCATTCTCTCATTCGGCAGATGTATCGCTGCTCGAAAAAATGATCGGCTCAGACATTATTCAGAAAGATCCGGAGGAAGTTATTTTGCAGCTTCTCTCCGCATCGGATTCAAATAGCTTTGAAGCTAAGCAAAGCTGAAACGATCCGACTTACATAAGTTTGTCGACTAAATTTCTTGTAAAGGAATGAGTCTATGTTAAGCATGCTGGCTACTTCGGTGCCTATTATTGTTGCGACCATACTAAATATGTTTTTCTTAAAAACTTCTCTGTTTCAGACCTTAAACAAGCCCATTGATAACCAGATTACATTAAAAGATGGGAATCGATTATTCGGAGCGAATAAAACCTGGAGAGGTTTCTGGGGTATGGTGTTTTTTAGTTCCATCTGTTGTATTGCTTGGGGAGGGCTTTCAAGCCAGATTCCCGCTTTGGAAAAGTACGTGCTGCTGTATTCGCACTACGAAAATAGTGTTTTGTATAATTTCCTAGTAGGTGTGCTTCTCGGGCTGGCTTACGGCATTTTCGAACTGCCGAATAGTTTTCTGAAAAGAAGAATCAATATACAGCCTGGCAAAAGCAAAAAGAGCTTGGGGGGAATTGGTTTTATTGTTTTGGATCAGGTTGATTCATTGTTCGGCTGTGTTCTAGTTGTTAGTTTAGTTCATCCAATGACATTGTTTTACTACATCTCTTTTGTTATTTTCGGAGGTTTTATTCATATTGTATTAAGTTCACTGCTTTATTTGATGAAATTACGCAGCAATTTCTGATGCTGTAGGTATTGGACAAATGTGGAGTAGAGGAGTTTTTATATATGACAACGCTTAAATCTTGGCTGCTTGGTGATTTGACTGCTTTCAGAGAAGACCGATTGAAATTTTTTACGAAATTTAGAGAACAGGGAGATATGGTTAAAGTACGCTTTGGCCCTGTTCAAAAAGGATATATTATGTATCATCCTAATTATATTCATGAGGTGTTGGTTACAAAACATGCAAGTTTTCATAAAGGAAGAGGGTTGGAGAAAGCGAAAATTCTGATCGGAGACGGCCTGCTTACCAGTGAGGGACAGATTCATCGGAAGCAGCGTAAGCTGATTCAACCCCATTTTACATCACAAAAACTAAAAGTTTATGCTGAGCAGATGGTTGAGGATACGACAGAACTTATTGAGGAGTGGAGGGATGGGGAAGAACGTTCGATAAGTGATGATATGATGAAACTGACTCTGAATGTCATTACGAAAACGATGTTCGGAACCCATATTCAGAATCGTCAAGAAAAAATCAGAGAGGCCTACGAACGTGTTATAGCAAGCACAAAGGCGCTCGTAAGGGTTCCTAAGATGCTGCCAACCTCCAAAAACAATGAGGTAAAGCAATCACTAAAACTACTGAATGATATTACTTTTTCCATAATAGATCAGAGAAAAAAGGAATCAGAGAACGACCGAAGCGACTTACTTTCTGTACTCCTCTCCGCGAAAGATGAAGAAGGACAAGGCATGTCCGATCAAGAGCTGCGCGATCAGGTGATGACCATCTTACTCGCTGGTCATGAAACCACGGCTCATACATTATCGTGGACTTGGTATCTGTTATCGCAGCATCCCGAGGTGGAGGAAAAGTTTTGGGCAGAGCTGGAAACCATCCTCGAAGGAAGAAAGCCAGTCTATGAGGATGTGCGAAAGCTTACCTATACAACGCAAATTATTCAGGAATCGATGCGGCTGTATCCTGTCGCATGGATTATCGTCCGCAAAACAGTTGAGGAAGTCGAAATAGCCAATCAACGCCTGTTCCCAGGTGATATCGTTTTTATGAGCCAGTATGCGGTGCATCGGGACCCCAGATATTTTGAAAACCCTGAAGAATTTACTCCGGAGCGATTTAGCGGCGATTTTCTTAAACGAATTCCTCAGTATGCTTATTTTCCGTTTGGCGGAGGGCCTCGGGTTTGTATCGGCAATCATTTTGCGATGATGGAAGCGGTTCTGATCCTTGCGACTATAGGACAGCGGTATCGTCTCCGAATGGTGGACGACACAATTCCCGTGCCTGAGCCGCTATTGACGATGCGTCCCAAGGATGGTATCAAAATGAAGGTCGAAAAGCGAAAATGATGATGCTTGTCCTAAAGGAGACTCCATATGCGTCCTACAGCGGTCCCAAATGATCAGCCGACCTTGCTGACGGAAGGTTCTATTTTTAAAAAGTTGTTCTTGTTCTCCATTCCAATCTTGTTAGGTAATGTTCTACAGTCTTTAAATGGTTCCATTAACTCGATTTTTATCGGTAAATTGCTTGGCGAACAAGCACTTGCAGCAGCATCGAATGGATTTATGATCATGTTTTTTCTCATTAGTGCTATTTTTGGGCTCGCAATGGCCTTTGTCATTCTGATGGGGCAGCATCTCGGTGCCCAGAGAGTTGATCAAGCCAAAAAAGTGGTCGGCACCAGTGTAACTTTCTTCTTCATCTTGTCACTTATAATTTCTCTATCTGGAATCTTCTTTACGCATTTAATTATGGACTGGATAAGCACCCCTACAGATATTTTAGAGATGGCCAATACGTATATGCGAATTATTTTCGCTGGTGTTCCATTCCTGTTCGGATTTAGTCTGGTTATGGCCATCTTACGCGGCTCCGGCAATTCTAAGACACCCGTCTACTACTTGTTAGTTTCCGTCGGAATGGATATTGTGATGAATCCGCTGCTCATTAAAGGAATAGGTCCATTCCCGGAGATGGGTATTGCTGGCTCGGCGACGGCAACCTTTCTAGCTCAAATGATTAGCTTTATCCTGCTTCTAATCCATCTGTACGTTAAAAAAAATTTTTTACGCATCACGAAAGACGATTTGCATTTGCTGCGTATGGACGTTAGCATTATCCGTTTTGCTTTATTAAAGGGGCTCCCCATGGGACTCAATATGGTCATTGTTTCTGCGAGCAATGTATTGCTAATCAAGCTGGTCAATACGTTTGGATCTGAGGCCGTTGCGGCATTTGCAGCGGCCAATCAGATTTCCAACTATGTACAATTGCCGGCTTTAGCTATCGGGGGAGCGGTGACCTTCATGGCTGCACAATGTATCGGTGCAGGAATGTGGGAGAGAATAACTCGTATCGCTTGGGCGGGGATTGTCTTCAATATCGTGATGACCGGTTTATTAGTTTTACTGCTGTATGGTTTTAATAGAGAAGCACTTGCCCTGTTTTTACCTTCTGAAGGGAAGGCTATTGAATTAGGAATGCAAATAAATGCTATAACTCTTTGGTCATTTATGATATATGGTATTTTTAGTGTTATAGTCGGCGTGGTTCGCTCTGCTGGAGCTACCCTGGTACCCATGATTATTTCCTTTATTTCGATGATCATCATCCGAAATCCACTTGCAGTCTATTTTGGCGAAAACTATGGGTTTGATTCGATATGGTTTTGTTTCCCGATCGGGTTTGCGGGCGCATCCGTCTTCATATTTATATATTATTGGAAGGGTAATTGGAAGGAATTAAATTTGAAACCGGATTGAACAGAACTTAAAAATTGGAAGTGCCAATGGATGTGGGTGGAGGTATCTTGAAATCCACTGACAAAAGGCAATGACGGAAAAACGAAAATGGGACAAGGCAGGATAAACTGCTGCTTTGTCCCGTTTAGACGTTTCGTTATTATAATCTTGAATGATGTGTATTTTTAAGGACAGTCTCGTTTGAAATGTGTTACTCAGAAGTTGTCTTGGAGAAACTCGGTAGAGCAGCACTTTCAAAGGGCAAATGATCTTTAAGCGTCCATAGCTCGTCATAACTGGAAATCTGCACATCGGCTTTGGACAGATTTTGATTCCCTGATCCGGGGTTGACGCAGCCGATACAGCGCATCCCTGCACTTTTGGATGCCTGAACGCCGTTCCGCGAATCTTCGATAACCAGACAATTCACCGGCGATACACCAATGAGTTCAGAGACAGCAAGAAAAATATCCGGTGCAGGTTTGCCATGAGCTACCTCCTCGCCAGTTATTCGCATTTCGAGGTATCGCCCAAGTCCGGTTTTATTCATAATAAGATCGATTAATGCCCGGGGGGAAGAAGAGGCAACGGCAATAGGGATGCGCTGCTCATGAAGCCATTGAACCCAACGTTCTACACCGGGCATGGCTGTAAGTCCCGGGTGGGCATGCATTGTCTCCATCACATGGTGCTGATGATACGCGAGAATCTCGTCCAGCGGAGTATGGAGCTGGTATTTGTCGATGACCTGCCGCCACATGGATTCAAGGGTGACACCGACAAAAGAATGATGATCTTCTATGGTCACGTCAGCGCCAAAATGATCAAATGAACTCCGCTCGATCTCGAAATAGATCGGTTCACTATCAATCAGAACACCATCCATATCAAAAATGACCGCCTGAATGGGATTCTCCTGCAGTGTACCTAGTTCGAATGTTTTTTCATGTGCCTTCATACGCCGATCCTCCTACACCCGATTGCAGCACAACCTTGATAGCATGAGAAGAGGGTTGTAAAGTTCGTCCCTGGATATCACAACCGAGCGTGCGAAAAGCTTCTTCGTAATCTTCCAGCGGGAAGGCATGTGTAATGATCTTTTTGGCGGGAATGATCTGTTCTTCAATCATATAATGTGCTGTGGCAAAGGTCCCAAGAGAATCAATGGAACCGATAATTTTGAGACTTCGATCCACTACTTCCTTGGGGTTAAAGGAGGTATTTCCATCCCGCAAACCAACGAGCATCAGATAGCCGCCGCTTGCGAGCTGGGATAATACCTGAGTGCCTACAACTCCCGTCGTGTCTACAATCATATCTACTTGTCCGGTTACAGGAGCCATGTCTGCAATGGCTTGTTCAAAAGTAGAATGCACCTGCCAACGATCGGGAGCGATGGAGCCCGCAATCGCCAGACGTTCTGCGGAGATGTCGACAAGACTTCCGGTTACACCTTTGGAAGCAAGCGCACAGCTGTACAAAATGCCGATTGGCCCGGCCCCGATAATAATCGTTCTGAAATTCGGAAGCAGGTTAATCTGGTTAATGCCTGTCAGCATGCAGCTTAACGGCTCGGTTAACGTTGCTTCTTCATAACTTACATGATCTTTTAATTTGTATAAAAAACGATCTTCTGTCACGTAATAATCCGTGAACGTACCATCTGCACTTACCCCTGTTTCCGTAACGGATTTATGAGTGCAGTGATTTTGTCTGCCGGTTCTGCACATATCGCATTGGCCGCAGTAATACGTAGGATCAATTACAACACGGTCCCCTGGCTGCAGGGTGGTGACGGCTGTTCCAACAGCAATAACCTCGCCTGCTGACTCATGACCGAGAATAACAGAAGGGACAGCATGATATTTTCCGCTGACGATGCCCAGGTCCGTCCCGCATACCCCGGTTGCTTTTATGCGAACAAGTACTTGGTTGTCTCTGGTAATTTCAGGCGCAGGTCGTTCCTCCAGTGCGACATCCCATGCCGATTTATATACTAATGCAAGCATGATAAAACCTCCTTATTGGTGTGTAGATACTGCTCGTTCTTTGTAGTCACTGCTCGTTTGCTTTGTAAACCCAGTTCGTATGCCTGATATATTTGCTCTCCATATTTAATGAACGCTGGCCAGCACGGAATCCAATCGGTCCACAATCTCGACAAGTTCATCCTCCGTCGTAGTCAGGGAAGGACGGACTTTAACTACATTGCCAAAACCGTACCGGGAACTGCGCAGGATCAGATGCTGGTCTGTAAAAGCGCGGTCAATGATCGCATTGGTTTTCGGCGTATCCGGTTCATTCTGGTCCCCTACAATTTCGAGTCCCCACATAAGTCCAACACCGCGAGCTTCACCAATGATTGGATACTTCAAAGCCAGCTCCTGCAGCAGTCCTCCAAGCAGCAGCCCCTTCCGTTTTACCGCATCCAGAAAACCAGGTTCAGATACAACCTCCAGCGTAGATTTGGCAGCGGTGACCGAGATCATATTGCTCCCGGAGGTGAAAGAATGCTCATGTTTTTCCAGCACATTCAACCTTGATTGCATCAGCACAGCAGCTGTGGGCACGCCAATACCGCCAAGACCTTTGGCTAGCGTAATAATGTCAGGACGGATATCGAACAGTTCGCTGGCGAACATCATACCTGTTCGTCCAATACCCGTCTGGACTTCATCGGCGATAAGAAGCATGCTGTGCTCATCACATAGTTTTCGAATACGTTTGAAATATCCTGGTGGTGGGACGATGTTGCCACCATTTCCGAGAATGGGTTCAATAATCATACAGGCAATCGAACCGGAGCTGCTGTATTCAATCGCATCCGAAATTGCCTCAACACATTGATATCCGCATTCGCCGCTTTCGCTTCTGAAGGGACAGCGGTAACAATACGGAGCGGGCACATGGACTGCATTTGCAGCTGAAGAGTTAGGGAAACGTTTGCGTCTGAAGGCATTGCCCGAAATGCCGGTTGCAAACTGGGTCTGTCCATGGTGAGAAAGGTACAGGCTGATAATGTCTGATGCACCTGTATACTTTTGGGCTATTTTTGCAGCACATTCATTGGCTGTGGACCCGGTAATATCCCGCATCCATCCGGCATCAATATCATTTGGAGCATATTCAATCAAGTGATCCAGCACTTCATTGACGTAAGGTTCGGTGAAGGAGGAGGACATATGCGTAAGATTGCCGACTTGTTCCTGAATTTTACGGACTACATGCGGGTGATTATAACCCAGTGACAGATTAAACGTGCCCGAGACGCCGTCGAGGTATTCCACACCTGAATCGTCAATCAACTTAATCCCTTTTCCGACTGTGAAGCGGCTATTGGTTAAAGTTTGCATGCGATTTCCTCCAATATAGTGGTGTACAAGCTGAGTGAACAATACGAATCCATTCCGGATGGTGCGGGACATCCCCCCTTTCAAGACATGAGGTCTGTGAGCCGAACAGGTCAGACCTCTTTGGTATGCTGCGTGAAGGCAGCGCCCAAACTGTTATTTCGAATGTTCCATAGATGAGACAGCATTAACGTAAGCAGTAATAGCAGGCAGAACCCCGCCAAAATGATGATGGTGCCGGCGACTGGCCAAGCACTCATGCTCCATCCTGTAAGGTACTGCAGCACTGCACCACCGATCCCGCCGGCTGCAATGAGGATACTGGTTGTCTTTTCCGTCATGCCGGGAATCAGTACATTCGCATACACCAGAGCGATGCAGAATAGTCCAGACATAAAGAGTCCAGTGCCAAATATCAGCACATACGTTACCCATTGGCCGGATACAAATATCATAGAGACGGTAAACAGCAGTGTGCCGACGGTGCTCCAGATCAGGAAAGGCATGTAGTGAACTGCCTCTGCAATTTTGCCTGAGAACAGCCGTCCAACAATCATGGCAATCCACAGAATCGAGACACTCAGGGATGCGACAGATTCGTTTAGTTCCAGACGTTCCACCAGAATGGAAGGCAGGAAATTCATTAATCCAAGCTCCAGTCCCATATAAACAAAGAAGAAGACAATAAAGATGGTGAGCAGCCCCAGATGTTTTTTGGAATAGCTGGCTCTGTTTGTTCCTCGGGCAGTCGTATTTTCTCCGGCCTGCTCCAGGTATTGTGCAGCAGCTTGAGGCATGGTGACCCATAGAAGTATAAGGATCAGGGAGGAGACGGCCACCGCAAAAAACGTCAAGTGCCACTGGTCCAGCCAGATGAACAGAGCGGCCGCCGCGGGAATGAGAAGAGCACCCAGCGCGAAGAACACATCCAGTTTGGACATCGCAACTGCCTTCTGATTTTCGGTGAATTCAATGGTGAAGGCACCTACGGAAGGTTCAATAATACCTGAGCCGAACCCCACAATAATGGTCAACAGCAACACAATGCTCCAGGAGGGTAACCATCCGAGCAGCAGATAAGCGGCAGTAATGCAGACCAAAGCCAGTGCGAGCATCCACTTTCGACCCATTCTGACTGTCAAAGAAGGAGACACCATTACACCGACAAGAAACCCGAGAAACTGCAAAAACAGCAAAAATCCTCCGTCACTGTAGCCGCGTTCGTAATAAGGCAGTAAAACAGGCAGAAGCGCGCCCAATACAACACTCGTGATGCCGATTAACAGATAGAAACCGCAGCTCAAAGCGAATATTCGTCTCAATGGATCTGCCTCCCTGAATGGATATAAATTTTATAAATTGAAATAAATGTTTATTTTATATATCACTTATACCATAATTCTGGAAATGTACAAGCTTTTTATTGTAAAATTATGTTAAAGTTTGGCGAAGGGAGCGTTTATGTTAACCATGCTTTCTTGATCCAGGTTTTATGTTTGAAATGTACCTTATTACTTTATTGCGTCATCCTCTAATCCATGAGAAGATGAAGTCCAGTATTCAATATCGATAAGAAGCGAGCGATGCAAGATGTTAATCAATAAATACATAAGCGAGACAGGGTACTGCTCCCGAAGGGAAACGACTCGGCGGATCGCGGCGGGAAGAATTACAATTAACGGCAGGGTATGTGTAAAGGGAGATATGGTCGAACCGGGAGACGTTGTGCTCATGGACGGCGAGAAGATTCCGCAGCGTCATCCAGAGATGGTATACATCGTTCTGAACAAACCTGCTGGCATTACCTGCACTGCCGCTGCGCATGTTGAGGGAAACATTATTCAGTATGTGAATTATCCTGCTCGAATTTTTGCAGTCGGCCGTCTGGATAAAGCATCCGAGGGGTTAATTTTACTTACGAATAACGGAGACATCGTGAACAAAATGATGCGTTCGGAGCACCATCATGAGAAAGAATATGTCGTCACGGTGGACAAGCCGATTACCGATGCTTTTGTACAATCCATGTCGCAAGGTGTGGGAATCCTTAACGTGGTGACTAAACCGTGTGAAGTATACAGGCAAAGCGAGAATGTCTTTCGAATTGTTTTGACGCAGGGGCTTAATTTGCAAATACGCCGAATGTGTAAAGCATTGGGGTACAGAGTATTGAAGCTCGAGCGCATTCGAATTATGAACATTACACTGGATGAGCGGTTGAAAAGGGGTGAATGGAGACATTTGGAGCAGCAGGAACTGGAGCTTCTTATGTCTCAATTGGATCATCCTGAAACAGGAACAGGTGATGCGTGAGAACCTGCATTTCAGGCTCTGTACAGGGAAAAACAAAAAATACAGAAAACAAACACGACTCCTTTCGGTGAAGATCGTGTTGTTTCTGTACATACGCTTAAACGTAAGTTTATTATGAAATTAGTTATGCTTTCCGACATCATTTTGCCAAAGGAATTTTATGTTCTTTCTGCATCACGGTTCTCTCCGAAATATATGATCCATACAGCGTAAGGGATGCGCCCAAAATACTAATCCATGTCATCTGTTCATGAAGAATAAGGGCAGATGATATAACGGTGATCACAGGTACGAGATAAATATAGACACTTGTGCGGATTGCTCCCAGCAGCTTTACCGCTTGATTCCAGGTTACAAAACATAGGGCAGACGCACCCACACCTAGAAAGAGAAGATTAGATATATTCGTGATTTGTGTGAACCTCGCTGCGTTTAATTCAAATTCAAACATAACGAGGGCTGGCAGCATGAAGAGCAGTCCATATAAAAATACTTTACGCGATGCTCCTATAACATGGTAGTTTCGTGTACCAATTTTACGCATAAGCACAGAATATACAGCCCACACTGCCGGAGCGATAAAGGCAAGCAGGTCGCCTAAAGGATTAAGCTGCAGCATATAACTTCCGTTAAGGGTAATCAGGATAATACCACACATCGCAATGCCAAACCCGATTAGAAAGCGGCGGGTTAGCTTTTCTCCATCAAGAAAAAAGTGGGCAAGTACAGCAGTGAAAAAGGGTGCAGCCGATACAATGATTCCTGCGTTGGAAGCTGTCGTATACACCAAGGCGAAATTTTCGATAAGAAAATATAAAGCCACCCCGCATAGACCCGCACCCATAAATAATACTTCATCTCGAAAGGATCTAACGCGCTGCGGACGTGGATAGATGATCCACAGGACCAGATAACCGATTAGGAAACGAAGCAGCAAAATTTCGACAGGGGTAAAGTGCTGCAGCAGCACTTTCGTTGAGACAAAAGTCGTTCCCCAGACCACAATGGTTAACAAGGCAAGCAGGTGTCCGGCTGCATTGCTCTGATGACGTATCGAAGTCATACATCGTTCTCCTGCAAGCGTATGGGTTCTGAAGCGTGATTAAAAATTCGTCGATATTGTTTGGGTGTGAGACCAATCAGCTTTTTGAAGAAGTTAGTAAAATGACTTTGGTCACTAAAGCCTGTATGTGCGGCCACCTCAATGGGCATTAACCCCTGTTCGAGCAGGCGTTTGGCGTGATTGATCCGGATTGTTTCGAGATAACGGTAAGGAGTTATCCCTTTTTGACGTGTAAACAGGCGAAGCAGATGATATTTGCTAATCCCTGAAAGTGCGGATAGTTCGTTCAAGCTGATGTTTTCCGTGTAATGAGTATCCATATATTCGCACAGCTGCCGAATTTCTAACGTGACATCCTGCCCAGCTTCAGGCAGCTCCACAGCAGCGTAATCTTTGAGTAATTGCTCCAGCAGCAGCAGAAGCATTTCTTCTTTGCAGAAATCAGACTGTTCTTCCAGAATGATCTGGTGCAGCTCGTGGAGCGAGGAAACAAGTTCACTTTGGCATACAACGTGGGTGGAGAACCTTGGCAAATAGGAATGTCCGGTAATCTCACGCACATACTCCTGCATAATTTCAGCTTCAATATTGATACAGCGGTAATCCAGTATACTTCCGTCTATCTGCTCACAGGCATGGGGGTCTTTGGGATTGAAAATGATGATGTCTCCGCTGTTTAATGTGTATTCCTCACTGCTGCAGACCAAATGGCGTTTCCCTTCTTCAATAAAGCCAATCACGTAATAGTCGTGAAAATGATTGGGGAATTTCTGCATAATGCCTTCGAATTGGTATGCCTCCACCTGCAAATCAGAATCATAAACGACAGTTCGCACTTCGCGACTCATGATGCACCCTCTTTCTAGTTTGTTGAAGTGATTATAATGTCGTCGAAAGCTGATTTCTTGAACGATATTGCTTATTATATCGGAGCGACAAATCGAGAACATCTATTTGAGTTCAGTTTAGGTTTAATTTAAAATAAGATAGGTGGAGCTAAAAATGAAAGATTTTCCTCCAATGCTTACTAATAAGGGAGCTGGGATGCTGTGTTTGAACATCTGGTTATTTTCAAGTTTAACGATAAAATCACACCTGCCAAGCAGCAGGAGTTTGTATCTCAGCTGCTCGCATTGCAGGGTCAAATTCCAGGGATTGTTGAGCTGACAGCTGGAGTGAATGTGACGGAGGAGACCGATCGCATTCAAGGATTTACGCTTGGGTTACGAGTGACTTTTGAAGACCGGGAGGCGCTTCGTGCGTATGGGCCGCATCCAGCACATCAAGCGTTTGTATCTTCTCTGGATGGTTGGATCGAGAATGTGATTGTAACGGATTATGAAGTCCCTGCTAAATGAAAAATCAAGTGAAAAACTCGCTTTAACATTCGGATGATCCCATCAAATATATTTTGCCTTGGAAATTCCATGCGACTACATAAATGAGCATGGGTTCACAAAAGCTACACGAAGATGAACAGAGGTTATCCTTTGTCAGGAGAAAGGAGCGTGACCCATGGAAGAGAGCAATTCCAGTGCAGGCTGGAACCTTGAACACAGCTATGCGGCACTGCCCGAAACATTTTATACAAGCCAAAATGCAGTACCTGTCCAGTCTCCGGACTGGATTATTTTTAATACAGCTCTGGCCGCCAGCCTCGGGTTGAATGCTGATGTACTGCATAGTCCCGAAGGCGCAGCTATTTTTGCCGGAAACAGCCTGCCGGATGGAGCGAGCCCCCTTGCTCAAGCTTATGCAGGTCATCAATTCGGCAATTTTAATATGCTTGGTGATGGACGTGCCCTGCTGCTGGGTGAACAAATTACGCCACAAGGACAGCGAGTGGATATTCAGTTAAAAGGCTCCGGTCGGACACCTTACTCGCGGGGAGGGGATGGTCGTGCTGCCGTTGGACCCATGCTGCGGGAGTATATCATTAGCGAAGCGATGCATGGTCTCGGTATTCCCACGACACGAAGTTTGGCTGTTGTTTCTACAGGGGAGAACATCTATCGCGAAACAGCACGCCCAGGGGCTGTTCTTACACGAGTGGCGTCCAGTCATATCCGAGTGGCTACTTTTCAATATGCGGCCCGCTGGGGGTCGATTGCGGATTTACGTGCGTTAGCAGACTATACACTGCATCGTCATTTTCCGCAGGTGGAGGATAACGAACAGCGTTATTTGACCCTGCTGCAGGAAGTGATCCAACGACAGGCAGCATTAGTTGCGAAATGGCAGCGGGTAGGTTTTATTCACGGGGTCATGAATACGGATAATATGGCGATTAGCGGGGAAACGATTGATTATGGACCGTGTGCCTTTATGGACACATATCATCCAGCCACCGTGTTTAGTTCAATTGACAGAGAGGGCCGTTATGCATACGGAAATCAACCGTATATTGCAGGTTGGAATCTGGCGCGTTTCGCCGAAACACTGCTGCCGCTTCTTCATGAGGATGAGGAGCAGGCTGTCCAAATAGCTCAAGATGCCATTGCGCAGTTCTCGGAGCTGTATCATTATCACTGGTTAACGGGAATGCGGGCGAAATTGGGACTATTTACGGAAGAATCCGAAGATGAAATGCTGATTAAGGATCTGTTAGACCTGATGGAAAAGCATCGTGCAGATTACACGAATACATTTGTAAGTCTGACACTGAACAAACTGGAAACGTCCACTCTTAACGACCAGTCCGATTTTAGGGAGTGGCACTCGCGTTGGCAGGCCAGATTAGGCAGACAGCCCGAATCCGCCAATGAAGTGATGCAGCAGATGAAACAAAATAATCCAGCGGTTATTCCGCGAAATGATAAGGTAGAAGAAGTGCTGAAACGGGCAGAAGCGGATGGAGACTACAGTCTGATTCAACCTTTATTGGCTGTTCTGCAGCATCCCTATGCGTATACACTTGAACAGGAAGCGTACGGAGCCATGCCCGTGTCCTGTGATCCCTCGTATAAGACGTTCTGCGGGACCTGAATTAATCTGTGGACATGAACGGAAAGAGATGAAAGAGCTGCCGGGTGGCAGCTTTTTCATTAAGGTGGCAGCGGGAAGCAGGGGAACCTTGAGATCTATGGGGAGCACAAGAAAAACATTGCGGTCAGGCGTAAAGCTTCAGGCACTGATGGGAGCTCGGAGTAGAAAAATATCATTATGTATACGTAGTATTTTTGTAGAAAGAAGGCGGCCCCCATATCCCCAAAATTAAGTATGCAGCAATTAGTCAATCAGCTCCTTGAACTTTTATCTCGGACTTCTTTTTCAAAAGAACAGATACAGCATTATGTAAACCGATTGGATGAGTCATTTAAATGGGAAGGCGTACCTTATGTCGAGATCGGAGATGAGCATTACATCGTAACGATCTATGAACGCGGTGTACCTTCTTTGATTAAAAAATTGAATCAGATTGAAGAGGTGCTGTACTGGCTGCTGGCAGATATCATTTTCACAGCGGTACATGTCGAACTGCTCAATAAGTATGGTGTCGATAACGTGCATACGCATCTCGATTATTCAAGTGAAGAAGTAAAGCAGGAGATGGAAGAGAATGTAAAGGCGGCCTTTCAAATGATTGGAGATCCATATTGGACCTGGCATCAAAAGGGTAAACGGCAGGAATTGGAGAGCTATCAACCCAAGAAAGGGAAATCTTGGTAATGAGTGAACGGGATATTGAAGATGTATGGTATGATTATGCATTAACGTTTGTGGAGAAAAAGAACACCTCTGAACAAGGATGGGCTGCGCTTTCCCGGACTGAACAAGAAATTGCAGCGTTGTGGCTGTTTGAGGCGGATGTTTATAATGGCGGTTTTATACAATTTTTTTGCAACTGGGGAGAAAGGGTGTATACAACGGCCTGCGGCGCACTTCAAGCTATTGGCGCCAAGCAGGTGCTGGATAATATCAAGGAGCAGTATGCCTGTATTGCGCATCTCGCTGATGATGACAGGCTGACTGCACTTTGGGACATTCCGCGATATCTAGAGGCAGCTCAAGAAGAGCGTCTGGACGAGTTGGATCAGCAGCTCTGGAACAACGAGGATCAGGTTGCGGAGAAGGCTTACGCTTATTATCGCGAACAGCTTCCTATTGATCCCAAATGAACGAATCTCTGGTACAGAAACACTTCTACTGCAATACTTGCGCTTGCAATGCCTATAACGTTCCGCTATACTGGCTATAATTAAATACATGAAATACGTTGATAGAGCGCAGTAGCGGCTTTGTCCCTGTTACAGAAAGTCAGGGGTGGATGGAACCTGATACATACAAGGGCTGCGAATTACACTCTGGAGTACTTGGGTAATGCCAAGCGGAAGGGCAAACGATAACTTGCTGAGAGTGGTATGGAGCACTTGTACTGGACTGTATAAGCGTTCAGAAAGAGTTGTCCATACAAATTGGGTGGTACCACGGTTATTCTAATCGTCCCTTTGTCTGTAAAGACAAGGCGGCGATTTTTTTGTGTCCCAAAAACCAGCGGTATTGTAATTCAAAGCGAACGTAGGTCATGACTCAATTTTTATCATAGAAAAGGGGTTATTGTAATGAATGGAATGAACATTATTGAAGAACTGCAGTGGCGCGATGCCATTAATCAGCAAACAGATGCGGAAGGACTGCGTGAACTGACGGAGACAAAAGCCATTTCTCTGTACTGCGGCGTAGACCCTACAGGGGACAGTATGCATATCGGACACTTGATTCCGTTTATGATGCTGAAACGTTTCCAGCTGGCCGGTCACCGTCCGGTGATCCTTATTGGCGGTGCAACAGGTACGATCGGTGATCCGAGCGGTCGTCAGTCCGAGCGTTCTCTCCAGACACTGGAACAGGTACAGGCCAATGTGGATGCGCTGACTGCACAAATGAAAAAGCTGTTTGTAACCGAAGGGGACAATCAGGTTCGTATGGTGAATAACTACGACTGGACACATAAAATTAATGTGATCGAGTTCCTGCGTGATTACGGGAAAAACTTCAACCTGAATACGATGCTGGCCAAAGATGTTGTAGCAAGCCGTCTTGAAGGCGGAATTTCATTCACCGAATTTTCCTATCAGATTCTGCAATCTCTGGATTACCTGCACCTGTTCCAAAACGAGGATGTGCAGCTGCAGATTGGCGGTTCTGACCAGTGGGGCAACATTACAAGCGGTCTGGATCTGATTCGCAAAAAAGAAGGAGCCGAGGCGAAAGCTTACGGATTGACGATTCCGCTGATGCTGAAGTCTGACGGTACGAAGTTTGGTAAAACAGCTGGCGGTGCAATATGGCTTGATCCAAACAAAACGACACCATTTGAATTCTACCAGTTTTGGGCAAACACCGATGACCGGGATGTCATTAAATACTTGAAATACTTTACCTTCCTGAGCAAAGAGGAAATTGAAGCTTTGGCTGCGAAGGTGGAGACAGAGCCGCATAAACGTGAAGCGCAGAAAGCACTGGCCGAGGAAATGACCAAATTTGTTCATGGTGAAGAGATGCTGGAGCAGGCGAAGCGGATTACCGCAGCATTGTTCAGCGGAGACATCCGTTCACTTACGGCAGATGAGATTGAGCAGGGCTTCAAGGAAATGCCAACATTCGAAACAGACGGCGAAGCTAAAAATATTGTTGACTGGCTGGTGGATCTTGGCCTGGAGCCTTCCAAACGTCAAGCCCGTGAGGATGTTACCAAAGGAGCAATCTCTATGAATGGTGAAAAGATTACGGAGCTTGAATTTACGGTGTCGGCTGAGCACGCCATTGGCGGCAAATTCATCATTATCCGCAAAGGTAAAAAGAACTACAGCCTGGTTAAATTGAAATAAACCGCCAGGGTACAATATGCTGCTGCCGCAGACAACGGTGATGACGTAACAGTTTGCCATACATTACCATAGAGAACGGTAATATACGATTATACAATTACTGTTGACAGTGCTGCTGGCTTTGCTATACACAGTGTATATGCAAAGCCAGCAGCGATGTATATCCTATAAAAATGGCCTCCTTTGCTGATTAACAAAGGAGGCCATTTTTATATGTTTTAATACTGTATTTTAATGCTGATTAACGATGGCTGTGATCTCTTCATCCAGATCCAAAGTTACATCTTCACGATATGCGCGGATATTGTATTCACTGTGCAGGTAGCGAAGAATCGCTTCAATCATATTGGATTCCACCAAGAACTGACTGCGGCCCTGAATCCAAACTTCTGCGGAATAACCGGTATCTTCTTCCCAGCTCAGCTCTACATTAACATCTGTAGGACGTACACCTTTACGCTCTGCCATGTGAATGCAGATGGCATTCACAATTTCATCCATACTCAGAACCATAAATCTTAGTACCGTCCGTTTCTGTTACGATCATCGTCACGATCATCACGGCGGTCATAACGACCATCCGCTGCAGGTTTGCGGCGATTCGTGATTGCTCTGAACAGTGCCATAGCCAGCATAACAATCAGCATAATTGCTGCCACGTTTACGAGCAGCCCGAGAATGTTACCCAGTGCTCCCATACCGCCAAACAGTCCGCCGAACAGCATACCAGCCAGACCACCCAGCATCATACCTTTCATGAATCCACCACCGCCGCCGAAGAATCCGCCACGGTTGTTGGCAGCTGCGCCAGTATTGGAATTGTTACGGGAATTGGACTGACTTACATTGCTGTCTGATTTCTTAGGGGTGTTGGTATAACTTTTCGTTCCAGATTTGAAACCGCCGCCGCCCCGTCTTGCATCAGCGCTGTCCGGATTCGTAACGCCAACCGCTGCAAAGAGCAGTGTGAATGCCATGAAAACCATCATCAGATGTTTAATTCCAAATTTTTTCTTCATTGTATAGATCGTAACCCCCTGATTAAATTTGTTTGATTCCCCAAAATGGGCCTTACTCAAGTAATACGGTCAACCTGCTGTGACGTTTCAAAATTTAAATTAAATTTCTGAAATACTTGGACTCGGGTCCTGAATCGCCGCCTGACCATCCAACAGCTGGGTCACCCAATTACACCATTCCAGACCTGTTTGGGCGTTCATTAACCCTTTCTGCACTAGAATGTAGCTTCCGAATTCACGACTGCCGACACGAAGATTGTCCTGAGGTATACGTGATTTCAAGTCTTCGAAATAGCGTATACGTTCCATAAACCAACTTTTACGTTCGTTCAGAATACGTCTCATGCTGCCATCTTCAGCGATCCCTACACAGAGAATGCGAAGATTGAATTCATCACGCGTAACGGGTGCAGTGACAGGAGTAATCATCCACTCCAGCAACTTCTGAATACCTTTGTCCGTAACTGCATACATTTTTTTGTCCGGTTTGTCAGACTGTTGTACCCAGCGGGAGGCGAGTAACTCATCGTTTTCCATCTTGGACAGGAGCGGGTAGATCTGGCTGTGTTTGGCCTGCCAATGCGGCTGAATCTTCAGCATAAGATCATAACCGGAAGACTCCTCGCGGGTAAGCAGCCCGAGCAATCCGTAGGAAAGTATGTTCATGCACATGTCTCCTTAATATTAGGGCTGGGTCTACGAAAACAAGTATATTACTTTCGTTGACCGCTTTCATAAAAGTGTACACTGAAACTGTATGGTTTGACAACCTGACAGGATAACTGCCTTAATTTAGACAAAAAAAAGTGCGAACCATGAAGGTCCGCACTCCAAACCAATTAGAGAGATGCCTGTTGTCCATACCCGTCAGCGACGAGATCAAGTTCGCCTGTGGCAGAGTCGATCACCATGCCGTGAACAGGTACATTGGGAGGAAGTAATGGATGCTTCTTGATGACTTCCACAGTT
This sequence comes from Paenibacillus sp. AN1007, assembly GCF_040702995.1. Taxonomy (NCBI): domain Bacteria; kingdom Bacillati; phylum Bacillota; class Bacilli; order Caryophanales; family Paenibacillaceae; genus Paenibacillus; species Paenibacillus sp. AN1007. The sequence continues at coordinate 1,997,943 of NZ_CP159992.1, forward strand.
CCTTTTACCCCTTCTTGTACACTGTCAAACCCGCGCAGCCATTTTTGCAAACGAATGCCGGAGTTCTCCAGTGTGGACATGACTTCTTCGGAAATTCCGCGTTCTACCATGTGACCAATCATCGTTTCAGCATGCAGCGAGGCCATACCGCACTCTGTATGACCGACAACCAGCACCTCGTCTGCGCCCAATTCATAGATAGCAACCAGCACAGAACGCATAACACTACCAAAAGGCTGGGAGATAATCGCGCCTGCGTTTTTGATGATTTTTACATCACCATTTTTCAGATTCATCGCTTTGGGCAGCATCTCCACGAGACGGGTATCCATACAAGTGATGATCACCATCTTTTTCGTTGGAAACTTGCTAGCCGTATACTTCTCGTATTCTTTAGTCTCGACAAATGATTTGTTGTAAGCCAAAATCTCTTGAATGTTGTTCATGTCCATTGCCTCCTGTTATCCAATACGACGAGCACGGCCACTTGCATGAGATGCAGCTTGTCCTACACGCCCTTGATTAGTTAGAATGCCGCGGTCAGCAGACCGCGTTATCCGTTTTTTAGAAGAATAATGCAGTATGCTTCTGTCAAAAGTTGATTATACGCAATGCAAAAAGTATCATCAATAGGGTGTAGAAAATTTTTTTGAAGAGGTGAACGGTAACCATGGACAAACAAACACAGCAGCAGCTGCAGTCTTTCCTTATTCTGGCCCGTAAAATCAAAAGTTATCACGAAGCGATCGGTTTGCTTCACTGGGACTTGCGTACAGGTGCACCGAAAAAAGGTGTTCCAACTCGTTCAGAAACCCTGGGAATGCTCTCTACAGAAGCTTTCAAACTGCAAACCTCCGCTGAGATGAAAAATTATCTGGATACATTGACCCAACCGGATGTGCTGGAGCAGCTTGAAGCTACCGACCGCCGTCTGGTAGACGAATGTAAAAAGGAGTACGATCGCAGTCAGTCGGTTCCACCGGAAAAAGTTCAGGCTTATACGGTACTTACTGCTAAATCGGAAACGGCGTGGGAAGATGCCAAACATAACAGTGATTACGATGGCTTTGCGCCGTATCTGACCGAGATCGTGAAGCTCAAACAGGAGTTTATCGATTATTGGGGTGTCAAGGATACAAGGTATGATACTCTGCTGGACATGTATGAACCCGGATTGACTGTGGACAACGTAGATGCCGTATTCGCCCGGCTTAAAGCACGCCTTGTCCCGCTGCAGGAGAAGATCAATGCGGCGTCGAACAAACCCAAAACGGATTTCCTTCATCAGATTTTTGATGCCGATCAGCAGAAGAAATTCAGTCTGTTCATCCTGGAACAGATGGGCTACGACTTCGAAGCCGGCCGTCTTGATGAAAGTGTGCACCCGTTCGCAACAGGACTTAATCCAGGTGATGTGCGTATTACGACTAATTATCTGCAGGATGATGTGACAAGTGCAATCTTCAGCTCGCTTCACGAAGGCGGACATGCTCTATATGAACAAAATATCGACGAAAGTCTGGCCGGCACACTGCTTGCCGAAGGCACATCGATGGGCATTCACGAGTCTCAGTCTCGTCTTTGGGAAAATATGATTGGACGCAGCCTGCCGTTCTGGACACGTTATTATCAAGACCTGCAGCAGCATTTCCCGCAGCTTAGCGAAGTGAGTCTGGAAGATTTCTACCGGGCAATTAACCGGGTGGAGAGCTCTCTGATTCGGATTGAAGCGGATGAACTGACCTACAACCTGCACATTATTATCCGTTATGAGATTGAGAAAATGCTGTTTAATGAAGGGCTTGAGGTGAAAGATCTGCCTGAAACATGGAATACCAAATACAAGGAATACCTGGGGATTATGCCGACGAATAATGGGGAGGGTGTGCTGCAGGATGTACACTGGTCCGGCGGGGATTTCGGTTATTTTGCTTCCTACTCTTTGGGCAACATGTATGCTGCACAGATCATGCATACCCTGCGTAAGGAAATGCCCGAGTTGGATCATCTGATTGCCCAAGGTAATCTGATTCCAATCAAGGAATGGCTTACAGACAAAATCTATCGTTACGGCAAGAGCCGCACTCCTTCGGAGTTAATCGCTGCGGTGACAGGTGAAGAACTGAATCCGGATTATCTGGCTGACTATTTGGAAGCCAAGTATGCTAAAATTTATAATTTATAATTGGGTCCGCATGGAGGTCAGCCAGAAACTTCTGGTTGGCCTTTTTTTGTGTGCAGGTTCTTAACCTTTTGCCGGGCCTCGGCATATTCATAGTAGAGAGAAGCTGCTAAACCAGTATAAGGAGGGAAAGCGAATGAAATATACGCCATGGTTTGTCCGGGGCATTGTGATTCTCTTGATTTTCATTGTGGCGCTGATGAGCTGCAATAAAGAAGAGAACGAAGCCAAGATTACAATTGGTGAAGTGACTCGATCTGTATTTTATGCACCGGAATATGCAGCCGCGGCTCTAGGTTTTTTTGAAGAAGAAGGGCTGGAAGTAGATATCCAAACAACGGCTGGCGGGGATAAAACGATGGCGGCTTTACTCGCGGGTTCGGTGGATATCGCGCTGGTTGGTGCTGAGACGTCGATCTATGTCTACCAACAGGGGGCTGAGGACCCGGTCATTAACTTTGCTCAGCTCACACAGACGGACGGAACGTTTTTGTTCGCGCGTGATGCCCAGAAGAGCTTTGATTGGGAGCAGCTGAGGGGAAGTATTTTCCTTGGACAGCGTAAGGGCGGGATGCCTCAAATGGCCGGGGAGTTTGTCCTGAATAAACATGGCATTAACCCGTCGAGTGATCTGGAACTGATTCAGAATGTGGATTTTGCGAATATTGCGTCTGCCTTCGCTTCTGGCACAGGGGATTATGTACAGCTGTTTGAACCTCAGGCTTCCATTTTTGAACAGGAAGGCCGGGGGAAAGTGGTGGCTTCGTTCGGAACGGAGAGCGGGCACCTGCCTTATACCGTTTTTATGACCAAACAAAGTTATCTGAACGAAAACAAAGAACTTGTACAAAAATTCACGAATGCACTGCACAAAGCTCAGCTTTGGGTGGATTCCCATACAGCGGAGGAAATTGCGCAGGTGATCACGCCATTTTTCAAAGATATTGACCCCGCTATTCTGACCAGCAGCGTAAGTCGCTATAAGGAACAGGGTACGTATGCAGCAGATCCGATCATTGATGAGCAGGAATGGAACAATCTGCTGGATGTCATGAGTGCTGCCGGAGAACTGAAAAAACGGGTGGAACGGAATACGATTGTGAATTCGTCGTTTGCTGAACAGGCGAAATCACTGGCTCCCTGAGGGATGGAAGTAAGAAGAGTTAATTTAAAGTGAGAGCGAAATAAGGATATCAGGGAAGGAAGTGAGCAGTAATGCCTGATTCCGGGAATGTGATCCGACTGGAGAAAATCTCTCAAGTCTATGTCAGTGAACGTGAAGCATCACTCGTCATTGAGGATTTAAGTCTGGAGATTGGCCAGGGAGAATTCGTGAGTCTGGTGGGACCGAGCGGGTGCGGTAAAACAACACTATTATCTATCATTGCCGGCCTGCTGAAGCCCACGCGGGGAAATGTCGAAGTCGAAGGCAAGCGAGTTCGGGGGCCCTCTGCCCGGATTGGCTATATGCTGCAGCAGGACTATTTGTTCCCTTGGCGGACCATTCTGGATAATGCCCTTATCGGGCTTGAGCTGACAGGAAATCTGGATGCACAGAGCAGGGAACGTACGCGCGAACTTCTCGTCAGTATGGGTCTTGGCGGGACGGAAGAACAGTATCCGTCCGAACTGTCCGGGGGCATGCGGCAGCGGGTGGCTCTCGTTCGAACACTTGCGACAAATCCGACGATCCTTCTGCTGGATGAGCCATTCTCGGCGCTCGATTACCAAACCAAGCTGCGAGCTGGAAGATCTCGTCTCGGATACGTTAAAAGAGTATCGTAAAACCTCCGTGCTTGTCACTCACGATCTGTCAGAAGCGATTGCAGTCAGTGATCGTGTCATCGTACTGGACCGAGGCCCCGGACGCATTCGGCGCGAGTTCGATATTCCTGAACACATCCGGCAAGCACAGCCTTTTCATGCAAGGGAACAGGCAGGCTTCAACGAGCTGTTTCAAGCGCTGTGGAACGAACTTGTTCAGTCCGGAGGAGGTGAGAAAGATACGTGAGTCAGAACCATTCAGAACATGAGAAGCAAACAGGGCGCGAAGGCTGGCTGGGGCAGCTGCACCGTGACCATATCCGCAAGATGGCAAAGTGGCGGCATCATATTCTTGCGGTACAGCTGTCCATCTTAGTTTGTATGTTTTTACTCTGGGAGCTGGCGGGCAGGTTGCGTTGGATTGATGTACTGCTTTTCAGTTATCCGAGCAAAATTTTCGGTCAAATTGGCAGAGATGTCGCCAGCGGTGAAATATGGTCGCATGTGGGGATAACCGTAGGTGAAACAGTAGTCGGATTTTTGCTGGGGACACTTGTCGGAACGCTGCTCGCTGTTCTGATCTGGTGGTCTCCTTTTTTGTCCAAAGTACTGGACCCTTATATGGTTGTATTCAACAGCATGCCCAAGGTAGCGCTGGGTCCGATCTTTATTGTCATGTTCGGGGCGGGATTTACAGCCATTGTCATGACAACTCTCTCGATTACAGTGATTATTACAACGCTTGTTGTATACAACAGCTTCAACGAAGTCGATCCCAATTATATTAAGGTCATTCGTACGTTTGGCGGAGACCGCTCCGAAATTTTTGCCAAGGTTGTGTTTCCCGCTTCATTCCCTACCATCGTATCTACGTTGAAAGTAAATGTAGGTATGGCTTGGGTAGGAGTTATCGTGGGTGAGTTTTTGGTGGCGAAAGAGGGACTGGGATATTTAATCATTTACGGATTCCAGGTATTTAACTTCACACTTGTATTATCGAGTCTGCTTATTATTGCCGCCGTGGCTGCGGCGATGTACCAGCTGGTTGTATATATAGAGCGCAAACTGTTAGCTGGACGCAGATCATAACTCGGAATATACAATCATGAATGAAAAACCTGCCAGCGTATCGCGGTCAAGTAGGGTAAGAGGCCATTAGGGCACATTCGTATATCGTTGAGAACCATATGTATACACTTTCACAAGAGGTGTAACGTTGCTCGCGATTGTAAAATCAAGTAGGATATTTGATGGAAGCAAGTACTCCGTGCCGGTCAGGAACAAGAGGACGAATGGACGATTCGTCTGTCAATTCGGATTCTGATTCTATATTGGGATTCCAATACTGTAAATGAAAAGCAGTGCTGCTTCTTCGAAGCATGTTTCTGTGACCGGCATGTTCGCACATGCCGGTTAATGTCGTCTAGTTTCAAGCAGGTTGAGTCATACTAATGTGGGCTGTTCTAACTGATCTAGACAGGGTAATACAGACTGGACAAGGAGTAACATACGGAAACGGGCGATATATAGGGCCGCGAACTTTTGTGCAGCTTAGAGGAGATGGAATGTTAAATGGGTTTTAGGGTCATTAAAACAGCGATTGCAGCGCTGATGGCTGTTCTGATTGCGGACTGGTGCCGCCTGCCAGGGCCAACGTCAGCTGGTTTGCTTGCAATTCTGGGTGTGGATGTAACAAGAAAAAGGAGTATTCGCACGATATCGGCACGTTTTTTTGCATCTGTGGTCGGTCTTTTGTTTGCAAGTGTACTTTTTCACTTTCTCGGCTTCCATTATTGGGTGTTGGGAGTATACATACTAACCGCTTTTCCGGTTATTGTTCGGGCAGGTTTCAAGGAAGGCATTGTTACAGGTTCAGTCGTGGTGTTTCGAGTATTCAGCGGTGGGGAGATGGATCTGCATGTTGTTCTTGTGCAGGTCGCGCTGCTTTTGATTGGCCTTGGTTCAGCCATGGTTGTGAATCTGGCCTATATGCCGGCCGCTGATCCACAGATGCTTCGAATCCGCAAACGGATTGATGAGCTGTTCTCCAAAATTTTTCAGGAATTCGCGACTACGCTGCGTAATCCTAACGAAGTTTGGGCGGGAAAAGAATTGATTGAAGCAGATAAAGCTGTGCTCGGCGGAATCGAGGCCGCCAAACGCTCATTAGAGAATCAGGTCATTCATCCGAACGAGGGCTGGAGCGTATACTTTTATATGCGCAAAACACAGCTTGATTCTATACAGCACATGATGCACCTTGTGTCCCAGGTCTATCAGAAGATGCCGCATGCCGAGATGGTATCAGAACTGTTTGACCAGCTCAGCCAAGATGTGTTGACCGAATCATACACCGGAAGAACGGAAAAACTTCTGGCAGATGTGCAGGAAGAATTCAGACGTATGGAGCTTCCTGATACAAGGGAAGAATTCGAGATGCGTTCCGCTATTCTCCAGCTGTGCCGCGAGCTCTCGATGTATCTGAAAATCGCGAAGAAGGACAAGGCGCCTTCTCCAATATCAGATCGCTCCCAATCTGTAAACGAATAATAGAAAATAGTTGTCACCCTAGACGGATGTCCTGCATACACTTGTAGTGAATGATTGTATGGAGGAGGTTTAAAGATGTCATTGAGTCATAAACATCAATGTAGAGAGATTATCACGAAGGCGATCTGCGGCAAAGGTCGTAAGTTCTCTACCGTAACACATACCGTGACTCCGCCAAATGGTCCGACCAGTATTTTGGGGGCTTGGATTATCAACCACCAGTATGAAGCCGTATCAGCGGGGGACGGAATTGAAGTTATTGGTACTTACGATATCAACATCTGGTATTCCTATGACAAAAACTCACAGACGGATGTAGCCAAAGAAACGGTATCGTATGTAGAACATGTGCCTTTGTCCTATCTGGACCCGAAACACCGGACTTCCACAGTAGAGGTATCTGCGGATGCAACGCAGGAACCCAGCTGTGTGGAAGCCACAGTGTCCGCGGGCGGCGGCAGCGTAATTATCCGGGTTGAGCGGGAATTCGCTGTAGAGCTCGTGGCGGAGACTAAAGTATGTGTGAAGGTGTGCACGGATGGCTGCGGTGATTACGAAGACAAAGATTATGACTACGGCAGCGCTGATGGAGACTATGATGATCTCGATCCGGACCTGCTGGATGATGAGCTGTAAATCGCTTATTCAGGGTGATGCGTAATTCTCATAACCTAAGGTATCATATGCACCATACGGTGCGGTGAAGAGGGCGAAAGCCCTCTTTCTTTCATAAAGTACAAAAAATGGGTTGTGACGAGCCTGATGATGTGCCTGAAGAACCGAAACGGGAAGGCTCCGCAGCTGCGGAGTTTTTTTTAATAAGCAGTGAGCGATGAAGAGAGGAGGGTCAGAATGAACGTCAAAGAAGAAGCGGAAGACGCAGTTCGAGCTTATACGAAGCTGAGTCCTGGCGATCGGATAGCGCGGCTGAAGCAGGCGGGAATTGAAGTGCTTTCCGCGAGTGAGCAGCGCAGACGGGAACCTGGACTTCGCGTACGATATGATGTAGATGTCAGCTGCCTTCAGGCCATTCGGATCAGACGCAGGGATACAAGTGGTATGGGAGCGAGGCAGGAAGGCGAGCTGGACCCGGAAGCATCTTCATCTGTGTATAAGCGAGTAGAGCGGCTTGCAATCAAAACGGTATATACTTTAGGACTGGATCATGGAGCCGTTCGCCTGGAAGCGTCGGGTCATGGCGGGTGTGCAGTCATTGCAGTCGATCCGAGCCCGTGGAAAGGGGTAACCGACCTTGCTGCACTGTACAGGGAAAGCTGGCATCAGCATCAGACTTTGCTTCATCAGGAGCAGCAGGAGAAAAGGATTCCTGTCATGGGTATGGACCCCGAATTTCTGCTGGTACAGATGCCTGAATCCAAAATCGTACCCGCTTCACGTTTTCTCGAACGTACGGGTGTCGCGGGGTGTGATTCCGTAACGATTGGCGGCAGACGTGTGTATCCCGTTGCGGAACTTCGCCCTGCACCGAGTGCGGAGCCCAAAGAATTGTTATCACATCTGATGCGAGCCTTTGCGGCTGCTTCACGCCGTATCAGCGACTCGTCTCTGATCTGGCAGGCAGGCGGTATGCCGCAGCGAGGGCTGCCGCTGGGGGGGCATATTCATTTTAGCGGCGTGCACTTGAACGGGAGACTGCTCCGTGCACTGGATAATTACTTGGCACTGCCGCTGGCAGTGCTGCAGGATCCGCGCGGGAAGGGGAGACGGCCAAGGTATGGGGCGCTTGGTGACTTCCGCTTGAAATCCTACGGCGGATTTGAATATCGCACCCTGCCGAGTTTTCTCGTTTCTCCGGTCGTGGCTAAAGGCGTCGTTTCCCTCGCGGGGCTGATTGCGTGCAGCTATAGTGAATTAATGCAGCGCCCTTTGAGCGAGGCGAACATTCATTCCGCATTTTATGAGGGGCGGCGTGAAATCATGATGGAGCATATTCCTTCACTGATGGATGATTTGATGCGGCTGCCTGAATATGTTCGTTATGAGCGGTATGCAGCTCCGTTAATGCGGCAATTCAAACGAGGACATACCTGGGATGAGAGCCGCGATATACGTAAACTTTGGAATATTCGGGTAGGCTCATGAAGAAGCGGCGTTTTTTTGTTATAATGAGTATAGGACTATTATTACGTTAAGATATGGAAGATATGAAGCAGTAAGCCCTTAAAGGAACAGGCGATTAGCCGAAAAATAAGGCGGAGGTGCGATCTTGGTGCCTGACCGCCTTATTGGCTTCCCAAGGACATTTCTTCCTGACATCATAGGAACGGATGGTGGATGGATATCATGGCTCAATATACGCCAATGATTCAACAATATTTGCAGGTGAAAGCCGAAGCACAGGATGCATTTCTTTTTTTCAGATTAGGTGATTTCTACGAAATGTTCTTTGACGATGCGATTAACGCTGCGAGGGAACTGGAGATTACGTTAACTGCACGAAACGGAGGAACAGACGACAAGATTCCGATGTGCGGTGTACCCTACCATTCGGCTGAAAATTACATACAGCGTCTGATTGAGAAAGGGTACAAAGTAGCCATTTGCGAGCAGATGGAAGATCCGACCGTGACCAAAGGTATGGTGCGGCGCGAGATCGTTCGTGTAGTTACGCCGGGAACGGTGATGGAAGGAAAGACGCTGGGAGACAAGTCCAATAACTACATGGTCTGTCTAACGGGAAACCGCAGCACCATGGCTCTTGCTGCTTGTGACCTGTCTACGGGTGAATTGTACGTCACATCGGTCCCTTATTCCAAAGCGTGGCTTAAGGACGAAATTGGTATCTATGAGCCTTCTGAACTTGTAGGAGATGCTGCTCTGCTGGAGCTTGTAGAATCAGAGTCATCCCCGATTGGTCGCCCGGTGGTTTACACGGCCTGGACCAAGAGCAAAGAGGATCTTGTACGGCAGCAGTTTGGGGAGTCGGTATGGGCAAGATTGGAGCCGGAACGTCAGGCATGTGTTGCGCGCCTGTTTTCGTATCTGAGTGAAACGCAGAAGCGTTCGCTTGGACAATTAACACAAATATCGGCGTATGAGCCGGACCATTATATGATTCTGGACCCGTTTACACGTCGAAATCTGGAGCTGGTCGAAACGGTGCGCGAGCGCTCCAAGAAAGGCTCGCTGCTGTGGCTTCTGGATCGTACGGAAACATCGATGGGCGCACGTATGATGCGGCGCTGGGTAGACAAACCGCTGCTGCAAAAAGGAAAGATCAATGAGCGTTTGGAAGCGGTAGATACTTTGTACAACCAATTTATTCTGCGTGAGGATCTGCGATCAGAGCTGAAAGACATCTATGATCTGGAACGTCTCGTTGGACGGATTGCTTTTGGTAATGCGAATGGTCGTGATCTGAATGCGCTCAAATCGTCATTGGACAAAATCCCGAGTCTGCGCCAGCATTGTGCAAATTCTGCGTCAGCTACACTTCAGCATATTGCCGAAATGATGGATGATTGCGCCGATCTGCGGGATGCTATCGGACAAGCCATTGTGGATGAACCGCCGGTGTCGGTCAGAGATGGTGGACTTATTCGCGAAGGATATCACGCGAGGCTGGATGAGCTGCGTGAGGCATCGGTTAATGGTAAACAGTGGATCGCTGAACTCGAAGCGAGAGAACGTGAGGCGACAGGCATTCGCTCGCTGAAAATCGGATACAACAAAGTATTCGGATATTATATTGAAATTACCAAATCGAATCTGGCTTCCCTTCCTGAAGGACGATATGAGCGCAAACAAACGCTTGCTAACGCCGAACGTTATATTACACCTGAACTGAAAGAGAAGGAAACACTAATTCTTGAGGCTCAGGATAAAATGGTCGATATCGAGTACAGTCTGTTCGCAGCACTGCGTGATCGTCTGAATCAAGAGATTGCAAGGCTGCAGAAGCTTGCCGAACAGGTGGCCGAGATTGACGTATATCAATCGTTTGCGGTAATTAGTGCGGAGCGTAATTTTGTACGGCCTGTGCTGACGGATGGATATAATCTTGTCGTAGAGCAGGGACGTCATCCTGTTGTGGAAGCGGTGATGCGGGATGGGGCTTTTATTGCCAATCACACCGCCATGACCGAGGAAGAGGCACATATCCTGCTGATTACCGGACCCAATATGGCTGGGAAAAGTACGTATATGAGACAAGTGGCATTGATCTCCATTCTGGCACAGATCGGCTGCTTTGTGCCTGCGGGTCAAGCGGAAGTGCCGATCATGGACCGGATCTTCACACGTATTGGGGCTGCGGACGATCTCATCGGCGGACAGAGTACGTTTATGGTAGAGATGGCGGATATCCAAGTCATGACCGAAAAAGCAACTCCGCGCAGTCTGATCATCATCGATGAGCTTGGCCGTGGAACATCGACGAGTGAAGGGATGGCGATTGCACAATCCGTTATTGAATATGTGCATGATGTGATCGGCTGTAAAGCGCTCGTCTCTACACACTTTCATGAGCTGGCCCACCTGGAGGAAAGTCTGGACAAGTTGGCAAACTATTCGATGGCGGTTCAGGAGAGCGGCGATAAGGTAAACTTCCTGCGGAAATTGATTGCGGGAGCAGCAAGCAGCAGTTACGGCATCTATTGTGCGCGGCTTGCGGGACTGCCTGACAGCATCATTGAGCGGGCGAACGGACTGCTGCACGGATTCGAACAAGCCGCTTCACAAGTGGCCGTAGGCAGTGAGTTTGCGAGTGACCGGGGACAGCTGTCAAGTCAGCAGATGCAGACGCATGGTTTTAACTCGTCTGTTACCATGGAAGACCCGCTCATTCGGGAACGAAATACGAATGATGCTGCTGCGAACATGGATACAACGTTAACAGCGCTGAATGAAAAGGCAGATGCGGCCTCTCCAGAGAAGACGACAGGGCACGTTGACCATGAGGAAAATGCTGCGGCTGTTTCTAATCAGAAACAGCCGGAGGTTGTGCAGTTGTCCATCTTCGATGACGAGGAACCGACAGCTCTGCAGCCTTCACGAACGGTTGTGGTGGAGGATAAACCTGCACGTGAACTGATCCGTCATATGAAAGAGATTGATGTGATGAACATGACACCGCTGCAGGCGATGCAAATATTAAATGATCTTAAATTGAAGGCACAGCAATTATCCTGAGTAACCGGGAGGAGGAGAACCTGTGGCGAAAATTCATGTACTGGATGAACATATTGCCAACCAGATTGCGGCGGGTGAGGTTGTTGAACGGCCTGCATCCGTCGTGAAGGAGCTGCTGGAAAATGCAGTGGATGCGGGGGCCTCAAAAATTGAAGTCGCGGTGGAGGAAGGCGGTCTGCTCCGCATCCGGGTAAAAGATAACGGCTCGGGCATCGAGCCGGATGATCTGGAGACGGCTTTCTACCGTCATGCGACCAGTAAAATAACCCATGGACGTGATCTGTTTCAGATCACAAGTCTCGGGTTCCGCGGCGAGGCACTGCCAAGTATTGCAGCTGTCTCCAAGGTGGAGGTGCTGACCGCCAGCGGAGATGACGGGCGAGGACGACGGATCGTGATTGAAGGCGGTAAGCTCTGCACGCACGAGGATGCTGCATCACCACAAGGGACAGAATTTGTGGTGAAGGAGTTGTTTTACAACACGCCTGCGAGACTAAAATATATGAAAACCATTCAAACGGAGCTGGGGCACATCTCCGACGTGTTATATCGTATGGCGATGTCACATCCCCATATCTCGTTCACCCTTCGTCATAATGAAAATACGCTGCTGCAGACCCTCGGCAATGGTGACCTGCTTCAGGTGGTTGCAGCAATCTATGGAACAAGTGCGGCCAAAGCGATGCTGCCGATTCAGGGTGAAAACCTGGATTACAAGATCAGCGGTCTGATCAGTCTGCCAGAATGGACGCGCGCGAACCGTGCAGGAATGTCCACGATTGTGAATGGACGTTATATCCGCAATTACGGTCTGAACCAGGCGATTCTGAAGGCCTATCATACGCTGCTGCCGATCAATCGTTTCCCGCTTGTGGTAATGCAGCTGGAGATGCATCCTTCGCTCGTGGACGTGAATGTACATCCAGCGAAGCTGGAGGTTCGATTCAGTAAAGAGGCGGAGCTGTATGAATTTGTGGAGGCGACACTGCGCGGTATTTTGCGGCAGGAGGTACTGATTCCGCAAGTGCGGAAGCAGCAGATCAGACGCGGAGATGACAGTTCTTTTATTCAGGAACAATTTCTTTTCCCGAGAGGGCCCGTGAAAGAGCAGGATGTTAGCGAGGGGTACGGGCAGCAGGGTCCGCTGGGGAAAGAAACGATTTCTCCCAAACCAGCTGTCTCATCCCCTCTCTCAGCATTAGGAAAAGTTGAGGACGATCATTCGGATCTGGATGCCCCTGCGGAACCGGGAACTGTACTGGAGCAGAATACTTCTGGCGCAGCACAAACGGTTCCTTTGCCTGAAGCTCCGCCGGAGACATCTCAAGCTTCTGGACCACTGGACCAGTGGAATGATTCGCAGCTGATGCAAACTAGTTCTGCTGGTGAAGCGGGACAGATGGATGGGAAGTTATATAAGGAACAGATTGACACGGATGGAGAAATGAAGAATGGACGCGAGGATGCTGAAGTGTCTGGAAGCTCCGACAATAATTCGAGTTCAAATGCAGATACAAGTGCGAGTACAGGCGAAAGTTCAGAAGTGAATACAGGCGGCGGTCCTGCGATGAATGCAGGCGACAGCAGAAATGCTGAACAGAGTCCTGCTGGACGCAGTCAGACCGAAGCGTATCGTTCAGCTTCCTACACCTCTCCCGTGAGGGAAAGCCGTACATCATACTCCTCAGCCTCTGGTCCAAGAGCAGACCGAAGCTGGAAAAATACTTCGATGCCTGATCCGGTCAAGCTGGCGGCGGCGATTCAATCGGATGCTTCGATGCCTGCGTTCCCCGAACTGAGCCTGATTGGTCAGCATCACGGCACGTATTTGATTGCACAGAATGATGAAGGTTTGTATTTAATTGACCAGCATGCAGCCCATGAACGTGTCAATTATGAATATTATTACGAGAAGTTTGGCAATCCGGCTCAGGCTTCGCAGGAGCTGCTGCTGCCTATTACACTGGAGTTCACACCTTCGGAAGCGGAAAAGCTGAAGGCGAGACTTTCCTGGTTTGAACAGGCGGGGGTGTATCTGGAGCATTTTGGTGGCCAAACATTCCGAGTACGCTCTCATCCATATTGGTTCCCGAAAGGGGACGAAAAAGACATTATCGAAGAAATGTCCGAATGGGTTCTCAGTGAACGCAGTATTGATGTAGCGAAGATGCGTGAAGCAGCTTCCATTATGTGCTCCTGCAAAGCTTCTATTAAAGCAAACCAGAAGCTTACTGATCAGGAGGCAGAGGTTTTGATCCAGCGTTTGGGTTCATGCCGGCAGCCGTATACGTGTCCGCACGGACGGCCGATCGTGATTTCATTTTCAACGTATGATTTGGAAAAGTTATTTAAACGAGTGATGTAGTTTTTTTAGGGGGAAATTATGTATATAACGACGGGTGACAAGGAGGCTGCCTCTCTGGTGGAGCGTGCGCGTGCATTGGCCGCTGCAACCGGAGGCACCTACGTACCGCGCAGCAGAACGTCTCTGCCCAAACTGCTTGAGCAGTATGGTATTCAGGAAATTCTGGTCGTGCTGAAAGGGAGGGCACGCTTGTTCCGCAAGGACGAGTCCGAGCTTGAATTTCATCCGAGTATGGGGTTTGTACGTGCCAAACGTGTGCTGCGGGGAGAATCTGACCCGATGCTGGAAGCGGGGGCTGTGGTTAAAGGTGATACGGTGGTGGACTGTACGGCAGGTCTCGGCTCGGATTCGCTTGTATTTGCGGTTGCTGCAGGTGATCAAGGACGTGTTATTGCTTGCGAAAGTTCCGAACCTCTCTATACGCTGCTGCTTGATGGGATGTCTCATTATGAAAGTAATGAGCCTGATGTAGACCGGGCGTTTCGACGGATTGAACTGCGAAATCAGGACCACCTGGAACTGCTTCGTTCCCTGCCTGACCGGAGCTGTGACACGGTTTATTTTGATCCGATGTTTCGTGAGCCGATGATGGATTCTAGTGCGATCAAGCCTTTGCGAAATTATGCGAATGCTCATGCACTGGCAGAAGAGAGTATTACAGAGGCAAAAAGGGTCGCCCGCAAGCGAGTGGTGATGAAAGAAAAGCGCGGCAGCGCAGAGTTTGACCGACTTGGATTTCAGGTGCTGGATCGGGCTAATGCAAAAACGTTGTACGGAGTGATTAATGTTGAGATCGGAAGTTAATACAAAACCGAAGCTGCTGGTGCTGGTTGGACCGACAGCTGTAGGCAAAACGAGACTGAGCATCGAGCTGGCACAGGCTTTTAACTGTGAGGTGATCTCCGGAGACTCCATGCAGGTCTATCGGGAGATGGATATCGGAACGGCCAAAATTACACCAGCAGAAATGAAGGGCATCCCCCATCATCTGATTGACATTCACGAACCGGAATATCCCTATTCCGTGGCTGAGTTCCAGGAAAGCTGCACCCGCTTGATCCCCGAAATTCAAGAACGTGGGAAACTGCCTTTCATTGTGGGTGGTACGGGACTTTACGTGGAATCGGTATGTTACGGGTTTCAATTTTCGGAAAGCGGTTCGGACGAGGCTTTCAGGGAAGAGCAGTTCAGCTATGCTCAGCAGCATGGTGCACAGGCTCTTCATGATCGTTTAAGGGAAGTAGATCCGGTTAGCGCAGATCGTCTGCATGCAAATGATCAGCGGCGCATCGTACGTGCGCTTGAAATCTTCCATCTCACAGGGGAGAAATGGTCAGATCAGCTGGCTGCGCAGAAAAAAGAGTCTCCGTATGATCTGCTTATCATTGGACTTACGATGGACCGTCAGAAGTTATATGCACGGGTCGAACAGCGCATTGATTTAATGATCGAGCAGGGCTTGGTAGATGAAGTGAAGGCGCTGCTGGAACGAGGCGTTGCGAGAGGCCATATTTCCATGCAGGGCTTGGGATACAAGGAAATTGCCGCCTATTTGCAAGGAGAGGTCAGTTGGGAGGCTGCTGTGGAATGGTTAAAAAGGGATACACGCCGGTTTGCCAAACGTCAGCTTTCCTGGTTCCGTCATATGAAGGATATTCAGTGGGTGGACATGACGGATACCGAAAATTATGAAAGTCAATATAATCAAGTGAGTGAATGGATTAAACTGAAATTTAACGGAGTTTAGCATTGGAAAACCTCTGCCTTTTCGAAGAAAAGCTGGAGGTTTTTTTAAATGTTTTTTAACACTATGAAAATGGAAAAAAACAACTTTTCAAAAATGTTTCAAGGAGGCTGTTTCAGGATAAAATTTAAGTGATCATTCTTCAACATTTTTAAAAATGAAAGTTTACAAAACAAGCTTCGAAGATAAGAAATCAGAGGTTAAAGCTCCGGCTCAGACCTTATGGAAAGCCTTGATTACTTCGAAGGATTTTTACCAAGCTCAATCTTTTTCTGCTAGAGTTTATTCACAATCTTGGCGTACGAGCGCTTAAATTGTACGAGTTGGATTTGGTTCGCCGTTATTACGTGAAATTTGTCCCTCTTTTGCAAATCTGTAAGGCAGTGTATAATGGATATGTCTTCTAGTTTCCAAGCCTCTTGGCAGGGGGATGCCAAACGGAGGACAAGGGGTTTTTGTGGATTATATGAAACTGTTCATGATATAATAGCACGAAAGCTACTCAGCGATATTGAATATTTCTTAAACTACGAATTCAAATGAACCAATGGGGGTACGGCTAATGAACAAGTCCATCAACATCCAAGATACGTTCTTGAACCAACTGCGGAAAGAAAATATTCCGGCTACGGTCTATCTGACTAACGGCTTCCAAATCCGCGGGACGATCAAGGCATTTGACAATTTTACGATCGTCATTGACAGCGACGGACGCCAGCAAATGGTCTATAAGCATGCCATCTCCACGTTCACGCCGCAACGCAGCGTATCGCTGATGCAGCAGGACAACGGCGGCGAAGCTTAAAAATTCCGAAACCTTTTATTAAACCATTTCGTCTAGATGTATAGGAAGTGAACAGAGCAACCTAATAAGGGTTGTTCTTTTCATTCCGGGCAAAATAGGTTTAATATAAGCTTGTGCTGTCAGAGAAATAGAAAACATGCAACTGAAAGGGAGTCAGGAGGGAACATGCCAAACGATCCGTTATCGAGGTCTAATAATCGCAACAACAATAGCAAGTCCAAACAAAAAGCGAAACCAAAGACCTCTAAAAAGAAAAAAATTACGGGTAAGCGCGTTGGGTGGACTTTATTTTTCACCATAGCCATCGCCATATTTTGTGCATTAGCTGGATATTTGTTTATTCTGATCAACGGTGAGAAATTGCTTAAAGCTAATATGAATAAAACGACGATTAATGAAACTTCAAAAGTATATGATCGCAACGGTAATATTATGGGCGAGCTTTCGATTAAAAAGCTTGAGCCCGTAGAATCGGATGATATTCCTGATTTGGTCAAAAAAGCATTCGTCGCAACCGAGGATAAACGATTCTACGAACACCAGGGTGTAGATCTCTGGTCCATTGGCCGTGCGGCGGTCAAAGATATTATGGCACGATCTATGGTGGAGGGCGGCAGTACGCTGACCCAACAGCTGGCCAAAAATATGTTCTTGTCGCGTGACAAGACATTTTTCAGAAAAGCGACGGAAGTATCTATCGCAACGGCTTTAGAACGTACGTTTACAAAAGATGAAATTTTGACAATGTACTTGAACCGGATTTTCTTTGGTCATCAGCGTTACGGGATCAAGGCCGCTTCGGAGTTTTATTTTGGACAAAAAGATTTAAATCGATTGGAGTTGTGGCAGATTGCAACCCTGGCTGCTATGCCAAAAGGGCCTTCTGCGTATAACCCGCTGAGCAATCCGAATGATTCAAAAGCACGCCGCGGTGTAGTCCTGCAATTAATGTTTGAACAAGGGTATATCACCGAGGCAGAGATGAATAAAGCAAAGGCAGTCGATTATAAGTACACACCGCCTGAGAAAGACAGAAAATATCAAGCCTTTATCGACTATGTGCTCCGTGAAGCGGAACGCGTAACAGGCATGACGGAAGACGATCTCAACATTGGCGGTTTCAAAATTTTCACAACGATGGACGCGCAGGCTCAAACGGCTATGGAGAGTGCTTTCTCGGATGACAGCTTGTTTGAGGCAAGTAAGGATGATCAACAGGTGCAGGGTTCAATGGTGATTATGAATCACGAGAACGGCAGTCTTGTTGCTTTGCTGGGTGGACGTGATTACCAGACGAAAGGCTACAGCCGGGTCACCCAGAGCCGGAGACAGCCGGGTTCAGCATTTAAACCAATTGTATCCTACGCTCCGGCGCTTGAGACAGGACAATACAGCGCGAACTCTGCGCTGAGCAACGCGAAGCAGTGTTTCGGCAATTATTGTCCAGGCAACCTGCACGGATATTCTTCCACGATCAGCATGACGGATGCTATCACGAAGTCGGAAAATATTCCGGCCGTGTGGCTGCTGGATAAGATCGGAGTGAATACCGGTGTTAACTTTGCGAAGAGTGTAGGCATCCAGTTAACGGATCAGGACAAAAACCTGGCGATCGCTCTTGGCGGTCTCAGCAAAGGCACGAATACGCTGGAGATGGCTCAGGCATACAGTGCATTTGCGAATCTGGGCGAGTACCAGCAGGCTTATTCGATAAAAGAAATTAAGGATAGTTCCGGTAAAACGACCTATAAACATGATAAATCGGATACGAAACGAGTCATGAGCGAACAGAATGCATACCAGCTTACACAGATGCTGCAGAATGTAGTTAACGATGGTACAGGGCGTTCGGCTCGTCTGGATCGTCCGGTTGCGGGTAAAACCGGAACTGTACAGAGCGGTATCGCTGGCAACAGTTCTAACCGTGACGTCTGGTTCGTAGGTTACACGCCGGAATGGACCGGTGCGGTCTGGATGGGCTATGATAATCCAGATGCAAAACACATGCTCAAGAACAGCAGTAAGCTGTCTGCAGCGTTTTTTGCCAAGGTTATGGGGGACGCATTAAAAGGCGTTCCTGTGAAGGATTTCAAAGCACCTGCGGGAGGGCAAGCACCTCCGCCTGTAGAAGAACCGCAGAAACCGGAACTATCGGTTAGCGGATTGAACGCATCTTATGATCCTAACACGCAGACTGTCTCGCTAAGCTGGACTGGAAATGGCGATTCGAGTACACAGTATCGTATATATCGAAAGGAGACTTCAGAAGCCGAATTTACACATTTGATTGATTCTGTAGGTTCAACCAGTGCTCAGGATTTAAGTGCGCTGCCGGGTCTCACCTACGAATATTATGTAACGGCTTTTGATCTGTCTACCGGACAGGAAACCGGCCCGTCCAATACCGTCTCGCTGATGATTGAAGCACAGGAGATCGAGCCGCAGCAGCCAGAGCCAACAGAACCTGAACCGGGTACAGAACCAGAAGTACCAGGAACGGATAACCCGGATAACGGAGGAACGGATAACGGGAACCCGAACGGCGGCAATGGCAATGGCAATGGAAGCGAGAATGGCAATAACGGGAATGGTAATAATGGAAACGGAAATGGAAACAATGGCGGTGGCCCTGAGAACGGTAACGGTCAGCCAGGCGATGGCAGTAATCCGCCAGGTCAAGGTACAACAGACCCCGGAAGCGATGGCCCAAGTGATGGGCCAGTAACGACCCCGGGCGAAATCGTCACACCTGAAAGTGGAACGAATGGAGATAGTGGGGGAACGGAGACACCTTCTTCACCTCAATCAGGTTCGGGAGGATAAAAACACGTTATTTCGTGATCCGCAATGAAAGATAAGCTTTGTCAAAACTGCTTCCCGGTTCGCCGGTGAAGCAGTTTTTGTTATGCAGCAAAGACAGGCTGATGCACGATATCTATAATCAAGCAGTACATGATAAAATGTACAGAAGGCGTGGTTTTGAGTGTATTCATGAAATATGGTAAGCTGTAACTATTCGTAATACGTTGTGAGGAGCAGGTGAGGTGTGCTTGCTCTTCAAGCAGACGTGTACTTGTTCACCAATCTAAATGCAGATCATGGATCTGTAGTCGGCAAAGAGGGGTTCGTATGAAACGGAAATTCGGGGATCGCGCAAACTGGCGCCGGATTACGAACCGACAATTTACATGCCGGTTCGTTCAGTCCAAAATTTTTACAGGTTATATTACGCTGTATACCATACAGGATTTGAAAGAACCTTTGTGGAAGACGTATGGAGGAACTACCTTTTGTATTGCGGACAAGGGATATTCCTGGCTGCAGTACTATCCAAAGGGAGAACACTTTGTTGTTACAGCCATGTTTGATAATCAGCAGCGGATCGTAGAATGGTACATTGATACCTGCCGCAGTCAGGGAATTACGGATCAGGGTGTTCCTTGGTTTGATGATCTATACCTGGATGTTGTTGTGCTTAAGGATGGAGAGATTTTTTTGCTGGATGAAGATGAGCTTGAGGATGCTTTGTCTCGTAAACATATCACAACAGCAGACTATGATCTCGCCAACAAAACGGCGAAGGAACTGCTGCACGCGATCGACGCACATGTATTTCCATACTTCCAATTATCATTGAAACATAGACAGACGCTGTTCGAGAACGGGGAGTTTCGCAAAAACATACAAGTCTAGTGTGCATTTTGCAAACGAGAACTTTTCTTGTACATCCTTCTAATATCTGGGCACCTGATAGAATACATTAATAATCAGGAGAGATCAGCCCGATAAAATAGAGGTGATGGCGAATGAACGGACGGGTCATGGCTGCGGGTGGGCAGCCGGGAGGCAGACCTTCCAGACAAATTAATGTGGTATTACGTAACCAGGAGCCTCAAATACTCGCTAAAGATGAAGCACTCTCGGTACAGGCAGCCAAAACGATAACGAAGCATGCACACTTTCAAGAGATTCAGGGTGAACTGGAGCAGCTGGTTGGACTTGAAAACATTAAGGAATTGGTATTTGAGATTTATGCTTTTCTTCAGATTGCTCAGATGCGCTCCGAGGCAGGTCTGCTGAGCGGGGCACACGTGTATCATATGGTCTTCAAAGGTAACCCGGGAACGGGCAAAACAACGGTAGCCAGAATTGTAGCCAAAATGTTTCAGAAGATGGGCGTTCTCAGCAAAGGGCATCTAATTGAAGTAGAGCGCGCCGACCTTGTCGGTGAGTACATTGGTCATACGGCACAGAAGACCAGAGATTTGGTCAAAAAAGCACTTGGCGGCATTTTGTTTATCGATGAAGCGTACAGTCTGGCTCGCGGTGGGGAGAAAGATTTTGGTAAGGAAGCGATTGATACTCTTGTTAAATCTATGGAGGATCATAAAAATCAGTTTATTCTGATTTTGGCGGGGTACTCGGAAGAGATTGATTTTTTTCTGCAGACGAATCCCGGCTTACCTTCCCGCTTTCCGATTCAGGTTGAGTTTCCAGACTATACGATTGACCAATTGATTCAGATTTCGGAAATTATGGCTAAAGAGCGTGATTATATTTTGATGCCGCAGACCATACTCAAGTTAAAGCAGCATCTGCTTCAGGAAAAGAATGATTCGCTGCATGCCTTTAGTAACGCAAGGTATGTACGGAACGCCATTGAGAGATCGATCAGGCATCAAGCTGTTCGGCTGCTGGAGCAGTACACGGATGGGAGTCCGGGGAAACTGGAGTTAATGACGATTCGTACGGAGGATTTGAAGTTTGAACGAAAGTAAGCGATAATAGCCTTTTAACACAGCCGGCCGGGTTAACCGGTTCGGCTTTAGCCATGCCGCGGGATCATGGTGGCTTTAGGCAGCAGAGATCGAACAGAGGAGTGAATCTATAGATGACAAATGGCACACATAATACGGATACAACCAAGAAAGACCGTGCGGTACTGGTCAGTTTGGTAACCGATGAAGTGAAGCGTTCAGGTATTAATCATGAATATTCATTGCAGGAGCTCGTGAAACTTGCTGAAACCGCAGGTGTCGAAGTTCTCAGTGTATTAACCCAAAACCGGGAAACGCGGGATACCAAATGGTTTATCGGTAAAGGAAAGGTGGAAGAGCTGCGCTTGGTTGCAGATGAACTGGGCGCAACGACGGCTATTTTTGATCAGGAATTGTCCGGAGCTCAGGTGCGAAATCTCGAAGAGACGTTGGACCTGAAAATTATTGACCGTACTCAGCTGATTCTTGATATTTTTGCGCAGCGTGCGAGTACGCGGGAAGGGATTATTCAAGTTGAACTGGCGCAGCACAGCTACCTGCTTCCTCGTTTGTCCGGACACGGCAAAAATTTGTCGCGGCTTGGCGGGGGGATCGGTACAAGAGGTCCGGGTGAGAGCAAACTGGAGACGGACCGCCGTCATATCCGGGGCCGCATCGATGACTTGAAACGTCATCTCGAAGAGGTTACACGCCATCGTAAACTTCACCGGGAGCGCCGTAAAAAAACAGGTATTGTTCAAGTGGCGCTGGTAGGTTACACGAATGCGGGCAAATCCACATTGTTGAAACAGTTAACCGCTGCTGATGTATACATTCAGGATCAACTGTTTGCTACACTGGACCCGACATCCCGTACGATGGAACTTCCGAGCGGTAAAGAAATCGTGCTCACCGATACGGTTGGTTTTATTCAGAATCTTCCTCATGATCTCGTTGCTGCATTCCGCGCTACATTGGAAGAAGTTAACGAAGCTGATCTGATTCTGCATGTTGTAGACGCTTCCTCGGAGATGCGTGAGGATCAGATGAATACAGTTAATGCGATTCTGCAGCAGCTGGGTGCAGGGGACAAGCCTCAACTTGTGCTCTATAACAAAAAAGACGCCTGCACGCCGGAGCAGTTAGAAATGCTTCCACTGGATGAAAAGCATATCAAAATCAGCGCACTTGATGAAGCGGATTTGATCAAAGTTCGTGAATTGATCCAGACGGAGCTGACGGGTGATACGAAACGCTTCCGCATTCCAGCGGAGCGCGGTGATCTGACTTCTGTACTATACAAAATTGGTGACGTTGTGGGAACGGAATACGATGAAAATGACGTCATTTATGAAGTAGAACTGCAAAAAGGCGAATATGAAAAATTCGGTTATTTACTTGAAGATTTCATCGATCTGTAATATTCATGACATATTAATGTGATAAGTTGACACGGGAATTGATAAGCTACGTCAGTTTCGTGCTATAAAAGGGGAATGAAGCAGGATGGCAAGTTTTGATTCAAACATTGTAGAACTTCAGCAGCGGGTAGAACGTCAGATTGAAGGACAGCTGCAGCAGGTGGATCGCATTGTGGATCACAACCAATGGAAGGTCATTGATGCGTTTCAGCGCAGAAAAGTGAGTGATTTTCATTTTGCAGGGTCCACAGGGTATGGCTATAATGATCGCGGACGTGAGGTGCTGGATGAGGTGTATGCGGATGTATTCGGTGCAGAGAGTGCACTGGTGCGTCCTCATTTTGCCTCAGGCACACACACCATCAGCACAGCGCTGTTCGGGGTGCTGCGCCCAGGTGACGAGCTCTTGTACATCACGGGTAAGCCTTATGACACGCTCCATAAAGTAATAGGCAGACCCGGTGACGGAACCGGGTCCCTGCGTGATTTCGGGATAGGTTATGCTGAAACAGCACTGACACCCGCAGGTGGAATCGATTGGAATGCGGTTGAGAAACACATAACTCCAGCAACGAAAGTTATAGGTATTCAGCGTTCCCGTGGTTACGACTGGCGGTCCTCTTTTACCATTGCAGAGATTGCTGAGATGGTGTCACGTGTCAAAGCATTGAAACCAGACGTTATTGTATTTGTAGATAATTGTTACGGTGAATTTACGGAAGAACGTGAGCCTACGGAAGTCGGGGTGGACCTCATGGCAGGTTCGCTGATCAAAAATCCCGGTGGCGGGCTGGCGGAAACCGGAGGATACATATGCGGTAAAGAGAAATATGTACAGCTGGCGGCGTATCGTCTTACAGCACCCGGCATCGGTGCGGAGGTAGGGGCGATGCTCGGAACAACGCGAGGCATCTATCAGGGACTTTACATGGCTCCGACAATTGTTGGACAAGCGATTAAAGGAAGTATTTTCGCGGCGGCGATGTTTGCTGCATCCGGATTTGTGACCAAACCCGCATGGGACGAGCCTCGAACCGACCTAATTCAGGCTGTGCAGTTTAGTTCGGCTGAGCATTTAATCGCCTTCGTACAAGGCATTCAGCAGGCAGCAGCAGTAGACAGCCATGTTGTGCCTGAGCCTTGGGACATGCCCGGCTATGAGCATCCTGTTATTATGGCGGCAGGTACCTTTATTCAGGGAGGAAGTCTGGAGTTGTCGGCTGATGCACCCATAAGAGAGCCTTTTATCGGGTACATGCAGGGCGGATTGACCTACTCTCATGTTAAATATGGCGTTTTAATGGCATTACAAGCGATGAAAGATCGTAAATTATTGTGAGTTTATCTAACACGTCATTGACACTTTGTAACAACTAAATGTACAATAGGGTCAAGAATAGACGAACTGGAAGGTTGATGAACATGGGCGACGAAATTCGCAGAAATATGGCCTTATTCCCAATAGGTATCGTAATGAAGCTTACCGACCTGTCCGCAAGACAGATTCGTTATTATGAGCAGCACAGTCTGATTGTTCCTGCGAGAACTTCAGGTAATCAACGCCTGTTTTCTTTTAACGATGTCGAGCGACTGCTGGAGATTAAAGCCCTGATTGAAAAGGGAGTTAACATTGCAGGCATCAAACAGGTCATGAATCCTGTATCAAAAGAGTCTGAAGAAGCAACGGTAATTACACCGGATACAGAAGTGAAACGCAGGGAGCTGTCGGATACGCAGCTGCACCGTTTACTGAAGCAGCAGCTTGTGTCTGGCAAAAGACCTGGGCAAGTATCTCTCATTCAAGGTGAACTATCTCGTTTTTTCAATAAAAAATAATGAATTCACCTAACGAGGCGGGTAAGGTAAATTACAGATTTCTCATGTCAGACTCCTTGACCCGTGGAACAATCTAATGTACAAATATAACAGGCAAGCCAAATACGCAGATAAGAAAGGGAGAGGAATCATGAGTTATACTAAAGAAGATATTCTCCGCATCGCAAAAGAAGAAAACGTTCGATTCGTTCGATTGCAATTTACCGATTTGCTTGGATCGATCAAAAACGTTGAGATTCCAGTAAGTCAGTTGACGAAAGCTCTGGATAACAAAATGATGTTTGACGGCTCTTCCATTGAAGGTTATGTTCGTATCGAAGAATCCGACATGTACCTCTATCCGGATCTTGACTCTTGGCTTATTTTCCCATGGGTATCCGATAATCGCGTTGCCCGTCTGATCTGTGACGTATATCTTCCAGATGGCAACCCATTCCCAGGTGATCCACGCGGCATCTTGAAGCGAAACCTGAGAGAAGCCGAAGAAATGGGATTCACTTCCTTCAACGTTGGTCCTGAACCAGAATTTTTCTTGTTCAAGACAGATGAAAAAGGAAACCCAACGAATGAATTGAATGACCAAGGTGGATATTTCGACCTTGCACCAACAGATCTTGGTGAAAACTGTCGTCGCGACATCGTAATTACACTTGAAGAGATGGGTTTTGAGATTGAAGCTTCTCACCATGAAGTAGCTCCAGGTCAGCACGAGATCGACTTCAAATATGCAGATGCATTGAAAGCGGCAGACCAGATCCAAACGTTCAAGCTTGTTGTTAAAACAATTGCACGTCAGCATGGATTGCATGCTACGTTTATGCCAAAACCTTTGTTCGGTATGAACGGTTCCGGTATGCACTGCAACCAATCCTTGTTCCGAGGCAGTGAGAACGCATTTGTTGACGAGTCAGACGAGCTGGGCCTGAGCAAAACTGCACGTCACTTCATGGCTGGAACGCTGAAGCATGCACGTGCGTTTGCAGCAATCACTAACCCGACTGTGAACTCATACAAACGTCTTGTACCAGGTTACGAAGCACCATGTTACGTAGCATGGTCTGCAAGTAACCGCAGCCCAATGATCCGTATTCCAGCTTCACGCGGTCTGAGCACACGTGTTGAGGTTCGTAACCCGGATCCGGCGGCTAACCCTTACCTGGCTCTGGCTGTTTTGTTGAAAGCAGGTCTGGACGGAATCAAACGTGAGCTTTCCTTACCAGCTCCGATTGACCGCAACATTTACATCATGTCAGAAGAAGAGCGTGTGGAAGAAGGCATTCCAAGCTTGCCAGCTGACCTGAAAGAAGCATTGAACGAACTGATCCGCAGCGAAGTCATCTGTGACGCTCTCGGCGACCATGCCCTGGCTCACTTCTACGAGCTGAAAGAAATTGAGTGGGATATGTATAGAACACAAGTCCACCAATGGGAACGCGATCAATATATCACGTTGTACTAATCTCCGAATCCCTTGCGCCACCTGGCGTGAGGGGTTTTTCTTTTTGTGGGCAAAACATTATGAATTCAAATAATACAAGAGTGCCCACAAAATGCCCACAAAAATTTAATCTTGAAGAATACCTTTAGTAAATACTTCGAACTTATCCATATTGTTTTTCTGAATTTTAGAAGAAATGTGGGCATAGACATCCGACGTAATTTGAATGCTGCCGTGGCCTAATTGCTCTTGTACGAATTTCATATATGCTCCAGCCTCAAGTAACAGCACAGCACAGGTATGTCGGAGTGAATGAATGGGGGGGAGGGGAAGTCGCTTCGGTCCAGTATCCGAGAAAAGCATTGAACAAGGATGGTAGGCGAGAGCCGGTTACAAAACCACTCGCTCTCGGTAAAGCAGTGCATAAGGCGATTGAGCTAAAAAATCAATGGTATGTCTAACATGAAGCAACCCTGACAGCTATAATCGAAAGCCGATTTTCATCCCGAAGTGACTTACTTAGAAGTTTCAAAGTTAATTCAGCGAGCACCTGATTTACAGGGTTTTAACCTTCCGTTGGACTCTTCATCAGGAATCCAGCTTCAGGGGTATATTGATTTGCTTCAGGAAGTACATTTCTGGGATTGGAAGTCGAATTGGAGACCTTACGGGGTTCATGATACAAGGTAGCTTGCTTTGTACGCTTGGGCCATTATGAAAATGAGAGGTCTTCGTCAAGTCAAAGGTACATTGTTTTTTCTTCGGTTTCGGAAAGCAGACTCGTTTATTTACAACGAATCTGATGGAAACGAAGCTAGAGAATGGGCCATTCAGCTTGCGGAGCAGATTGAAATGAAGAAGTCATGTCTGGAATCATTCCCGGATATGGCTTCTTCGCTTTTTCAACCTACACCGGGCAGTCACTGCAAACACTGCCCGTTTGTTTTGGAATGTATAAAGCTTTAAGAAAATGTATTTTGGAGGGATGTAAAAGATGACGAAAGACGAAATCATTAATGCTGCTGAGTCAGGAGAATTCATTGTAGATCCTGGCTATCAATGTTTTGCTGGCCTCGACGGGACAGAAGCCAGGCGATATTTGGAAAGTAAGGGGTTTAACGTTGTTCGGAACTTCGACACGGGTCGAAATGAGATTACAATAACAACCTGTGCCTTTACCTTTCTACCAATGGCTACATCTATAAAAAGTTATAGGTTTGTTTAAAAACGTATTTGCAGCGGAGAAATTTCGTATTCCGCATCACGAAAAAAATCAAAATTTGAAGAGTGCTATATGACAAATGCAATACATGAAAAATCAACAATAGAAGAAGCAATCCAGACCGCGTTAGAAATCGAATGAACCGAGGCTGCATTGAAACAGATGAAAGAACGTTTGAAGACTTATGTCGATGAACATGGAGCACTTCAAGCTGCGGATAAAATTTGGGAGTACAGCCATACCAGAAGCTGGTCTTTTAAACCTGATGGGTTGGGTGAACTTGCGGTTGCGATCACAGCGGAAGGGAAAAATGCTTGGGATTACCTGAGTCTTTCTTCAACTCGCTGAAAAAATTTGGTTGGGAGGACGTCTCTTTGTCCGGGTACGGTACGTTGAAAGAGACTAAACGTTTTGCTTCTCGCAAAGTGTAGTTGTGACATGACAATCTAATTCAAAAGAGCCTTTCGCCTGGCACTAAATGGCGGTGTTTAATTCCGACACCGCCATTGCGGGGTCGGGATAAACGGAAAGGGGAATATATGAAAAACTTCTCGGTAAACGAAACTCAATTGGCTTCTTTGCCTCGTCGAAGACGTGAACACGCTGAAAAGTTATTACAACTGATTGAACGAGTATTGCAAGAAGATGTTCCTAGTGAAGAATGAAAGTTATTGCTAGTCGCAAACAGCGTTCTAAACACAAGGATACGATTGATCGGAATGGAATCCGGCAAGGGAGTGACATTGAGCAACTGCTGCCTGTGGAGCTAGGCAGTTACGCCAGCCCCATTAGCAAATTGGATTTCTTACGTCGTATGCGGAAGGCCGAGCCCTTCAGTATTATACCAAGGGAAAAGAACATCTCGGTAAAGGGCCCATTATCCTGTGTCTCGATCAATCCGGGAGTATGAAGGGCCAGATACGATCTCCAAGGGATTTGCAATAGCTCTCATGAGCATTGCTCGGAAACAGAGAAGGGACTTTGCGTGGATTCCATTTTCCTCACATGCTTCTGATGCGATCATCTATGAACGAGGAAAAGTTGAAGTGCGGGATATGATTAAACTTGCAACCGTTTTTCTTGACGGAGGCACGAATTTTGTACAACCCTTAAACAAAGCAAGTGAAGTCATTAAACAAAGTCGATTTAATCAAGCGGACATTATTTTTGTCACTGATGGGGAAGCGCATGTAAATCATGGTTTCTTAGAAGCGTGGAATAGCTTGAAGGAGCAAAAAGGATTCTCTGTCTTGTCCTTGTTATTGGGGAAAGAATCCATTCATGGTGTTGACGGATTTTCAGATCGAATTGTTCGGGCCTCTTCGTTTGAGGATCAATCTATACAGCAAGCTTTTGATATATGACCAAAAAACAGGGCGTGTACAATGCGTCCTGTTTTCTTAATATGAGGAGGATACAAGTATGAAAAGATCAAGTATTCAGAGAACAACAAAAAGCCTTTTAAATATACGTGACCGCATTCGATTTGATTTGCTGGGAAGTCAATATGAGATAAATGAACTTAAATCAACAAGTTGGTATAAATCTAAATTAAATAAATCAGGCAGAGATCAATTGAAGTCCTATATACATGCTAAATTTTAAACGGATTCAGGGGGGAATACGGCAAGAGCTAGAGAAGGAACGACTTAGAACCCAATAACGTAAGTAAAACCTAGCCCATTCAATTTTAGAAAGCAAATTATTTTCTAGACTTATTATGAAGCACAACCGGGTATGATATATTATGGTGAGAAATAAGACTATAGCCCTAAGATTATAAAAATACCTGAATTTGAATTTGTTCCCGTAGATCTATTGGAGATAATTGGAATTTTTTCTATAGAGCATTCTCTTAATACCTCATTGAATCAAGAGACGGTAGTTTAAAAAGAAAAAAACGGTTCCCTGCTCTTTGGGATATAGCTAAAGTTCCAATATCATAAAAAAGGTGGATTAATATGAAACTTACTAAAAATATACTATCAGAGCTAGAGGATAAATTAAGAGAGCATTCATTTCAATTTGAGGATTCTTCGAATCCTTGGATTTTTGTGAGATCTAGAGAAGGTTATATCAAAGAGTACATTGAAATTGATAAAAGTAATTGGGAATCGAATGCTATTCGATGTACGTTTCAAACAGGTTCAGAATCCGTAAGCATCACTAAGCTTGCGGAGCGTAAAGTTGATGAATGGTACGTATATCAAAATGAGCAAGAATTAAGAGAAGTTCTTCACAAACTTAAGGAAATTATAGAGCAATATGCGTTACCATGGTTTGCTGAAAATACTCAATTGATCCCATCCGCTACTCCAAATTATTTAGATGCAAGCTGGAAAGATTCTATTCAAGAATTTATGGAAAAAAACAAAATTGATATTAATAACTCTGAGTCTGTTGAAATACTAGATCAATTAGTTATAAGTAATCTTTCCCAAAAAGATATTTACTTTATTAGTTACTGTTATGGCGAGATAATTATCAGTCAATTCGGTGGCGAATGGAAGTATGATGCAAATAACGGACCAAGAGTAGATAACATTGGTGGTAATCCTGCGTTTAAACGTGTGCCTCATGATTTTGTTAATAAAGTTATAGAAAATAAAAACTTGTCATTACAAAGATATTTTGAAGATATTGCATTTGTGTTAGAGGATTAAGAAGAGTTCAAATGTTTAACTGTGGCGGATCGTTAAGGTTTTAACTTTTTTACTCCAGAACTTTCCACAAAAAGGAGTGAAAAACTTCTCACTGGCTTAAACTTGTGAGGAGTTTTTTTTGAATTAATAGCAAATATACCTATTTTGTTGAATTATTATTGAATAAAAATAAGACATAAACTAGAACTGATTTTTTTAAAGGATAGGAACTTCTAGGTAGATTAGTTGAACCCGTAGTCACTTATTTAGAAACTAGACCAAGGTACGAATCATTAACTGGCTAATACAGTTATAGTAATAAAAAAATTATTCAATTTAAAAAGTATTTTTGATGATGATTGTCAAGAGGCCAGGTTAGCCTAAGACCCTTTTTTGCTATTAAAGTTAATAAATATTTCTGCGAAATTCAAATGTTTATGTATTTTTGCAGAAAAAACATTGATCAATGGTAGAATAATCCATATGATTACCTATATAGATAACAAAGACATAAAAAATGGATTTTATCAGTGGAGGTGAAACCATCCTTGGAAGTGATAACTCAACAATCAATTCGGGCAGAGTTGTTAAATTACATAGAAGAAAACCAAATGCTTGTTTATCATTTTGCTGAAATATCGGGTATAAATTCTGGAACCCTTAGTCGCTTCATAAATGGTTCTCAACTCATTCCGATTAAAGCTCTTGATAGAATGACATAAGCGATGGGACTTGAAGAGGGCACTTTTTATGATTTATATGTAGATGAGATGCTACTCGATCCATCAACAGATTGGAGAAGGTTACGGCCGTTTCTAATTAGATGCTCACAGTTAAATAAGCTAACCTGTATTGAAAAAATTGTTGATCTTATGTTGGAGAAATCTTACTATATTTCTTCGCTATTTGATTTTGCTGAATCTTTGTATTATGAAGGTAATAGTACGGCATCACTTCTTATATATAAAAAAGTATCAGAAGGAGAACGTTACCAACACGCGGAGAGATTGGCTGTGTGCCAGTATAGAATCTTCAAATTATCACTAGGGGATGATCAGCAACACAATTATGAGCTTGCTCTTGTATTCGAGCCTTTTGTCAAAAGGTTAAGTGAATCAGAACAATTAGATGCATTGAAAGATCTAGCTAACTTGTATTTGTCTTTAAGGCTATGGGATAAGTCTAAAGAATTAAGCACGGAAATGGGACGATTAGCCAGAATACAATATGAACAAAAACACAAGAGAACAGGGAAGAAAGTGAGAGCAACTGGCCCTAAGAAAATGCTGTTCGGATATATTTTGTACTCGCATGTACTTTTAGGGACTGTGGCTGATGAAACTGGTCAATATAATGAAGCGTTTTATCATCTTGAAAAATATGTGGACCATAGTTGGATCGTTGAATCTGGAGAGATAGCGGAAAAAACAAAGCAACAATTCTTGGTGTGGGCCACAGCCAATAGATTACTTTATAGAGTAATGACAGGAGAAACTGATCTTATTGATGAGTATGTGAATTCTTTGGCCAACAATGAAGACGAAATACTTCTGGGTCTTTTCAAGGTTGTGAAGGCAGCATTGAAATATTCCTATAATATTGATCATATCTTAGAACGTTATCATGAAATGATCCAAACTCAAGTTAATTCACAGAAAAAGCACGGCTCATATACGTCTCAATTGATTAACGATAGATTTGTAATTTTTTTAGCCGATATAGCTGAATATTATAATAACTCTTTTAGACCAGAGATTGGCATTATCTTTGTGTTGGAGAGTTTGGCAATATCTGCTAAAGTAAATAATGATTCTTATTTAGTCAGAAACTTTTGTTTATTTGAAAAAATGAGGCATGTGGCTTTACATTCCCAACTAGATAAGTATCAAGGAATTTTAAGGGAGGTTGAATTAGGCATATGAAAAAGTCAGTAATCATTCCTTTCACAGCTCTAAGTATCTTATTGATGGCTACATTTAATCAGGTGTCAGCTGACAATAATGATTGTAAAACACCAAAAGATGTTCCGAATGTGAAAACTAGTTCTCATGGCGGAGGCGGTTGGTAAACATAATAACCCTAATAAAACCTCCAGTATACGGAGGTTTTTTAATTGTCTTTTTTGTATATATTCACCAATCTGAAATTTGAATAGAAAGAGTTAGGATTATTTATAGAGGTGATTTGCTATGTCGACTAATCCTACAATTAAAGAAAAAATAGAACAAGAAAGGGATGTCTTAAACAAGTTAGTTAGCATCCACGGTATTGAACATCCTCTGGTTATTAAACAATCTGAACGGTTAGATGAATTAATAAATCAACACAATAAAACTAAGAAATCATCCAGTTAGGTCAGTCACGTAGTGAATTATGATATAAAGCAATAGAAAGGTTCATGAATCACAACTCATGTATCTGGAAGTTTATCTTACGAATATACTATTAGTTTCGGGCTAGTTACATAGATTTAACTTGGTACAACTTTCATTGGCCCACTAATTGAGCATAAGAGACTTTTATTCATTTGAAGTATTTAATTAAGTGAAGACTCTTTCTCAGTAGACTACCTCTCTCATGACTAGTAAAGAAATTCAATACTAAGCCTGGCATCATGGAGGACAGTAAATGAAGAATCACACAATTTATTTTCCGTGGGACATACAGAAGAGAAGTGCAGAGTGCTATGTAAGAGCAATCATAAAAGAGTTTGGACTACCACTCCCTTTAAAGATTAATTTAATCTTGCCTTCAAAAAAGTATATTTTAGAGATAGAGCATTAAGTATATAAGTGAATAGAATGTCTATGTAGAATTATTAAGTGTCTATATTTTGATTGGAGTATTTGTTGCTAGAAAGTTGTTTGTAACACTAAAGCGTTGGGGCAAGAGGGATGAAGCAAATTAGGAGAAAAACTAAGTCGCCCTTTTGCAGATCTGGAAACTTCAATGACTACGTTGAAAATGGAGGAAAGTTTGGGCTGAGAGGGAAGTATAGGTGTAGATAAAAAATGAAAAAGGCGTTTCGGAATAAGATACGCCTTGTGACATACTTAGTTTATTTTAAAAGAACCGTTTATAACCGTAGAGCAACTGACGATATCATGTAATGGAATCCATTCTGTGGCTTTTTGGTGCTTTATTTTAACTCTTTCTCTATCAGCGGACATTTCTATTTTACCTATGTACTTTGATTTATCTTCAAAATCAAACAAACCTTGTATTGCTTTTTCTCAGCTATAAGCAGATCTTTAATCACACTTAATCCTCCATTCAAGTTTATTATTAAAAGTATAACATGTGATTCAGTGTTTTGGCGGGGAAATGTAAAGACAAAAGAGCAGGAGGACTGGATTCTCACTGCTCTTTCTGTTTTATTGTATTGTATATTCATTTACTTCAAACGTTAAAATCTTATCGAATATCATATAATCTGTACGCTTGCTGAATGGACCTTTGTTGTTGATGTATTTGTTGATTGCGAACTTGGCCGGACCGTTGCCTGCATAGCGACTATCATACCAGTTGAGGAATGCATTAATATCGGTCATTGGGAGATCATATTCTTTCTCTAAACCAGTTGTCAATGTGACAACTAGGATAGCACGGTCCCCAGATGGTTGTTCTGGTTCAGGATCAACTGGATCAGGTTCAGTTGGTGTAGGGGCAGGAGTTACTGGTTGGTAAGAGCTTAAAGCTCCATCCATTTCTACTGAGTAAAGAAACAAATAATTTTTAGTATTATTTATAAATTCTACCGAGTGTTCCCCTTGAGATAATTCTAACTTTTCGTACATAATGCGCGGGCCTTTTATATCGGAACCTTTAAGAGATATTTTATCAACTTTTACCCCATCTATAATGACATCAATATCGTCTGAACCTGACCACCAAGTTGAAGAAATCAGGCGTAGTTTAGTACCGGTGAAGTTAAATTTAAAATTTGTTCCTGTCGCTTGCCATGGAGAGTTCCAACTGAATGCACCTGAATTATCTCGAAACCATTTTCCTCCGCCATATGTGATATTTTCATCATCAAATTCATAACGAGTCCAACCTTCTTCTGGTTATCAAGAGGATCACCAACTGAGGCTGCAAAAATAGTGCTTTGGCCTACACCTAAAATTAATAAGAAGCTTAGTAGAGCTAGGAGCGAAACTTTTTTAAAACTATTCATATGTATTCTCCTTCAGATTGTATTTTCATATTCGATAATAAAATTAAATTAAATCCATGTCTAAACAAATATGTCTATATATTCAATTTAGTGTTAGATAAAACAAAGAAAGCTTTACCGACCTTTCTAAGTCGATAAAGCTGATGATTTCTATCCTATTTCTTTTAGTAATCCTTCATTGTTATTCCTTACATTACCGACTTCCTTCGGCACCTCATAAGCTCTCATTTCAGATGTATTATATGGCTTGAGCAGACTGAGTAAAGACTGGACATCATTATTATCTCTCCCAAGCCATTCAGCCTCATCATCGGGATTCAGGATCACCGGCATACGATTATGAATGTCTTCCATGAGACTGTTCGGTTCGGTAGTAATGATGGTACATGTACTCAATTTGTTTCCTTCTGGATCTGTCCAGGTATCGTGCAGGCCAGCAAGCGAGAATAAACGCTCATCCTTCATCAAAATGCGCATAGGACGCTTTCCCGTATCTTCTTTCTTCCACTCATAAAATCCGTTTGTCGGTATGATACAACGCTTGGAACTGATCAATCGCTTGAAGGCTGGCTTCTCAGCAAGTGTCTCAGCCCGAGCATTAATCATCTTGCTCCCGATCTTATCATCCTTTGCCCAGGAAGGGACGAGTCCCCATCTAAGAGCACCCAACTTATTATTACCTTCCTTGCCAGCTATGATTGTAGGAATGTATTGCATAGGTGCTGCGTTATAATTTGGTCTGTATTCGAATCCATCAGCTATAGAAGCCATATACCGTTCCATTATCTCATCCAAAGGATCAGTGATTGTAAATCTACCACACATACTAATGCACCTCCTGTAAATCTATAATCAAACAATAAACTGTTCAAACACAGGTGTACGGAGCAAACCTGATTTAGTCCAATTTCGCATTTTAACTCGGGCTTGAATCCGGGGCTGAAGATAAACATGATTCTTGTCTTCTCCAGTTACGAGCTGCTGACATACGCCACGGAATGCCTGTTTGTGTTTTAGGTTTGGCCCGTGCTCAATTATTCCTGCTGGACGTAGTTTGCCAGAGAGATCAGGAACAGAAGCAAGCCATCCAAATTCCGATTTTTTGTATCCAGTAATAAACACATCAGTGTAAGACCAATTGATTATTTTAGCCATTCCTTGGAGCGTCTGCTGACATACTGACTGTCCTTGCGTTTACCGACCACTCCTTCCATATCTCTAGCTTCTATCTGATCGTATAAGGCTTCTCCTGCGCTTTCGATGTATGGCAAAATACCAAAACTGCTGGATGGCAATACAAGGTTGTGAAGGATCGCTTTACGCTCTATAAGCGGCTGCTTGCGCAAGTCGCGACCTTTGTAATGGAGGATGTTGAAAATAGCAAACGTGGCAGGCATAGTTTTGACCAGTTGCTGAACCTTTGTATGCTGCCGTGTACTGAAACGGCTCATGACACCCTCAAAGTCGTTTATCCCCGTCTGTGGTTCGGTACAAGCTACCTCCCCATCTAAGATGATGTCTGAGTCAAAAGGTAGCTGAAGTTCCGGGTACTGAGTTGTGCAATCGTTGTTGTGACGTGTAAATAATCGGACGTTACCGTCCTGTTGCGAATATATCAATCGGTGACCGTCTACCTTTGGCTCAAATAGATAATTTGAATGGGAGAAGGGACCCGGTGCTGTTTCAAGTAACATTGGACTGATAAACATAAAAACACCTCAATCTAATTATAGCGTTAGCCATAAAGGATAGAGGTGGTAAGTTATGGAGTGTTTTTTAAAGACAAAATTTTAATTAAGTTTAAGCTGTTTATGATTGGTTAGATTTGAGTGAAACAATGAAAGAAGTTAAGGAACTGCAGGAAAAGTGCCCGCAGTGTCCTTTTAATACAAAAAACAAACTAGCAACTAAAATTAATTAGCTACCAGTTCGTTTTTTAGTAAGAGAACATTATCTTCCGAAAGTGAAGGTGAAGCCATGATTTAGATTTTTTCTATAATGAGAGTTCTGTTGTACTGTATAGCCAAGATCTCCTATAGCTACTCCACCGATTTTTGTCTTAACAGTATCAATTGTAACACTACCTTTAACTTGTACTTTTTGAGTTGGGAATGAACCAGTCATAGATACAGTATGTGCACTCGGATTAACCATATCCCATGATCCGTCCGATGTTGCGTAATAATTTGTTGCGATGACTTTGTTTATTTGGCCAAATGATCCGCTACTGTACACGTAAAGATCAGCTTGTAATCTAACAGAAACGAATCCGCTATCTTGGTAATCTTGGTAAGCTCGGATAGATTGATAATCTGTAGCCGCCCTAGCGCTAAAGTTACTATCTTGGTTTTTAACCTCCCCGTATGTAGTAACTAGGTTACCAGTGCTTCTTTCATAGACTTCAATTTCTACAGCTGAAGTCGTTTCTTTTCTTTTTAATTCATAATCTACATCACTGTATGGAATATCAACAAATAGTTTATTGAGTTGGACATGTTGAATATCGTTCTCGTTAGCAGTAACAGTTTCAACTGGATTGGCGTTAACAGAATTTGGAATGACAACGGAACCTGACAATACAGCTACACTTAATGCAATTGCTGGTACTATTTTCTTCATTTTCAACAAAATTAATCAACCTCCAGAAAATATAATTTTATTACTCTTCCAGTCTATACCAAATATATTACCATGTAAATAGTAACAAAAAAATAAAATTTATGATATTATGATTACTAAATAGGTTACCAGGAGGGTGTTTATGGATATTAACGAATGGTTACAGTATTTCAATCAACTTACTTCGCACGTTGGAGGAATTGGAGATGCTGTGAAGTTAGGATTAAATGACGTACATTCAAGCATTAACAATCTCAATAATACTCTTTCAACCACAAATTTATTATTAATTGTTATGATTGCTGTTATGATTGTTAATACAATAATTAAGTGGAGAAATAAGTCTAAGTGAGTATGTTATTGTGGAAATTAACGAATTTTCTTAGGACAAGTGAACATATAGATTCTTCTAATAGACATAGTTAATACCCAGTCACTTGACAGGGTATTTTTTGTTGTTTAATAAAGAACGTAAGTTCGTATATAATAATAAAAAGGGAACAAACATTCTGTTTTTTGGAGAGGTAAATATACCAGTAAAATACCTGGGTTGGTTAGTCGAAACCATTTATCAGGGGGAAAGATTACGAAGCGTTGCATCCAAATCAAGAGCATACGATCCGGAATGGTCAAAGCAGATGATTTGTTGTTTGGCCAGCCACGTGCATTCCATAAATCGGGGTTGCTAGCATGGCAATCAAGACTGAAGAGAAAGGGGCATAAAGATGTTAACTGATTTTCAATGCAAGGCACTCCTTATCTTATATAACTATAAAGGTGGACGCAGACGGTTCCCTACAATCTATGAATTAACTGTGAAGACAGGTAAAAGTAAAACGGACGTGTCGGCTGCTCTGGATGTTTTAGTTAAGTAACAGTACATTCATTGGGAAGATAGATCAAACACATCAAATATCTTCATTTTGGAAGGCTGGGAACGTGAAGAAGATAGACCCCGAAAAAAGGTATTTGCTCCACCAACTAACATCGATTACTGGACTCAATATTGATGGTAATTTGATGTTAGGTGCAGGGAAAAAATAACCTTCTCTTCATAAACTTATTTTGGTAAAAGTATTCATTTGTATGATTTTGGCTATGGAATTGCCACATCGTCCTTTATAATATCTTTAAAAGATATTTAAGTAGGATGGTGTAGATTTGAACAGTATTATTTATGTCTCAATCGGCATTTTTGACGCTCTTGCTATGCTATTAATTATTCTAAAGCTATACATGTTACCGGTTAGAGAGTTCGCTGGAAAAATAGTTATGTTCATTATTTTCATAGCTTCATTCTCATTCATGATGCGTATAACGCTAGAACTTCCAAAGTTAGATCTGCCTTTGCAATATATTTTCTTCATACTTTTTTTACGTTTCGGTTTGGAATTAAAATTGCATATTTCATCATTCATTGCTGGTGCTGGTATATCTGCTTATGCAGCAATACAAATGGGTATTTTTCATGTTTTTGAGTGGTTGGATGTAATGCATGCGAGTATTATTCAACAGAATGAAGGAAGTCTAGTTTATTTATTGCAGCTGACTTCAATCTTAATTACATATGTAATCTGCTTTATCTTTTCTCTGTTTGATTTCGGATTCTCCTTTATTGTAAGACCCCCTCATGATTTTATTATCAAAGAAAATTACCTGTCTAAGACAAACCTATCCTATCTAATTGGTACGATGTTCTCCGCAATAACAATTTGCTTGATTTTAATATTGCTATACCGATCAGAACCGACCGGATTGTTAATATTAGCGCTGGTTACCTTCGGAATTTCATACTTCTTTTCATTAAGGAGGGAGCGAGGTGATATTAGAAAGACTGTCGAGGCGTATCGCAGTAAGCATAAAAAAAGCTGATCCAGAAGGACCGGGTACTGTTGAAATACTGGAATACGAACTGGGACTAAGACTTAATTGGTATACCGGACTGTTGCTGACGATTATTTTAGGAGCGATGTTCGGCACAGTTATTGGTGCGTTGATTACTTTATTCTCATTCGTTGTATTAAGGAAGTTTTCAGGGGGCGTACACTTACCAATAACAATATGCTCATTTGTAACTGGCTTTGTAGCTGCACTAATCCCTTTAATTAATTTGAATTACGAGTCAATTCTTTTCTTGAATATTTTAAGCCTGATTATAATGTTGATGTATGCCCCGAACGAGTTTGAATATGTTAACCCGAGTAAATGGGATAAGTGGTTGAAATGGATCTCAGTTGGTCTTGTTATCGGGAATTTAATGATTAAATCATCAGAAATTACATTGGCATTCTTTATTCAAGCCATTCTTATTCTTCCAGTATGGACAAAAAGTGAAGGAGGTGGTTAAATTGAATCAGAAATTAGCGAGATTGCTCGGTGCTAACCTTACTAAAGGGGCAAACAAATCATCCAAGAAAAGAAAAAGTATAGTTGGGACAATGAAAATGCCAGAAGAACTGAAGAAGAAGTGATCCTTA
Organism: Paenibacillus sp. AN1007; assembly: GCF_040702995.1. Taxonomy (NCBI): domain Bacteria; kingdom Bacillati; phylum Bacillota; class Bacilli; order Caryophanales; family Paenibacillaceae; genus Paenibacillus; species Paenibacillus sp. AN1007. The sequence goes on from NZ_CP159992.1 coordinate 2,037,093, forward strand.
ATGAACAATCGATTAATCATAGGAATTGAAGTACAAAGCGATGGCTCATACGGGCCTCGCTTTTCATTTTATGAAAATGATATTATGGGCATCGAAATGTGGAAGCCATCAAAAAATTACAATGTCCCATTTTTTTATACAAGAACGGGTAATTTTACTGTGCTTACAACTTTAAATGCGTGTGAATTATCTTTCCCTAACTTCAGGTTTCTTGATGGAGCCAATTTAGTTAATGTTGATAATTTGAACGAGTTTTAACTGGTTCATATGGGGGGATCGCGTACTTCAAAGATGATATATACACAGGAATAAATCAGAAGAACATGAAGTGCTGGAACGAAATTGTAGAAGAAGTGAATAAATTAAAAAAAGATGATAGAGAGGTTTTCGGAGTTGAAATTTTAGATGACGGAGAATTATCTCCTGGTAGTTTTTTTATGGCGAGTGGTATCTACTATATCGATATGTGGGAGCCTAAGGCCAATTATTATGTCCCTAGGTTTCACGCGAGCAAAGGACTGTTCACTATTGCCCTCACATACAAAGCTTGTATAGAAGCTTTTCCACACTTGTATCCGGCGCATAATGGAAATCTGGTCAACCCGTACTGGGTAGAAAGGATTGACGATCAGATTTTTGGTTCAACAGCAATTTTTAAGGAGTCTGATTATAGAGTTACAGTAGCCAGAGGAAAGGTTAAGGCTTTAAAAGGCTTAATTCAATAAAGATTTTATCTCTTTACTAACATAAAAAAATACGAAGTCAACATCAATCGGCGAGAAGTGTTTTCGACAGTCATCGACATTTTACACAACCATTACATGATATCATTAATTTGGAAGAATTAAGAAACAGATTGAGAGCGAGGGGATGCAAATTGAATATGTATCATAGAAGGAATGATATGAATGATTACGGAGAAAAAAATGTATGAGTACTATACTAGTACTTGCCTTACCCGGGAGCGCGGATATAACCGCGACTTACTTCGTTACTTCCCACTCGTAGAGTTCTTCCATTTGAATGCCAAGTATCTGTGCAGCCAGATACATCGCCTCGGGATTCATCATACTTCTTCCTGTAGCGATAAAAGATACCATTCTTTTGGACCAACCACTTCTGCGTGAGAATTCGGCTTGAGTCATTTGGCGATGATCAAGCCAAAATTGAAGTAAGCATCTCCCTCGGGTAACTTCCACCAAGAGGACTCCTTCATTAAAATTTCAAATGTTAATATAGCACGAGTTGCCATACTAATAAAACTAGCACTAATGACATAACTGGGGGAAAGGGAATGAATAGACATAAGATTGAATTTCCATGGAATATAGAAAAACGAAGTGCAGAATGTTATATTAGATCAATAGTAATAGAAAATGGAATAAATCTTCTAGCCATTTTCACGGTAGTTATGCCATCTAAAGAATATGTAATTCGAATTTCTTCAATATAAATGAAAAAAAAGCGCCCACAAAATGCCCACAAATATAAAATAATATAAGAAATGTTTTGAAGAATGAACTGTATAAAACTCTGATTCTAAGTGGGTTTGGTATAACGGATGATTTCATTTGAAAGCCAGGAACATAAATAGAACACAAGTCCACCAATGGGAACGCGATCAATATATCACGTTGTACTAATCGGAGAAACCTTGTAACTACGGGGTTTTGAAGGAATGAGCCGGGGGACGTTTTGAGGGAAGTACACTTCTATTGAGGTTGCGTCCCCCAAACGTCCCCCGGTTTTTGATTTTCTGATCCAAAAATACGGGAAGTGTACTCTTCATATTTATCAATGTTCCGCTTTTCTAGCTTTTTAGAAATATGAGCATACACATCGGATGTAATTTGCACACTGCCATGCCTAAGCTGCTCTTGTACAAATTTTATATCAGCTCCAGCTTCAAGCATGATCACGGCATAGGTATGTCTCAAGGAATGAATTGTTAATTCCTCACTTAAACCAGCCTTTCTCAAAATCCTCTTTGAAGCATTGAAGAGACTAGATTTAGGCATCGGACTACCATCATTCCTGCACAAGACCAGATTTAAATCGTGTCTGTACATGGATTCCCCTAAATTAATCTTATTTTGATTTTGCCATGAAGAATGATATCTTAAATCATTTATGAGGCCGTTACTTACACTAATGGTGCGGGTAGAATTTCCGGTTTTTGTATCTCCGAAAAGTTCGTCCCCGTCTTCAGCTTGAAAATCGAGTATTTCATCCACGCGGATCGTCTTATCTTTGAAATTGATATCCGACCATTTGAGAGCGGCAGCTTCTCCTTTTCGTAATCCTGTTTCAATGAGCACTTTGAAGAAAATCCAATAAATGTACGCATCACCTCGAGCCGTACGAAGAAATTTGGGAATGTCCTCTGAATCAATGCATTGAATTGTCTTCTTCTTGTGCTCTCCTTTAATATTGAACCTTTGCAAGGATTGCGTAATATTTTCCCTTGAATCAATGCATGCTCCATGACTGAGTATACAGTAGAGTTGATGATCTCGACGGTACGTTTGCTGAGTCCCTTTTTAAATAGAGAGTCTAAAAAAACCTGATACATATCTGGTTTTAGATCTTTTAGCATCAGACGCTTAAAATAAGGTTTGATATGGGTGTTAAGGTTGTTTTCATGGTCAAGACCCCATTTAATAGACATTGAAAAAAGACCCTAAGCTATAAACTGTTTCCGGAACTCTGCCGGAGGAAGTTTATTTAGTTTTCGTTGTGGTCGATGTTTTTTGTGAAAATGGATATAAGCTTCAATTCGCCTTTGTGCCTCGTCCAATTTCCGATATCATAAGGATAGAGCCCTTCCGTTTTGAGATGCGAGAAGAAGCTCTCCATCGAGGCATTGTCATAACAATTCCCTCGGCGAGACATGCTGATTTGGACGCCAACCTTTGGCAGCATGTCGTGGTAGGCATAAGACGTGTACTGGAATCCCTGATCTCTGTGAACGATCAGTCCCGTCACGTCTTTTGTCTTGTTAAAAGCATTCTCAAAGGTCAGCTAAACCTGCAGATTCTCATTTCTCAGATGGAAGATGGCTCGTTAACCAGGACGTCTGCGTTTGTCAATAATGAGGTGTACTCCCTAACCGGAGAGATGATTGATTCCCCTGCGGTGAAAAATCCTTCTTCAGACGATTTTTCTGTGATGAAGAATATTTCATATGGGACCGATTAATCGGATGAAAGCACGAAAATAGATGTATTCGTCCCTAAAAATCTGGGTATGTGGCAGTCAAAAAAGGTTCAGTAAATTTTTTGTTTTTTTTTGGACAACTGTCTTATGGAAGCCATGATAAACACCAAAAACCAAGGAGCTAAGCTGATTGCTTAGGATTTTATGAAAGCCCGTTCAGGTTCAATTTTGCAGTTGGGAGAGGAGACACTCTTGCTTTTTCTACATACGTAACGCCGGTATACTTTTTCAATTCGAGCTTTAAACTTGGCGAGTCGCTGTTTGGATTTCTGACCAGCCAGTGGTATATCCATACTTCTTTTGGAGGCTTGTTTCCATCTTTGATCGGGCATAGCAATCTGCCGTTCTTCACTTCCCGGCCTGCTGGGAATTTGGATGATTTGGGTATCCGGAATTTAACAGCTGCGCAAGATCCCGCTTTTATAGCAGGTGAAGAAGGGGAACTGCTGCGAGCGTCCTTTCTGATCGCTACTCATAAAGGGTGTTTTACGGATCTCAATCGGTGTCACGGTAATAAGTTGGCGAAAAAGGTGGCCGGATTTCCTATTGATATTGTAATGCAATATAGTAACCGGGCCATTATACGTTTGCGAATTCAAACTTTTAGGAGAAACGAGAACGCCGTCATGCACTGCAGCCGGTGCACCCCTCGTAGTGAAATAAAGAATGCCGACGCAATCTCCAGCTTTGATTATACTCAAATATATCACTCCTTGACCTTTGATCCTGTATTCTATGAGTTCGATCAAGAAAAGTCTTGTGCGATTGCCAGCGAAATGGGCTAATGCCGTTTCACTACTGTCATCCGCCCCATAAAATTAGGTGAATCGACAGGGAAGGGTGACCAAATGAAATCCAAAAAACAGACGGCTCAAGTCAAAAGAACCGCGACAAGTCAGAAAACACTGTTCCAGACATCCAAAGCTCAATTATTCGCAAAGGTAAAGAAGTTGAAAGGCAATGAATACACTTTTATCGGTATGGGAGACGGCTGGGCTGGGAAGGGCCAGTCCAGCAATGCAATATTTACTTCGGCCTTATCCACCATCTCCAAATTGAAGAGAAAGCCTCTATTTATTCTGCATAACGGAGATGCCGTATTCACAGGAACTGACCAAGAATTCAAGACAGGCGGGACCTATTCAGGTGTACCAATAAAAAGCTTGCTGCAGATTCAGGATCCGAACAGAGGCGTACCTGATATCCCCTTTTTTTATCGTTCCCGGAAACCATGAACATACGGAGATCAACGGACCACTTACCAATTTTAGAAAATATATCGGACCAACGCATTTCGGAATCCATCTCCCCAAAATTAAAACTACGATCATTGGCCTGGATAACTCACAAGAGCTTAACTCCAATGCGAGTGGTCAGTCAGTCTACGGTTTTGCACCAGGGGAACTGGCTTTTCTGAGAGAGAAGCTAAAAAAGGCACAGAAGAATACAGTTGTGACCATGCACGTTCCCCCTAGGATCGGGAAATGGGCTAATCCCCGTTATTTTCAAGATCCCACATCGACGTTCGGAAACACCCGAGGACAACTGACCCGGTTCCTATCCAGCGTTCGCGGCAAGGTCTCTCAGGTTCTTGTTGGCCATGTGCATGCATTAGATCAACTTTCCTATCAAGGTACAAGGTATCAGCTGTCTGGGGGAGCCGGGGCGCCACTTGTCAAAAAGGGATTTCTCAAGGGCCCACCAACCCCAATCTTCCATTTTATCGAGTTTACCGTTAGAAATGGTGTTATTGTTAAACGTCGCGTCATTCCAGTAGGCGAGACTGCATTAGTCGCATAAGTCGATTTTATTTCTTTCATCTACTTAGGAATCTATCTACACTTCTGAGAGTCTTAGTGAATAGATTATTAACGTGTCCTATAGATTCCACAGAAATGAGGGGTTTCGATGAAGGGAACTAAACCAGGTAGAGTCGAAAATCAGGTATACTCCAGCCGGGTCTTGCGGTCAGAGTTTGACCGAAACTGGCGGACAGTAATTTCTAAGAGTGGCTATGTCATCTATATAGCTACTGCCAATCAAGCTAAAGTTGAAGTGCTGCTCAGTGGAAATATTACGAAACGTCTGGTGTTTAATAAGGGCGGGCGTGTTATCGTCGGAGGCGGCGGAACCAGTCATTACAGCAAGCCTCACCGTGCGATTACGTTGTAATTGAACTGAACAGAGAGAAGGCGCCGATGCTATGTCGGCGCCTTCTTAGCGTTTTAAGGCCTTAATCAATCGGGGGAGCTTCTATTTTATTAATTTGTTAAGCACGGGCGCAATTCATTTTTACTGTGGCGTCTTATACATCTCAATCAGTTGCGATACAGGTCAGAAGGAACACTCCCGATATTTTTGAAAAGTAGTAGTAGGGAGGATTTGATTATTTTGGTGCGGACGAACGATTCTCAAGTTCCACTTAATATTGCTCCAATAATTAGGGACTATAAAATCTAAAAGATGAATTGGACCTTCCTTGTTGTGTAAATAAGTCATTTTTTATGATCATATTTAAATATCCAACAGTGCTAGTGAATCCAATATATGTTTACACCTAAACGAAAATCACGTCCTTGCACTAGACAATCAAAAGCATGTTATATTCAATACTACGGATTGCACGTTCAGGCGCCGCAGCCGGCAGAAAGCAGGAATTTGGGATGAGGTGCTGTAGTATGTCGCCAAGGAAAACGATGAGAGAAGAGTCATTATTGATGTGCCACAATCGGGCTCTTTCATTAGCATGGGTCTGGCGCAAAAGGGGGACAAAGAAAGAGATCATATGTTCCTGTGTTGGGTTGAGTACTAAAATAAATGCCGTGTTGATGCGTTAGGCAATCCGCTTCGTTTTGAATTAACGGGCGGTGAAGCTCATGACTCTGTTCAGGGCTATGAATTTCTTCAAGCTATGAAACTGATGATGAAGCCAGTATTGGGCGATCGAGGGTATGATACCTAGCCAATTCGAGCGCTTTTGACGAACAAGAAGCTAATTCATTGATTCTAAGAGGAACTAGCTTCTTGATGCGAGCATGTTTAAGACTACATTTTATAAACCTATGCAATTAGAAAGTAAGATGATGGGTCAGGATTACACATTAAATCAATATAATATGTACATAGGATTTTGCCCAAAATTAAAGAAGCATTTTTAACTTTTATTATATTCGATACTATAGGACAGAATTATAGAGAGAAGCGGGAGAAGAGAAGATCAAGGAAACTCATAGAGATTTATTGTTCGATAGGTATTATCTTAAGTATGATGAGGGATTTGAAAACAGCAAACGGCAATGATCCTTTTTTGAAGATAAGTAAATTAAATATTGATTTGCATTATATAATTAAGTTTTCCAAGAGAAATAAAAAGGATCTTGCCTTAAAGGAAGTAAAAGAGCTTACATTAATGTTTTTGCGTAGAATCGAATCAGATTCAATCTTTGTAGGAGATGTTATCATATTTCTAGAAAGAGTAGAAACCCTGTTAAAGAGTTCAGTGGATTAAAAGTGATGAGTAGCCTTAGTTAGAGAAGGAAAGCTAGCATAAAAGTATAAAAAGCGTAACTGATGGTATCAGTTATGCTTTTTATGTTTTACACAAAATTATACTTAGTTCATATGGATTAGTTGTAATTTTAGAACACATGTGCTTATTTATCCCTACTGCATCAGGGACATCGTCTAATCCACCATATCAATTGAAGCTTATTTCTGGATTCCTCTCCAAAATACTTTCCAAGTTTCTTCTAATTTGTTTTCATACTCATCTTGTGAAAAGTTTAACATCTGAAAGATCATTCCATCTATAACACACATAAATGAAGCGATAACTGTATTAACAGGTATAAATCTCTCTGGTTCACTGTCTATAGCTTTTTCGATAATTTTTTTTATTTCCTCTTCAGTCTGTTTGTAGAGTTGAACAAATGTGCCCCTAAATGGATCTGGAGGGAAAAGAAAATATCTATTGATAAAGTGTCCAAGATCATTCTCGTAGACATATTCATTCAATGATCTCATTAGCGTGTATAACTTTTTTTCTACCGAGAAACTCGAAATTTCATCTGATTGATCACGTACAAAATTCAAATAATCATTAGTAACATAGTCACATACAATTCCAAACAATTCTTCTTTACTGGAACAATAGGCGTAAAGTGAAGGAGCTTTAATGTCCACTTCAATGGCAATTTCCCTCATAGAGGTTTGTTCATAACCCTTTGTTGCGAATAAATGAAGAGCACTTGTTATTATTTTATTTCTCGTTACTTCACCTTTATTCAAAAAATTCTCCACCTTAGACTAGTTTTAAGCCCACAATACTTACTATTATACCACCAACCATGATTAGCTTGCTCATGTTTCTAGGCTCTTTAAAAACGAACATTCCTAAGAGTACACTTCCTGAAGCACCAATACCAGTCCATATGCCGTAACCGATACTAAGAGGCACTTCTTTTAACGACACGGATAGAAAGATGAAACTGGATAGCATAAAAATAATAAAGAGGATGGTTGGCTTCAGTTTTGAGAAGCCCTCTGTGAATTTTAAGCTTATTACTCCGCCCACTTCCATCAAGCCTGCAATCACCAAAAAAAACCAACTCATATTAATTAACTTCCTCTCTTTCAGGCTTATTAGATATAAATTTTAAACCCATAATGCAAGTGATCAATGTAATGACAAAGAAAATTTTGAGTACACTCACTTCATCTCCAAGGAACAGCATTCCAACTGCTGCGGTTCCAAATGCTCCGAACCCTGTGAAAACTGCATAAGCTGTGGATACGGGCAAAACACTTAAGGCTTTGGAGAAGCAAAAAAAACTAAGTGCCATCAGTATTAAGGTTGGTATAACCACGCCTATTTTAGTGAATCCATCCGAATATGACAGACCTAACGCCCAACCGACCTCTAAAAGTCCTCCAATAATAAGATAAAGCCAAGCCATATTAACTCTCCTTCTGTTTATAAAATTTTTAAAATCTAACTAACGTTAGTTAGATTTTTTTAATCCTAATACAGATTTAAGTTATATGCAATATGTAAATGACGTATTATTCTGAACAAGGTAGTGACGTATAAAACGTAGGTAAAATGAAAAAACTAATATAAAAAAAATAATATAAAAAAAATAATATAAAAAACACTCTTGCTAAAACAAAAGGTCACGATTACAATGGAAGTGTAAGTTAAGGATAGTGATTGTTTAATTACAAGCTAGACCTGCTTGCACATCAAAATTAATTTACGCCATAGTTGCGTTTATTTTTGATGTGCAGACAGGTCTTTTTTATTTGGAAAATAGGGGGAAATGAGATGAATATCCTCAAAATCTTGAACAATAATGTGGCAGTTACTCACGACAAAATGGGTCAAGAAATTATTGTAATGGGCAAAGGGATCGCTTACCAGAAGAAGGTTGGCGATAGTCTGGATCAGCAAAGTATAGATAAAATCTATTCACTTTCTAATAAAGATGCCTTCGTGAAATTCCAGGAACTTCTGTCCGAAATTCCTATCGATTATTTTGAAGTGGCGGACCAAATTATAAACTATGCGAAGTTAACGTTAGGTAAAAAACTCAATGAGAGTATATATATATCGCTCAGTGACCATATTTTCTCGACGATAAGTCGATATAAAGAAGGAATATCGCTTAGAAATGCTTTGCTTTGGGATATTAAACGATTTTATGCAGACGAATTCCAGATTGGTTTGAAGGCGCTTCAATTTATTAAGGAATCTTTCGATATTCAATTTCCTGAAGATGAGGCAGGTTTTCTTGCATTGCATATTGTCAACGCTGAGACTCCCCAAGAAACTCAAGACATTTACAGAGTGACCAAAATCATTCAAGAGATCAGTGATATAGTTAGATATTTTTTTCAAATGGAGTTTGATGAACAATCCGTAGCATTTTTTAGATTTGTCACTCATTTGAAGTTTTTTGCTCAGCGATTAATCAGTGGAAACTTGCATGAGAGTGAGAGTGATACAGATCTATTAGATGTGATCAAAGAGAAACACCCGAATTCTTACCAGTGTGTAGGAAAAATCGAAACTTATATTAAGAATAACTACCAGTATAACTTAACAAACGAAGAGAAATTGTATCTAACGGTTCACATCCAACGTGTTGTGCACAAAACAAATTCATAGCAGTTTTCATTAAAGGAGGTGAGGTTTCTTGCAACGCAGGATGGTGACATTAAGTTGGCCAAACCCTTCACTAAGCTGTTTCAGCTAAATTTGGAGGAAAATAAAATGAGAAAATATCAACAGTTGGCCGAGGAAATTGTAAAGACAGTGGGTGGTTCCGAAAATGTTCTTGATCTCACTCATTGCATGACCCGGTTGAGATTTCAACTAAGGGACGGTTCATTGCCCAACGATGAAGTATTGAAGCAAATGGATGGCATCGTATCCGTCATGCGTTCTGGTGGGCAGTATCAGGTTGTAATCGGCAATCATGTTTCCGAGGTGTATTCGGAAGTTACCCAACTAACTAAAGTGGGCGAAAAACCAACTGCCCCAATAACAGATAAGGAGATCAAAAAGAAGAAACCCTTTGATGCCTTTATTGATGTCGTGTCAAACTTATTTCAGCCGATTTTGGGAATTCTGTGTGCTGCAGGTATGTTAAAAGGTTTTAATATTTTGTTTAACGCGATGGGGCTTTATACAGCTGATAGCGGAGCATACATGATCATCAATGCTATGGGAGATGCATTGTTTATGTTTCTTCCTGTGTTTTTAGGATACACCTCTGCTAATAAATTTAAAGTACAGCCTTTTACTGGGATTCTCATTGGACTGGCCATGTGTTACCCTGCTATTCAGTTGAATACCTTGGCAGCAACAAAAGAGCCACTGTATACATTATTTAGCGGTACAATTATAAGCTCTCCTGTCTATTTGGATGTGTTTGGTATTCCGTTGATTGGTATGAACTATACATCAACTGTACTTCCAGTCATCATCGTCGTATATTTTGCATCAAAAGTGCAGCGTGTGTTGGACAAGATTATTCCAAGTGTAATCAAATTCTTTATTGTACCGATGCTCACGGTCTTTATTTCTTTAACCTTAGGTTTTTTACTGATAGGTCCTTTGGCAAACTACGGATCAGAGCTTATAGCGCAGGGGATATTTGCTGTTCGAGATGCGAGCCCATTAGTAGCCGGATTTCTACTTGCATCCCTATGGCAGATTCTTATGGTATTTGGCCTGCATTGGGGAATTATCCCCGTCTATATTAACAACATCACAAGCCTGGGTTTCGACAACGTATTAACTATGGCTTTTGCCACCACGTTTTCTCAAATGGCTATTACTCTTGCCATCATCCTTAAAACAAAGGATAAAAATTTAAAGGCACTCGGCATACCGGCAGCTGTATCCGCTCTATTCGGTATAACAGAGCCTATTGTTTATGGTATTACCTTACCGCGAAAAAAATTGTTTATCATGAGCTGTATTGTTTCAGGTATTGCTGGCGGTTTTTACGGCTTCTATAACTTCAGAGAGTTTACATTTGGAGGACTGGGCATATTTGAATTTATGACCATGTTTGATCCCGAGAACCCAGGAATCACGAACCTCATGATTGGTATTATTGGTGTTGTTTTTGCTATGGTAGCTTCGTTTGTACTAACACTTTTCTTGTTCAAAGATGATAAATCCAAGCCAAGCTCTGACAAAACGATAAACGTATCATCTACACCAGAATCCAAACCAGAGTTGAAATCTGAGAAAAAGCATACGATGCATAGTCCGATGAACGGAGAAGTCATTCCTATTAAAGAGGTTCAAGACGAGGCGTTTTCGCAAGAACTTTTGGGCAGAGGAATCGCGATTAAGCCTGTGACCGGGGAACTATTTGCACCTTTTGATGGGAAGGTTGTTACATTGTTTCCTACAAAACATGCTTTTGGATTAGTGTCAGATGAAGGAATGGAAGTCCTTATTCATATCGGATTTAATACGGTTCGTCTGAAAGGTAAATATTTCGAGACCTTCGTACAAGAAGGAGACGTTGTTAAACAAGGACAGAAATTGGCTGAATTTAATATTGCCGAAATTGAGAGAGAAGGATATTCGGTTGAAACGCCAATGATCGTTACAAACACAGATAGTTATCTTGAGATTATTGAGACTAAAGGAAAACAAGTAAATGCAGGGGATGTTTTGCTTACAGGTTTGATTTAACAATTTTATCTTAACAGGGGATGAGAGAAATGGGATTCAAAGATGGATTTTTGTGGGGGGGAGCAACCTCGGCTAACCAATCTGAAGGAGCTTACAATGTGGACGGAAGAGGCATAGCAAATGTTGATTTATGTCCAACAGGTGATATCCGTGACAGTGTTCTTATGGGTAAAACGAAGATGTTTGATTTTGACGAGAACTATTTTTACCCTGGCAAAGCAGCAATCGACATGTATCACTATTACAAAGAAGACATCGCATTGTTTGCAGAAATGGGATTTAACGTATATCGGTTGTCAATTGCTTGGAGCCGTATATTCCCGAATGGGGATGAGCTGGAGCCAAATGAAGCTGGACTCCAGTTTTACGAAGACGTATTTAAAGAGTGTCAAAAGTATAATATTAATCCTCTGGTGACCATTTCCCATTTTGACGTTCCCATGCACCTTGTTAAGGAATATGGTTCTTGGCGTAACCGAAAAATGATTGATTTCTATGAAAGATTATGTAGGGTGATCTTTAAACGTTATAAGGGCTTAGTAAAATACTGGATTACGTTTAATGAAATTAATATGGTTTTGGAAGCTCCATTTTTATCATCCGGATTGTTCATAGAAGAACACGAAGATGCGGAATTAGTGAAATTTACAGCCAGTCATCATGAGTTGGTGGCCAGCGCGTTAGCTACAAAAATTGCCCATGAAGTAGACTCTGAAAATATGGTGGGATGTATGCTAGCTAGCATTGCCCCATATCCCAGAACATGTGATCCAAAAGATGTATGGAAAGCAAAACAGGTTGAAAACCAGAGCTATTTTTTCATTGATGTTCAGGTTAGGGGTGAATACCCGGCATACACCCTTAAAGAACTGGAACGAAAAAATATTGTTCTACCATTCAAAGAAGGTGATCGAGAGTTATTGAAACAACACACCGTTGATTTCATAGGGTTCTCGTATTATTCCTCCAGCGTAGTCAGTGCTGATCCGACACTCACGGATACAATAGGAGGAAACCTATTTCCAAGTTTGCGGAACCCGTATTTACAATCTAGTGATTGGGGTTGGCAAATTGATCCGTTAGGATTACGAATTACAATGAATAATATCTATGACCGTTATCAGAAACCTTTATTCATTGTTGAAAACGGCTTAGGGGCTGTAGATGTTCCTGATGAGAGTGGTTATGTAGAAGACGATTACAGAATTTCATATCTAAGTGAGCATATTCGTGCAATGCGAGATGCTGTAGATTACGATGGCGTAGACTTGCTTGGCTACACCGTTTGGGGACCAATTGATATTGTAAGTGCAAGTACAGGTGAAATGAAAAAAAGATACGGATTCATCTATGTAGATCGAGATAATCAAGGTCAAGGAACACTGAAGCGTTCGAAGAAAAAATCTTTTGAATGGTACAAAAAAGTGATTAAGTCAAATGGTCAAGATTTAAGTGTGTAACACTAATTTAATGATGAGAGGATAGATGAATATGGCGTCACCATTTCCGAAGGACTTCCTGTGGGGCGGTGCAGTAGCAGCTAACCAGCTTGAGGGAGCCTATAATGTCGATGGCAAAGGTTTGTCAGTACAGGATGTAACGCCAAATGGGGTTACAACACCAAGAACAGAAGGTCCCACCGAGGATAATCTGAAATTGATTGGTATCGACTTTTATAACCGATATAAAGAGGATGTTAAACTTTTTGCTGAAATGGGCTTTAAAGTGTTCCGCACATCCATTGCCTGGTCTCGTATTTTTCCGAAAGGAGACGAACTGGAGCCAAACGAGAAAGGTCTGCAATTTTATGATGATCTGTTTGATGAATGCCGTAAATACGGTATTGAACCGCTCGTAACGATTTCACACTACGAGACGCCGTTGCATCTGTCCAAAACGTATGATGGATGGGTGAATCGTAAAATGATTGAGTTCTACGAACGTTATGTTACGGTGCTATTTCATCGTTATAAAGGTAAAGTCAAGTACTGGCTAACGTTTAATGAGATCAACTCTATTGTGGAAGAACCATTCATGAGTGGTGGTATATATACACCAAAAGAAGAACTTTCCGACCAAGACTTATATCAAGCTGTCCATCATGAACTTGTTGCAAGTGCCCTTGCGGTTAAACTGGGCCATGAGATTATGCCAGATGCGAAGATTGGCTGCATGGTGCTGAGCATGCCAACATATCCGCTCACGCCAAATCCAGACGATGTTGTCGCAGCGATGCAAGCAGAGCAGCAAAATGATCTTTTTGCGGATATTCATGCACGTGGCTATTATCCGAAATACATGAATCGTTATTTCAAAGCCAAAAACATTAATATTAAGTTTGAGGATGGGGATGAGGAAATTCTCAAACATACCGTAGATTTTATCTCATTCAGTTATTATTCAAGTATTTGTAAGAGCGGCGATCCAGAGAAGGGTAAGGAGACTCAAGGGAATCTGTTTGCAGGTATCGAGAACCCATACTTGAAAGCAAGTGAATGGGGTTGGCAGATTGACCCTCAAGGCTTGCGCTTAACTCTCAACAAATATTGGGATCGTTATCAAAAACCATTGTTTATTGTTGAGAATGGTCTAGGTGCGATCGATCAGCTGATTACGGACGAAGACGGTAATAAGACTGTCAAAGATGATTACCGTATTCAATACATGAATGACCACTTGGTACAGGTTGGAGAAGCTCTCGAGGATGGTGTAGAAGTAATGGGATATACATCTTGGGGCTGTATTGATCTCGTAAGTGCGTCTACAGCAGAGATGAAGAAACGTTATGGCTTCATCTATGTAGATCGTAACGATGATGGCTCCGGAACACTGGAGAGGTATAAGAAAAAGTCCTTCCATTGGTACAAAGAAGTGATTAGAACCAATGGTGCAAATCTTATAGGAGTTACCGAGAAATTATAATTCATAGGCAAAACCTTAGGCAGGTAGCATTGTAACCTGTCTTGGTTTTGCTTTTTCCTAGTTGTATGGGCATATATTGTTTTCTAGTCGGTTTCCTACTTGAAGAATGAACACTGAATTCAGCCCTTTTATATAAACAAGCAGCTGCATGGTATTCATATCAAAAGAATTAGATTACAATGAAAGATACACCACAACTCTAAATGGACTTTTGATAATAACTTCGCATTATATTACTATAATAATTGTTAATAAACATAAGGAGTATTACGATGAGCGAACAGAAGAAAAAAATCATAACAGCAGCCAGGAATTTATTTCACACCAAAGGGTTTTCTGAAACTTCAATGAACCAAATTATTGAAGCTTCGGAATCTAGTAAGGGTAATTTATATCATCACTTTAAAAATAAAGAAAATCTCTTTGTTTTCATCCTTGAAGAGGATGCTAATCAATGGCTAGAAGATTGGAAACAGGAAGTTGAAAATACACAGGCTGATTCTGATCATATTTTATATGTTCTTGCAGATTATATAGCCAAGTCTAGGGGGAACCTTTATTATCATAAAACAACCGCAGAGTTCTACAGTAGTGCTTTTAAATCAGATGAGATCACGGAAAAAATCAAGGAAATAGACAAGTTATATCTTGATTTTTTTGTTAATATTATTAAAGAATGTCAGGCGGCAAAACAAATTAATCCAGTTGAAGATCCAAAATTGTTAGGATATTTTCTTATGTCCTTGTTATTTATAAGTAATGACTATAAACATTATAGTGATGATATTGAAGTAAAAGAGAATAATTATAACAAAAAAGCCATAGATATTTTCTTGAAGGGCGTAAATTAACAAAATTCTTTCAAAATTAAAAATAAAATTGATGTTTAATTTTTTTTGTATTATGATTAGACCGAACGGTCTGTCTGTAAAATAAAGGAGGCGAAATAATGAATCACAATCATGTCATTATTATCGGAAGTGGTGTAGCTGGGATAGCCACAGCTTTATTCTTGAGAAAGGCAGGAATTGCAAGCACCATTTATGAAGGTAGAACAGCTGAATTAGAAAAGGGAGCTGGTTTTTTACTTACTTCAAACGGTGTAAATGTCTTAGCTGAGATCGGATGTAAAGACAAAGTTATTTCAAATTCAACGATTATTAAAAGTATTTATCAAATAAATAGTGAAAATGAAGTTGAATCAATAACAAATAACTACAATGAAAAGCACTATAAATCCCCAATGATCAATGTCATGAGATCCAACATTGTTAAAGTCCTCTTGGAGGAAGCTCAGCGTCAAGGAATCGAAATCAAGTATGATAAAAAGTTGATTTCAGTAAATCAAAGTTCAAAATCAGTTGAAGCATTTTTTGAAGATGGAACCTCTGTCAAAGGTGATATTGTTGTCGGGGCAGATGGAACTTTTTCTAAAACGAGAGAAGCCGTAGCATCTGACGCTAAATTGGATTATAGCGGTATGTGGGGACTGCAGGGGGTATCGTATGTTGATGATTTCGAATGGGATGAATCAAGTGGTTATTTGTACTACGACGAGAATCTGTCCTTTGTCTTTGGCAAAGCGCACCCTACAAACAAGATGAATATCTTATGGCAAGCATTCTCAATAGCTCCTGAGAAACTACCAACAAAAGATTTTGAAAAAGCCTCCACACAAACGATCAGAGAGTTATTAAATAAAATGATGAAAGATTGGAAAGTCACGAACAATCTGTTTAAAATTGTTGAAAACACAGAGCAGATTTTCGCAAGAAGTATTCACGAAGTGAAGAATTTAACTACGTGGTCAAAAGGGCGCGTTGTTCTGGTTGGGGATGCTGTGCATACAGCTAATCCTTTTGTAGGTCAAGGAGCTTCATACAGCCTTGAAGATGCCATGGTTTTAGCAAAAAATTTAAGAGACCATGATTACCGGGATGCGTTTCACTATTATGAAAAGGACCGAAGAAAAAGGACAGAAGAATTAAATGCTTTGTTCCTGAACAAACACATGGAGTTCAATATGGATAAAAAGATTAATGAATACAAAATTACATGGGAATAAGTACGTTCTAATATATAAAATCAAGCACCTACAGACTGTAACATGCACTAATTTACTCAACATGTTAGCCATCTAATCAATCTGGTAGGTTACAAAAGCACCTATTAATCTACCAAATCAATAAAAGTCGCTATGATATAGCGGCTTTTATTTTGATAAAAATGAACGAATACTCAAAGATAAAGGGGTTTTGTAATATATGTTACGGAAATATTTAACCATCGGAGAGTTTTCGAAGTTAACGGATCTTCCTAGTCGAACACTCCATTTTTACGATCAGAATGGTGTGTTAAAACCGGTGAAAGTCGATCCGAAAACGAACTACCGATACTATAGTGTAAGTCAAATATTAGACGCTAATTTAATCAAGGCATTTAAATTTTTAGGCGTACCTCTTAATCAAATAGAAGAAGTTCAAACCTATACACCGGAGGAACTACTTCGATTTCTAAGCAAACAAGAAGATGTACTTGAGGATAAAATCAGACAAATTAACGAAGTTCAAAAGAACTTGCAAATAATGAAGCAAAATTTCACACAACAATATACAGAGTCTGCAAGTAAAGAAGTATACATCAAAACATTTGAGAAGCAAAATTTACTGAAAATAACCATAAGAGAATCTTCTGAAATAGGCGTATGGAGTCAAGTGCTGAATAATATTGTTCAATCCCATGAGCAATTCAATAAGCAAACTATATTTGGAGGCATTCTTCCATTTGAATCCTATCAGTCCTATGAAGAAATTAAATATGATAGCATTTTTATACCTGTTATAACTGAGATTGAGGATAAGTATTTACCAAGTAATATAGAGCGGATTACATTAGAAGCCGGTGAATATGCGGTAATTGCATTCGCAATTCATTCAGATGAGTTTATGGAGATGTACAATAAATTGAGAAACTATGTAGAAAAACATAAATTAAACGCTGCTTCTCATATCTATGAGTATTTTTATCCGTTAAATTTCAAAATGAATAATGCATCATGTTTTGATATTGAATTAAAAGTAAAAATTTTAAAATAATCTCCTTGACCTTACATTAACTATAACCTTTAAAGTGTTTGATAGGTACTTTAAAGGAGGAATTGTTTTGGATAGGAATTCAAAATTAGTATTATCCATTTTATTAGGGAGCTTATTTATTGCTTTTATGGGAATCGGATTAGTTATTCCTGTTTTCCCGAAATTAATGGTCGAATTAAACGTTGGTGGAAAGACGGTTGGTTTATTAACAGCCATGTTTGCTTTAACCCAATTAATTGCTTCGCCCCTTACAGGGAAAGCGACAGATTACTTTGGTAGAAAAATAATGATTGTAATCGGTCTACTTATATTCGGTGGATCAGAGCTGCTATTCGCCATCGGAGATAATGTCACTGTACTATACATCTCAAGAGCCTTAGGTGGGATTAGTGCGGCATTCATTATGCCAGCGGTATCTGCATTTATTGCTGATATCACTACAGACGAAACAAGGCCCAAAGCATACGGATATATGTCGGCAGCAATCAGTACGGGTTTAATCATTGGACCAGGCGCCGGAGGGTTTTTGGCAGATTTCGGTATTCGGACTCCGTTTTATGTCGCAGGGTTGTTGGGGATTTTAGCAGGGGTTTTTGCATGGATTATTTTACGTGAGCCTAAAAGACAAGAAACATATGAACCCAAGATGGTGAAAAAGGGGAATTTACAAAAAATTTTAATGCCAATGTTTTTAATGGCTTTTATTGTTATTTTCATCTCAAATTTCGGATTAATGAGTTTTGAATCCTTTTACGGATTATTTGTCGATGTGAAATTAAATTTCACACCAAAAGATATTGCAATTGCGATTACTGGTGGTGCCATTGTTGGTGCAATTATTCAGATTACTTTGTTTGAACGATTAACACGTTGGTTGGGTGAAATTAAACTTATCCGATATGTGTTATTATTGTCGGCAATTAACGCGGCAGCCTTCCCATTTTTAAATAGCTATATCGTCGTACTTATATCAACCATGTTGGCGTTCATCTTCTTTGATCTGGTTCGACCAGCCGTTACCACGTATTTAGCAAGTATAGCTGGACCAGACCAAGGGTTTGTAGGTGGAATGAATTCATTCTTTACCTCCTTAGCCAATGTCATAGCCCCAATTATTTGTGGGATCTTATTTGATATTGAGATTGCATATCCATTTTATTTAGCGGCTATTACAATCGCTTTTGGATTCGTATTAGCGATATTTTGGAAAAAAACATCTAAAGTAACTCTTGGAGTCCAAGTTTAAATTCACCTCTTACCCTTTAAATTGCTCTGATCTTATCATCACATTTTTTGCCTAGGTCTAGCGTAGTGTAATGCTTTAAATGCTTAATTCCCAAGTTTAATATAAATGGCTGTTCTCTAAATGAGCAGAGGACGGCCTTTTATGTTAAAATTAGGAAAACATTTGTTTTCTCATTAATTATGACAACGCCCCCTTGGATTACTACAATAGGTTTTTGTCACACCTTTATTGAAATGAGTGGTGGTAAAAACTAACTTTGTTTCTTTTTACCAAAATAAAACATAATCTGCTTACAAGACATTGATTAAAGTTTCTGAAAATTACATAGTATTTAGTTCATCGTGTAGAGAGAACAATTCAGCAGAGTATGTCTGAGGTGTTCTCTTTTACTTATTAAAGTAGGGAGTGTCTTCAACCATTTAAACGGTTTGAAGACACTCCCTAACAAAATATTTATTATACCATAATTTAGTTTCCGCATGTATACTGTAAAGTGGACAAGAGCGGACTATAACTGACCTCCGTATGAGGGGAGGTGGTAATATGTCTACTTATGAAGCACTTATCCTTATGATCTCATTTGCTGCACTTGTAGTGTTAATTATTAGTAAGAAACAGAAATAACCGCCCTCTCGCCAAAGACTGCGGTTATTTCAGGCAAAGTATTACCGCTCTTGTCCGTTGTAAAATATAATTTACTAAAACAAGTAGCAATTCAATTTTAACTTCAAACGTAACGCATTACAATATAACTATAATAGTTATTTTTATTCTTTAAAAAAATGTAACACGTTGAATATAATTACACCACTAACCAGAACATGGATAACGGTGTTTTTCTTTTGACGGATTGCAATATGAAGTGAGACACCTGCTGGGAATTAATAAAAAAAGCCCAAATTCGGATTCGTTTTCTTTCAATTGCCGACCGATTTAGAATATCGCTTCTCCAGCAATACCTTTGTATGTGTTTATTTTAATGGTTAGCATTGGGAGATCGGAAAGAAAATCGTGAAATAGAAACATACGTTTTTTTATGCTGCTGTAACGGTGGAAATGATAAAATGGTTAAATATTTACATATGATCCGCTGGCGCTTGTACGTATTGTCCTTCAGCGGCATGTTGAAGAGAATATTCAAGGAAAGTTTTATAAAGCAAAGCAATTTGCTTGTTAAGAATACTTGTCTAAACTGTCGGATGAATCCTTTGGAAAATTTGCTCAGGGAATACATGAAACGACACCATCTTGAGTTCATCACGTTAGAGAATTGGAAGCAAGATGGGGAACTCATCTTCGAAATTATTTTGAACAAGAGGTTTATAGGCAGTTGGAAATTGACTTCAAGAAAAGAGGATTTGGGGCTACCGGTCTTGGTGTACTTGATATTGGGAATAACATTTTCTACGATTGTGAATTTGTCCAGCACTGGAGTACAATTCAATATATCGTGGAAAAGTCTTACCCAAGATATGCTAAAGCATTAGAAAAAATGTACATTTACGAAAGACTTGAGGAGTTTGGATGTTCCTGAAGAATTTGGAATGAACCGTCAGCTCATGGAAAGAGTCATGACCGATCAAGGATATCGGGATTTTCGTGAGTTTACTCGCCTAGATGATCTGGCGGCAGCTAATCATGTTGATTGGCTGCCTTCTTTTTTTGATCTTACGTTTCTTTAATCAAATTTATTAAAGAACGTTCAATTGTTTCTGCTGAGCGACCTTATGCTATATAGAGAGAGTTGAAATCAGAATAATACAGCCTTTCTTAAAAAATGAATCTAATCTTTATGCAATACGTTAATTATGGTAGGATTATCCTGAAATAGAAAGGAGTACAACAACATTGAAGAGGTTACCATGGATATTAGGAATATCTTTAATATTAGCTGTTTTAGCGGCAGGCTGTAGTTCAAATTCACAAACGGTCACTGAGAACCTAGGAACTGAAGTGAAGAATCCAACAGATCCTTCAGTTAAAGAAAATCTAACTGAAAAATACATCAAAGCAGCTGGGGAATTCAAATTGAAGGAATATACGATTAGTGATATTCCTGAAAATCCTCCGTCTGAAGAAGAATCTGTTAAACGCTACGAGGTGATGGAGCCCTTTTTCGCTCGAAATTTCGAAGAAGAACCTGTCCACCTGAGTCATACATCACTAGTCCTACGAGCCGCGTCCAAACAACAAGCTTCAATGAAACCGGAGAACATGAAATTCTCAGTTTATCAAGAGTTAGAGGATTACGTTGATTTGGACTACACAATGGATCTCGTGCTTGAGAAAGAAAACGGTGAAAAACAGGTTGTTCCCTTGAAGGGAGTTCTTACACTCGTAAACAAAAATGATAAATGGCTTGTTCAAGCCGATGATTTTGACCAATCAGC
The DNA here is from genome assembly GCF_040702995.1 of Paenibacillus sp. AN1007. Taxonomy (NCBI): domain Bacteria; kingdom Bacillati; phylum Bacillota; class Bacilli; order Caryophanales; family Paenibacillaceae; genus Paenibacillus; species Paenibacillus sp. AN1007. The sequence goes on from NZ_CP159992.1 coordinate 2,058,177, forward strand.
TTTCAAAAAATTACTTCCGGATACTGAAGTATCTAAATAATAAGTTTTCATCTAAAAAGGACTTGAACAGCTTGTCGGAATTTAATACATCTTAAGCTTCCTCGGCCAAGCACTTAACAAAACATACAAGATATTCGGATAAAAATTAGATGAAGTACGATGGAGGTAAATTATGATCAGAAAATCCAGGTTAATAATATTGGCTGCTTTAACTTTCGGTGTCATTTTGTTAGGCAGCACATCCTTGATCCAAGCTAATGATCGTACTGAGATAAGCGATTACTCGAGTTCCATGGAATCAGTCCCTGCGAGCTTGATGTATGATTCTGAACATCCTGATGAGATCTATGTTAAAGATTGCGGTGTATTTGTGAAGATGGAAAGGCCGATTATGGATTACAGTGGTATGATTGTGGCACATGATTTGCAGCAGGTTACCAAAGAGACAGCAGTAATTTTCGCCAATGGCGATCAGTACTTAAAACAGAAAGGCTGGAACTAAAACATCGATAAGGTCAAAGCATGAAGGACGAGAGAAGGATGAGCACACAATGGCTTGTCCTTTTTACATTCATTCAATTAAAACGACTAAGAACATCCAATTCCTATTCAGAAGCTGAGAAAAAAGAACAACATTCAATTCTATAGAGCAGGGCGTTTTAAAAAAAGTAGGAAAATTTCAGATTTTTACATCGGAAATGTTTCAATTATATGTTGATAGTTTCATATATAAAAGATATAATTAATTTAAATTTTGAACAATATAATTTCAAATAATTTAATTGGGGATGTTAATGATGAATCAAGCAAAACAACTTGTAAATACACAGCGCACCTTTTTTAATACAGGACGGACTAAAAATGTGGAATATCGTATTGATGCTTTGCAGCGGTTGAGAAAAGGAATTGAAAAGTACCAGCAGCGAATTCTGGACGCGCTCCATACTGATTTGAATAAATCTGCAGCAGAAGCGTATGGGTCCGAGATTCGCATCGTACTGGGAGAGCTGGATTTCACTTTGGAACATCTGCAGGAATGGGCAGCACCTTGCTCAGTACCAACAAGTTCGATTATGCCGGATGCAGTCAGCACGATCTATCCAGAACCTTACGGCGTTGCGTTAATCATCGCACCTTGGAATTATCCGTTTCAGCTGGCGTTTGGACCGCTCATTGGTGCGATTGCTGCTGGAAATTGTGCAGTTATCAAGCCTTCAGAGCTTACACCGGCTACATCTCATCTAATTCATGACCTTATTCAGGAAGTATATCCCCAGGAGTATATTGCTGTTATGGAAGGCGAGGTAGAAACAAGCACAGCACTGCTGAATGAGAAATTCGATTATATTTTCTTCACAGGCAGTACAGGTGTTGGGCGTATTGTGATGAAAGCTGCTGCAGAGCATTTAATTCCGGTAACTTTGGAGCTGGGTGGGAAAAGTCCGGCTATTGTGCATCAGGATGCTGATTTGCAGCTGGCTGCTCAGCGGATTGTACGGGGAAAATTTCTGAATGCGGGGCAGACTTGTGTTGCACCAGACTACTTGCTGGTACATGAGCAGGTGCATGATCAACTTGTTGAACAGATCAGAGCTGAAATCTCCGAGAAATTTGGCGCGAATGTCATGGAGAACGCGAGTTTCCCTCATATTGTCAATGCGCGCAACTTTGATCGTTTATCTGCTTTCCTTACCAATGGCACGGCTGTCATAGGGGGACGATCAAATCGTGATCAGCTTATGATTGAACCAACCGTTCTTGATGATATCTCATGGGATTCTCCTGTTATGCAGGAAGAAATCTTCGGTCCTATTTTACCAGTATTTACGTATAATGATCTTAATCCAATGCTTGATGAGATCGTACGTCGGCCTAAACCACTTGCGCTGTATCTGTTTACGGAGAGTGAGGCTTTACAGGAACAGGTCTTGACTCAAGTTTCCTTTGGTGGAGGATGTATTAATGAAACACTCTCCCATATGACCTCGCATTATTTGCCATTTGGAGGTGTAGGAGAGAGCGGAATGGGCTCATATCATGGAAAACAGAGCTTTGAAGTATTTTCACACCACAAAAGCATCCTTAAACGAAGTAAATGATGGATTGGATTCTTACGAGGATACAAGGGGTTATCAAGTTGGAGGGTCCTGTTCGAGCTGGAGATAAATAATTTATAGTAAAAAGAGGTTGTCCTGTAAACAGGGCAGCCTCTTTCATATTAAAGTTAAGATCAAGCAAATGAAACAAGCTAAATCAAAATAAAGGCAGCTTAATGAATGTCGCGGAAAAGGCCGATAACCTTACCTAAAATACTAACATGTTTCAACCGCAGCGGCTCGAATGTTGCATTCTCCGGTTGAAGGCGAATATGATCTTTTTCCTTATAAAATGTCTTAACTGTAGCCTCATCATCCTCAGTCATGGCAACGACAATATCCCCATTATCTGCGGTCTGCTGCTGACGAACAATGACATAATCTCCATTAACGATACCGGCTTCAATCATGCTGTCCCCGACAACGGAAAGCATAAATACTTTCTGTTCCCCTACATAATGAGTAGGGAGCGGGAAGTAATCTTCAATATTTTCAGTTGCTGTAATCGGAACCCCGGCAGTTACTTTACCCACGACTGGAATTCGTGCAACACTGTGGGCAAATTGATGAGAATGCTCGGACTCTTCCTGGCTCAAGAGTTCGATTGCTCTTGGCTTGGTTGGGTCACGTCTGATTAAACCCTTCTTCTCCAAACGATCCAAATGTCCATGGACCGTAGAACTGGAAGCCAGTCCAACGGCTTCGCCAATTTCTCGTACGGAAGGAGGATACCCCTTCAACCGGACTTCATTTCGTATAAACTCCAGAATAGCCTGCTGCCTGCTGGATATCTTCGACATACCGTATCAACCCCATTTTAGTAACGTTTGGGAAAATTATAACATAGAACCTCCGTTCGTACAAACATAAGTTCTAAAGAAATCGCATTATTTCAGTGATTTCTTCATTTTACTCTTTTTTTGTGGATACTCGAGTTAAATTTGAGGACAAGGTCTTAAACATACGTATGTTAATTTCGGATTAATGACGTTTTAATGTCGAAAAAGAGCGAACAATTGTTCTAAAAAGTTGTTGAACAAAACAGGTGTTCGTGTTATATTGTTTTCAACAGATAGGAACAAACGTTTGGAGGCGGGATGCAAAATGAGATATTCAACTTATCAGAGCATTTATGAACCGGTGAATTCGAAAGCTGTGAGGTCTAACATAGGGCAATTTAGAACATTAATATCACGATTCAAACTTTCGCAGGGGTTAATCAAATTAGCTATTGCTTCATTAATTATATTGATAGGCTGCAGTACTGTTCTAACCGTATTTGCTGGTAATGAGAAAGAGCTGCTTCCTGGAGGAAAGATCGCTGTATCTCAGGGGGAGACGTTGTGGAGTATTTCTGTGGAGCATAAACCAACTACGATGGATACGCGTGTATATATAGAAGCAATTAAAAAGGTGAACCAACTGGAATCAGCAACAATTCAGACAGGACAGGTTTTGGTATTACCTCAGTTTGCTAAATAAAATGCATTTGATCGTGAATTACCGCGCGCCAACTTGACAAGCTGCCTTTATCATGTCAAAGTTATTATGACTTTGTAATTTTGGAGGGGACAAGCTTGGATATTGATAGTCTGGTAGCACGTATTAACGAATTGGCTCGCAAGCAGAATTCCACTGGACTGTCAGAGGAAGAACTTACTGAACGTGCCAAGTTGAGAGAAATTTATTTGGGTAATATTCGTAACAATTTCAGACAGCAGCTCGATTCAATTGAAATTGTTGACGACGAGAATGGTCAGGGCCACCAAGGCAAACTCAAACATTAATTATAGAAACCTAAACATATCGTTATGATATTTAGGTTTCTTCATGCTATTTGGGATGCTTACTATAGGGGGATAAGAGCTTACACCGAGTTATGTAAGCCGATACAAGACACATAAGGGGGATTCACATGTCGCGGCGTTCGTTCGAGAGAACGGTTCGGAAAAATTCTAAGCAATTGAATCAACAGCGTAAAAAAAGCGGTCAACCTATTTCGGGAAATCCAGGTGAAGATATTTACAAAGGAAGAAGCTTGTTATTTCCTATCTTTCTAATTGGTTTGGCGTTTCTGTATCTGTTCATGAGTACTTTTTTGGTTAAAGCTCCAATGACCACATGGGATTGGGTAACGATGCTGCTTTATGTATTTCTGGCTGTTATTTTTATGCTTCGACGTCCTTACATTAAAATCAGCAGCAGCCGGATCATTACAACGAAGGGGAACCGCGAGCGCTCCATTGGCGTTGATGATATTATCAAGTTCAGATTTGAACCAGGCACGGTTGTCATTGAACATAACAGCCGCGGAAAAAGATGGGTTTTTACCAAGTTGTTAAATCGTTACGATACAGAAGCAATGACTGAGCGATTGATGAAATTTGCAAAAGCTCACCAGATCACCGTGGAAACCATTGATAAGTAATTAATGTATAAAGGGGCAGATGATCGGAATGGCATTGAAAGCGATTATGTTCGACCTGGATGATACTTTACTATGGGACGAGCGCAGTGTTCGAGAGGCTTTTCATGAAACTTGTTTAACTGCGGCAGCGGAAACAGGCGTTAATGCCGAGGCACTTGAAGAAGCTGTTCGTAACGAAGCACGTGAATTATACGAATCCTATGAGACATTTCCTTTTACCAAAATGATTGGAATCAATCCATTTGAAGGCCTTTGGGCCAACTTCAATGGAGGAGAACAGCCAGAATTCCGCCAGCTTGAACAGTTGGCTCCGATTTACCGGAAGGAGTCCTGGCGCCGCGGTTTGCTCAAGCTGGGTGTCGATCAAGAAGAGCTTGCAGAACGTTTGGCTTCACAGTTTGGGGCAGAACGCAGATCGAGACCTCATGTTTATGAGGAAACAATGGATACGCTGCGTCATCTGCAAGGAAAATACAAACTGCTGCTTTTGACGAACGGATGTCCTGCCCTGCAGCAGGAGAAGCTGGATGGTGTACCTGAGCTATCTCCTTTCTTTGATGAAATTATTATCTCTGGCAGCTTTGGTAAAGGTAAACCTGATCCATCCATTTTCGATCATGCTTTAAGTAAACTCGGTGTTAAAGCAGAAGAAAGCATCATGGTTGGCGATAAACTAACAACGGATATTCGCGGTGCGCTTTCTTCGGGAATCCGTGCGGTTTGGATTAATCGCGAAAACAAAATCAACAATGAAACCTATTCACCTGACCACGAAATCAAACATTTATCTGATTTGGAAGATATCATTGCGAATTTCTAAATATCTTTGAGAATATGGTTTTACGCAACAGCTGCAATACTCATTTAACATTGGTTATGGCATGAAAGATGTGATCTTTCGTGTGTCATAACCAATGTTTTTTTGTTTATGAGCAAACAGAGGAGTGTTTCTAACAATCTGTTAGGAGCAGTTGTATATTTTTTTTGCGAAAAGATATTGAAATTAAGAAACTGCTGCTATAAAATACAACTAACATACTAGTATGACTAGTATTTAAATTCTTCGATGCGCAATCCATTTTCTTTTAAAATTCAATTTATATCACACTTTAAATTTAGTCAGGTTCTTATTCGGATGCCAAAGCAAACCTTGTGAACAAACATGATTTCATATGAAGGGGACCAGCATTATAAAGTGGTTTTCATTTGTTTGTATTGTAAGCGCTTCATATCCAAGAAATTTCAGTTAACATTCAAACAAAAGCAGAATTGTTCAAGCTCTACATTTCTGTATATGTTTGATTGTACATAAAACAAAGTTGGTACCGCTTACATGTTTATTTTGCAGTGGGGGTGAATCAAACAGCATAGAGGTCTTCTGGATCAATGTGATAGAGGACATGTCATCTAAGGGATACCATATCATTTCCTAATCAAGTCATGGATCGGAGTGAATGACACATGGAGTCAGAAACATCAAAGGCAGCAATACCGATGATATCTTCACGCAGAGAAAGCAGATTGCGGACAGCTGCTGCGTTAATTCGTAAGGATTGGCAGTTGTACTCGCTGTTAGTGCTTCCCATCATTTATCTGATTATTTTCAAGTACGGCCCGATGTTGGGTAATATCATCGCATTTAGACGTTTTGTTCCCGGTGGGAGCATTTTTGGGGAAACCTGGGTTGGCCTGCGTTACTTCAAGATGTTTATAGAGGACCCGACGTTCTGGCGAGTCTTCAGCAATACACTCATGCTGGGCGGGCTTGCGATGTTGTTTACATTCCCGGTGCCGATCATATTTGCGCTCATGCTTAACGAGGTGAAGAGCAAACGCTTCAAAAAGTTTGTGCAGACAGCCTCATATCTGCCTCACTTCCTGTCCATTGTTATCGTAGCCGGTATGATTCTGCAGCTCACAGCAGTAAACGGTTCAATCAACGGTCTTGTCGCATTTTTCACAGGAGATAACATTCCATTTATGCAGCGTGCAGAATGGTTCAGAACGATATATATTTCATCTGAAATTTGGCAGGGTATGGGCTGGGGAGCGATTTTATATCTGGCAGCACTGACCACCATTGATGATTCGCTGTATGAAGCCGCTCGAATTGATGGAGCGAATCGCTGGAAACAAACCATTCATGTAACGATTCCAGGTATTTTACCAACGATTGTCACGTTACTGATCCTGAATATGGGGAACTTCCTGGCTGTAGGTTTTGAGAAAATCCTGCTTTTGTATAATCCGCTGATTTACGAAACTTCTGATGTAATATCGACCTATTTGTATCGTGTGGGTCTTGAATCCAGCAACTTCAGCTATGCCACGGCCATTGGATTGTTTGAATCGATCATTGGGCTGACTCTGGTATTCAGTGTAAACGCTATTTCACGCAAACTGACACAACGCAGTTTATGGTAGAGGGGGAGCATCATGCAGGAATCCACATCATACAAGATATTTAAAGTGTTCAATGTCACGTTTTTGCTGTTTGTTGTTTTTATTACTCTGTATCCGTTCCTGAACGTTGTTGCTCAATCCTTCAGCAGTGAAGCGTATATCAACTCAGGTAAGGTAAGTTTATTTCCAAGAGGATTCAATGTAGATACGTATAAAACCATCTCAAAGGACAGCATGTTCTGGTTGAACTATAAAAACACAATCATTTACACGGTGGTAGGTACGTTAATCTCCATGTTTATGACGACTATTTTTGCCTACGCACTTTCTAAAAAAAGGCTGATGGGACGTAAATTTCTGACGATGTTTGCCGTGTTCACGATGTTCTTCAGCGGTGGTCTGATTCCTAACTACGTTCTGATCAATTCCCTTGGTTTCAATAACACCATGTGGGCACTGGTTGTCCCGGGTGCAATAAGCATATATAACATGCTGATTATGAAGTCCTTCTTTGAAAACATGCCGGAAGAGTTAGAGGAAGCCGCGTCTATTGACGGTTTGAATACGTACGGTATTCTGCTGCGTATCATTCTTCCTCTTAGTAAAGCGGTCATGGCGACGATGGTGCTGTTCTACGCTGTTGGACATTGGAACTCCTGGTTCCCGGCTTTCTTGTATCTGGACAAAAAAGAGCTGTTTCCGGTCACCATCTATCTGCGAAACATGATTGCCGGAGCAACAAGTGGAGCCACTGCCGGGGCAACCTCAGCGGATAACCTGACTCAGATTGCAGCTAACATTAAATCGGTAACCATGGTTCTGACGATCCTGCCGATTCTCACCATCTATCCATTTGTACAGCGTTACTTTGTAACCGGTATCATGTTGGGATCAGTAAAACAGTAAGTACCGCACACATGGTGTTAGAACACAATAAAAGGGGATGAATGTATTGAAAAGAAAGCCGCGTAATATGCTTGGCAAAATGATTTTGGCAATGACGATGTCTGCCGTACTCGCTGCGTGCAGTAGTGATGCTGGAACGGGTCCGGATATCTCAGATGTGGGTACGAAATCAGCGATGGAGAGTTATAATGCTGGTGATACGTTCAAAGCCACTGAACCGTTCAATCTTTCCATTTTATATAGTGACCAACCGACATATCCATACAAAAAAGACTGGCTTTTGTTCAAAAAAATTACGGAGATGACAGGCGTTACACTGGAGCCAACGATTGTGCCGATGAGTGACTATCCACAGAAAAGATCTCTTTTGATCAGTTCTGGTGATGCACCTTTGGTTATTCCGAAGACCTATCCAGGGGAAGAAGCTGCGTTCGTATCCTCGGGAGCAATTCTACCGATCAGTGACTATATCGATTTGATGCCTCACTTCAAAGAGAAGGTAGAGAAGTGGAAGCTTGAACCGGAACTTGAAGGACTTCGTCAGGAGGATGGCAAGTATTACGTCTTACCGGGATTGCATGAAGAAGTGTGGCCAGATTATACCCTGATTGTAAGAACGGATGTGTTTAAAGACAATAATATTGCTATTCCTACAACCTGGGATGAACTATATACGGCCGCGAAAAAGTTGAAAGAAATCTATCCCGATTCCATTCCGTTCTCCGACCGCTTCAAGTTTAACAGTACACTTGGCATTGCGGCAGCTGGATTTGGTACCAAAGCCGGCTGGGGTTATGGAAACGGCTTGACCTACAAAGCAGATACGGATGAATTTGTATCGACAGCTGCAACGCCGGAGTATAAGGAACTGCTAACGTTTTTCAACAAGATGGTATCCGAAGGACTGCTCGATAAAGAAAGCTTCACACAAGACGATGATCAAGCGACTCAAAAGTTCGTATCAGGCAAATCGTTTATGATTAACGGAAACTCACAGACACTTGTGCTGCACCGGAATGACATGAACAAGACACTGGGTGAAGGGAAATACTCGATTGCCAAGATTACCGTTCCGGGAGGTCCAAAAGGACAGTTAATGTCTGGTTCGAGACTCGAAAATGGTGTGATGATCTCAGGTAAAATTAAAGATAACGACAATTTTAAAGCGATATTACAATTTATTGATTGGTTATATTATAGTGACGAAGGACAGGAGTTCACCAAATGGGGCGTAGAGAACGAAACGTTCACTAAAGAAGACGGCAAACGCAAATTGATGGATGATATTAATTACAACGGATTGAACCCGAAAGGTACAAAAGACCTGCGTGTTGATTTCGGATTCTCTGGTGGGGTATTTGCTTATGGAGGAACAACAGAGCTGCTTCAATCCATGTTTAGCGAAGAGGAGCTCGTGTTCCAGAACAATATGAAAGAGATAAAAGAAATTATTCCGGCCGAGCCGCCTATTCCGTATTCTTCTGAGGATCGGGAACGTGTAACGCTCCTCAGCACACCTTTGAAAGACTATACGGACCAGAATACGTTGAAGTTTATATTGGGTGAGCGGAAGTTGTCTGAGTACGATGCATTTCTTAAAGAACTGGAAAGCCAAGGTTTGTCCAATTATCTGAAATTGGCGAATGACACCTATAAGACCTACAAGGAAAATAAAAAGTAAGCCGCATGATTTGAAGCCGAGCTGCCGTTTCGCTGAGCATATTTAAGTGGAACGGCAGTTTGTGCTAATATGAAGGGAATATGGTTGGGAGAAAGAGGTCAAGGGATGGTATTAAATCAGAAAATGAGAGGCTCTACCAGGGCTTATTCCTATAATTTAGTAAAAGAAAGAATTCTTCATCTGGAGCTTGAACCTGGCACCAAGATTTCCGAAAAAGAGATTGCAGACGAATTGCAAGTGAGCCGCACACCGGTGCGAGAAGCTTTTATGAAATTGGCAGAAGAAGAGCTGCTGGACATTATTCCGCAGAGCGGTACGATTGTTTCGCATATTAACCTGGAGCATGTGGAAGAAGGCAGGTTCATGCGTGAGAAGATGGAAAAGGAAATCGTTCGGTTGGCATGTACATCGTTTCCTGATGAATATGTGTTTAAACTGGAAACCAACATTGCCATGCAGGAAGTATGTATGGGGAAAAACAACTTTTATCGCCTGTTTGAACTGGATGAAGAGTTCCACCAGATTTTGTTTCAGGGTACTGGAAAGCTGAGAACGTGGAAGATGCTGCAGCAGCTGAACATGCCATTTAACCGGCTGCGTCTGCTGCGTCTGGCAGAAGATTCAAACCTCGAAGTAATTATCTCTCAACACAAAGAAATTTTGCGGCTGGTTACAGAACGCCAGAGTGAGCAGGCTGTTCAAGTTATGGAAGCCCATCTCAGACTAGTTGTGGTTGAACAGGAGATGCTGAAGGACAAGTATCCTCACTATTTTATCTAACCACACAATCAACCCCCCTGTTCGTAGGAACAGGGGGGTATTAAGCGTAAAGCATTTAGGTTACAGCAGATTTACGCGTTTTTGATAAATGTTGGATCAGGATACGGATCGGCGATCCAGCCGTCTTTTTCAATAAACAGACGCACCGCGATGATTTGTTTGTTCTCCATTAATGTAAAGAAATGCGGTGTGTTTTCAGGAACGGAAATTACGTCTCCAGGAGACAACTCTACATTAAAGTAACCTGTATCGTCTGCCGCTTTAATAACGAAGATACCTTTTCCCGCAACAATCGCACGGATCTCGTCTTCCGCATGCGTATGAATCTCTTCGAATTTGGCCAACTTTTCTTCGATGTCCGGTGTCTGCTCTGAAAGCGTGATGACATCCCAGATTTGATAACCGCGGCGGGCCGCCAGATCTTTGATCTCATAATCGAAGGTTTCTAATACTTCCTGCTTTTGATCATCGGTAAGTCCAAAATTATTTTGCAGTTCAGCATTTAATTTGGAAGCATCCCACTTCTCATATAATACATCATATTTGTTCAGGAAAATTCGAACATTCTCGTCTCCAGTGATGCGTTCGTTCGTGTTTCGGATTACAATTTCAGCCATGTGCTTTCCCTCTTTTCCACTTGGATTAATTGAATTATATCGGATAGCTCATATTTTGTCGATTCACAAATTCGCTTTCATTCCTGCAAATTCGAGACCTTTCGGGAGCAAAACCGATCTTTCACATTAAGTAAGTTTCTGTTAAACTAAGATTTAACGTTTTGCGGGGGTGAAGATATTGGATAAGCTTAGTCTACACGATGCATTAAAACAACGAATATTAATCCTCGACGGTGCAATGGGGACAATGATTCAACAAGTGGATCTGACCAGCGACGATTTCGGCGGTGAAGATCTGGATGGATGTAATGAAATGTTGGTGCTAACCCGTCCAGACTTGATCCAACGTATTCATGAAGATTATTTGGAAGCTGGTGCCGATTTAATTGAGACCAATACATTTGGTGCAACTTCAGTAGTTCTTGCTGAATACGATATTCAAGATCGTGCACGTGAAATCAATCTGGAAGCAGCCCGGATCGCGAAAGCTGCGATTGACCGTTTTTCCACACCAGAGTCACCAAGATATGTGGTAGGAGCTATGGGGCCAACGACCAAAACACTGTCTGTGACCGGCGGGGTGACATTCCAAGAGCTGGTTGACAGCTATTTTGAGCAGGCTCTCGCTTTAATAGAGGGAGGCGTTGATGCGCTACTGCTCGAAACCTCACAGGATACCCTCAATGTCAAAGCGGGAAGCATTGGTATTCAGCAAGCGTTTGATCAGAGCGGTATGAAGCTGCCTTTAATGATCTCAGGAACGATTGAGCCGATGGGTACGACCTTGGCCGGTCAGAACATTGAATCTTTTTATATATCCTTAGAACACCTTAACCCGATTTCGGTGGGACTAAACTGTGCGACAGGTCCAGAGTTCATGCGTGACCATATACGCTCTTTGTCCGGCATGGCATCTGCAGCCGTGAGCTGTTATCCCAATGCAGGTCTGCCTGATGAGAATGGTAACTATCATGAATCGCCAGACTCGTTAGCTCAGAAAATCGGGGCTTTTGCAGAACAGGGTTGGTTGAACATTGCTGGAGGCTGCTGCGGTACGACGCCAGCTCACATCCAGGCCATGCGTGATACACTCGCCAAATACCCCCCAAGAGAATTGAACGGAACACACCCGCCTGCATTGTCCGGCATTGAGCCGGTATATGTCGAGCAGGATAATCGCCCCTACATGGTTGGTGAGCGCACCAACGTGCTGGGTTCACGGAAATTCAAACGCTTAATTGTCGAAGGCAAGTACGAAGAAGCTTCTGAAATTGCGCGAGCACAAGTGAAAAATGGAGCACATATCGTAGACGTCTGTGTACAGGACCCCGACCGTGAGGAAACGGAAGATATGATCAAGTTCCTCGAACTGGTTGTCAAAAAGGTCAAAGTTCCGCTGATGATTGATACGACAGACGCTGCGGTTATCGATACGGCACTTCAGTATTCTCAAGGCAAGGCAATTATTAACTCCATTAATCTTGAGGATGGCGAAGAGAAATTTGAATTGGTAACACCACTGCTCCATAAATACGGCGGAGCGGTCGTTGTCGGAACGATCGACGAGAGGGGCCAGGCCATCAGTCGGGAGGACAAGCTTGATGTGGCCAAGCGTTCGTATGACCTGCTGGTGAACAAGTACGGGCTGAAGCCGGAAGATCTGATTTTTGATACTTTGGTGTTTCCGGTAGGAACGGGTGACGAACAGTATATTGGTTCCGCCAAAGAAACGATAGAAGGCATACGAATCATTAAGGAAGCACTGCCGGAGTGTCATACGATTCTCGGGATCAGCAACATTTCCTTTGGTCTTCCTGAAGCGGGTCGTGAGGTGTTAAATTCTGTATTCTTGTATGAATGCACCAAAGCGGGTCTGGATTATGCCATCGTAAACACCGAAAAGCTGGAGCGCTACGCATCCATTCCGGAAGAAGAACGCAGACTCTCGGAGGAATTGCTGTATAATACCAATGATGAGACACTGGCAGCGTTTGTAGCGGCTTTCCGTAATAAGAAGGTAGAGAAAAAGGAGAAAATCTCGAATCTATCTCTGGAAGAACGTCTTGCATCGTACGTGGTAGAAGGAAGCAAAGAGGGGCTGCTGCCTGATCTCGAGCAGGCTCTTGCTAAATATTCAGCACTTGAAGTGATCAACGGCCCGTTAATGCGGGGCATGGAGGAAGTTGGACGGCTGTTCAACAACAATGAGTTAATTGTTGCCGAAGTGCTTCAAAGTGCGGAAGTCATGAAAGCTTCTGTAGCATATCTGGAGCAGTTTATGGAGAAGAATGAAACTTCCGTTAAAGGAAAAATCATTCTTGCCACCGTTAAAGGCGATGTGCATGACATCGGTAAAAATCTGGTCGAGATCATCTTGTCCAACAACGGTTACCGGATCATTAATTTGGGTATAAAAGTACCACCAGAGCGTATTATCGAGGCCTATAGGGAAGAAAAGGTTGACGCGATTGGCCTTTCAGGTCTGCTCGTCAAATCCGCACAGCAGATGATCCTCACCGCACAGGATTTGCGCACAGCCGGAATTGATGTACCTATTATGGTAGGGGGAGCGGCATTAACTCGCAAGTTTACTAAAAATCGGATTCGTCCCGAATATAACGGTATGGTTGTTTATGCAAAGGATGCAATGGACGGCCTGGATCTGGCCAATAAGCTGATGAACCCGGTTACGCGGGAAGCGATGCAGGCCGAGATGGATGCTGAAAAAGAAGCGGACGCTTCAAGTGCAGGAGAAGTTCAAGCACTTCCGGAGCTTACCAGGGTAGAACGCTCCGCTATTACAGCCGATCATCCGGTCCTGGTACCGCCTGATCTGGAGCGCCATACACTGCGTAATTACCCGCTGTCACACATTCTGCCTTATGTGAACATGCAGATGCTGCTTGGACACCATCTGGGGCTTCGGGGCTCTGTTGAGCAGCTGCTTGCTTCCGGTGATCCCAAAGCAGTGGATCTGAAAGCGGTCGTAGACGGCATTATGCAGGAAGCGGTTCGTGACGGAATCATTCAGGCTCATGCGATGTATCGTTTCTTCCCGGCACAGTCCAGCGGCAACAGCATCATCATTTATGATCCGCAGGATACAAGCAGCATTCTGCATACTTTTACGTTCCCGCGTCAAAAGGTAGAGCCATTCCTGTGTCTGTCGGACTTCCTGAAGCCGGTTGATTCTGGTGAGATGGATTATGTGGGCTTCCTCGTCGTTACTGCCGGACATGGTGTACGAGAGCTCTCCACGGCTTGGAAGGATCAAGGGGATTATCTTCGCTCACATGCGCTGCAGTCGGTAGCGCTGGAAGTCGCGGAAGGATTGGCGGAACGTGTGCATCATATGATGAGAGATATATGGGGCTTTCCGGACCCTGCAGATATGACGATGAAGCAGCGTCATGGTGCGCGTTATCAGGGGATTCGAGTTTCCTTTGGATATCCGGCCTGCCCGGATTTGGAGGATCAAGGTCCGCTCTTTAAGCTGATGCAGCCTGAGGATATCGGTGTTGAGCTGACGGAAGGTTTTATGATGGAGCCGGAAGCGTCTGTGTCCGCGATGGTATTCAGCCATCCGCAGGCGAAATATTTTAACGTCGAAAAAGCATAAATTCAGTAGTTTGTCAGGCAATCCCTCCGCATTGTCGGAGGGTTTTTGCTGGCAGCAGAAAGAGGTGCGATCCAGAATGGAATTATATTTCCTGGGAACGAATGCTGGTGTACCTACGCTTCAACGGAATGTAACGTCCATTGGACTCCGCATGTTGGATGAACGCAGAGCGTTGTGGTTGTTTGACTGCGGGGAAGGAACGCAGCATCAGATTTTGAGTTCACCGCTTAAATTAAGCAAATTGGAGAAAATTTTTATTACACATCTGCATGGCGACCATGTTTTCGGGTTGCCCGGACTGTTGTCCAGCAGAGCGTATCAGGGCGGAACAACGCCGCTCACCGTTTATGGGCCGCCAGGGACAGAACGCATGATTTCAACAACAATGGAGCTAAGTCAATCCCGTTTGAATTATGATCTGAACATTGTGGAGCATACGGGCGGGATTGTGTTTGAAGATGACAGCTTCCTTGTGGAATCAGCCCTGCTTGAGCACCGGATCGACAGTTACGGGTACCGGGTTACGGAGAAAGACCGTCCCGGCAGTCTAGATCCTGCCAGATTGGCAGCGTATGGCCTGAAACCTGGCCCCTTGTTCGGAAGGTTAAAGCGGGGAGAAACGATTACACTGGATAGTGGAGACATGCTGCGTCCTGAGGATGTCCTGGGAGCACCCAAACGAGGAATGGTCATTACCATTCTGGGCGATACACGTCCTTGCGATAACGTCCAGCCTCTCGCTCAGGATGCAGATGTTCTTGTTCATGAAGCGACGTTTATGCATGATCTGGCCGATACAGCCCATGAATACTATCACAGTACATCGAAACAAGCGGCGGAAGCGGCCCGAGCGGCGGGTGTAGGACAGCTGATTATGACTCACTTCAGCTCGCGTTATAAGGATGACGATCAGCTTCAACCGCTTCTGGAGGAAGCGAAGTCCATCTTCCCGAATACACGTCTTGCGAACGAGCACCAACTTATCCCTGTTGTTCACCGAGAGCATGATTCAACGCAATAAAGTGTAGTCTTTGACGGTGGAGTAGGCTGCAGTCAGCAGCTGGCGAATGAGACGGGACTGAGGGAGAAATATTCCTGAGGTCCCTTTTGCAATCTGGTCAAAAAGCGTGTAGGATGGGCAGTATGAGCAGGGAAATGATCCGAATTATTTTCCGGGAAAGCGCAGGAAATGACAAGCTTGTACAGCAGGCGCGCGAGTTAAACCGCCGGTCTTCGATCCGGTTCGACTTGCAGCATGCCCTTGTAAGTTAAGGCTATCCTACATGCTTTAATACATATAATACAGGTTATTTCCATCCATAAGTCCCGTTCAGGGCATGAAATGTTAATGTAATGAAGAAAGGAAGTGCTGTGTATGATAAAGGCCTATCTGATCGATCTGGATGGTACGCTGTATCATGGCAGGCATCGGATCGATGGAGCTGACCAGCTGATTCAGACGCTGAGAGAACAGGGGGTGCCTTATTTGTTCGTGACCAATAATTCTTCCCGTACCCCTCAAGGTGTTGCCGACCACCTGAACGGGATGGGCATATCTGCTGATGCCTCAGAGGTATGCACCTCCGCGGTGGCTGCGGCGGAATATGTTGCGGCAGCATCTCCCGGGGCGAGGGTGGCTTGTATTGGGGAAACGGGTCTTCTTCAGGCTGTGGAAGAAGCCGGTTTAATGATGACTGAGGACGAGCCGCAGTATGTTATTCAAGGCATCGACCGTGAATTTTCCTATCAAAAATTAACGAAGGCACTCCGCTGGATCAATGGAGGAGCAGCTTTTGTTATGACCAACCCGGATCTCCAGCTTCCGTCCGATGACGGATTGACACCTGGCGCAGGTACGCTTGGAGCAGCCATTGAAGCGGCAGCGGGAGTGCAGCCAACGGTCATCGGCAAACCTTCAAGCATCATTATGAGATCCGCGATTCGCAGATTGAACTTAAAAGCTGAAGAAGTGGCTGTTATCGGTGATAATATGCGCACAGATATTGCTGCAGGCGTGGCGGCGGGCTGTGAAACGCTGCTTGTGCTTACGGGTGTTACAACACGTGAAAATATGGATGGACATATTCAGGCCGCGAAAGCTCGTCCTGATCATGTTTTTGATGATTTGCATACACTTACTGCATGGCTGACCGAGCGGGCTGACCAGGCTTCCAAGAAGGAGTAGATTAAGAATGCCAGAGTTACCGGAAATGGAAAATTACCGGACGATATTGTCCGAGCATATACTTGATTTGCCGATTACAGGTGTAGTCGTAAACCGTGAAAAAACGATTAATACTACTTCTGACGTGTTCATACGTGAACTGACAGGCAATCGGATTATATTTGTTGAGCGGCGTGCGAAACATCTGATTTTTCACCTCGCAAACGGCAAGCGGCTTGTGCTGCACCTGATGCTGGGCGGCATGCTGTTCTGGGGCACAGAGGACGAGCGTCCCGATCGATCCACACAAGTAGAACTTCATTTTGGAGAACATATTCTGTTCTTTATCGGTCTGCGTCTCGGGTATCTGCATCTGATGACTTCCAAGGAAACGGAAGCAGCCATGTCCGATCTTGGTCCAGAGCCGCTGGATCGCCGGATGAACAAAGAACGATTTGCCGGACTGCTGAAAGGTCGCCGTGGAACACTCAAAACAACGCTGGTGAATCAACATATTATTGCGGGTATTGGTAATTGCTACTCGGATGAAATTGCTTTTGCGGCGGGACTTAGACCCAGCTCAAAAACGCAGAATATTGCTAACTCTCCAGAGCTGACTGAACGCTTGTACCATGCCATGCAGTCGGTACTGCGAGAAGCCGCGTCCGAGGGTGGCTATATGGAAATGCCGCTGATGCAGGGAGATACCAAAACAGGCAGTTTCGACGAACAGTGTAGGGTTTATGATCGGGAAGGCGAAGCTTGTCCACGCTGCGGGGGAACCATCGAACGAGTAGAAATTACGGGCAAAAAGGCATTTTTCTGTCCCAAATGTCAGCATGAGGCCTAAAACGGGTATCGGCGCACATGTCAGCACCAGAGGAGGTTTTTTACAGGCGGCTAGGAGAGCGCATGAGATGGGAGCAGCGGCTTTTCAGTATTTTCCGAAAAACCCGCGCAGTCTCAATCTGAAACGTCTGGATCTGAAGGATGCTGCACAGTGCAGGGATTGGTGCGAGGCGAATGGACTGGCTTCCATTGCACACTCGCCCTATCCCACGAATCCGGCACTTGGCATGACCCGTGGAGAGGCGGGATTCCATGCAGTAGTAAATTCCATTCGTAACGATCTCGAAATCTCTGACGCATGCGGTTCGGTGGGGACGGTTGTTCATTTTGGACATCTTCAAGCCAAAGATCCGCTGGAGGGATACCATAATGTGATTCAATGTCTGGACGCCGCACTCGAAGGGTGGCAGGGCAAGTCCAAGATTTTACTTGAAAATCAGGCAGGGGATCATGGCCCTATGGGAACAACGATGGAAGAAATGATACAGATTCGCAAACTGAGTCGATATCCGGAATGTATTGCTTTTTGTTTCGACACATGTCATGCTTTTGCTTCAGGGATGTGGAAATCCGGAGATGAGTCAGCTTTATTAGAAAAGGGCAGACAGCTGGGATATTGGGATGTTCTGGCGGCTGTTCATTTTAATGATTCCAAGTACGCATACGGTTTGAAAAAAGACAGGCATGCGCGAATTGGTCAGGGCCATATTGGCTGCGAATCGATGAAGACACTGCTGCAGTCGCCGGAATTTCAGCAAACGGTTGTTGTACTGGAGACGGAAACGGGAGAAGATGGAACGCATCGGGAAGATATTCAGCTCATGCGTTCCTGGTTATAAGTTGGGAGGTGCGAGACGATGCATGTTTTTCTGGATGACTATCGTTCTTGTCCAAAAGGGTTTGTACTGGCTGTCAATGCAGAGGAATGTCTTATGTTATTAAGAGAGGGCCAAGTAGACATTCTGTCACTGGACTATGAGCTGGGACCGGATTCGATGAACGGCGGTGAGGTTGCCGCAGCGATTGTAAGGGAAGAGCTTTATCCACGTGAAATCTATTTACATACGTCGAGTATGTATGGAAAACGGCAGATGTACGAGATACTGTACAGCAGTAAACCTGAATCTGTCGTTATTCATAACGGCCCGATGACAGGTGAAGTCATGCTTCGGATCGCTGCGGAGGCTGAGAAGTCATGAAGCCGATTACGTCTAAAATGTTAATGCGCGGTGTATGGGAAGGTGTACCTCATGCTGTATTTATCTATACGCCGTTATGCGGAACATGTGCAGCAGCCCGCCGTATGCTGGAAGTTGCTGAGCACCTGCTGCCGGAAAATACGTTGGTTGATATGAACATACATGACATTCCTGAGTTGGTACAGCAGTTTCAGATTTCAAGTGTGCCGGCTTTAATGCTGTTTGATGGAGAGCAGGACGTGCCCAGGATGGTGTATCGAATGAATTCGGTCGAGCACCTGCTTCATGAAATTCGGAAGGCGGTGTTGGAATGAGTGTTGTTATGATGGAGCAAATTTCGCTTCGCCGTGATGAGAATCAAATTCTGAAAGATGTTCATTTACGCATCGAAGCTGGTGAACACTGGGTTATTCTGGGCAGGAACGGATCGGGTAAAACAACGCTGCTGGAAATGATGAATGGTTATCTGTTTCCAACTGAAGGGCGCATTGAAGTACTCGGTAATGTGTATGGACAATGCGATGTTCGGGAAGTTCGCAAAGAGATCGGTTATATCAGTCAAACATTGATTGAAAAGCTGACATTACGCGATCCGGTATGGGAGGTTGTCGCTACGGGAGCGTATGCTTTTTTGCGTTTCTATCAGACTATTCCGGATGAAGTAAAAACAAAGGTGATGCAGCTGCTGGACGAGATGGGGTTTTCGAAACTGGCAGATCAACCGCTGGGGACGTTATCCCAGGGAGAACGCAAAAAAGTCATGTTGGCACGTTCGCTGATGGCTGAACCAAAGCTGCTTATTATGGACGAGCCTTGTGCCGGCCTTGATCTGTATGAACGCGAGAAGATGTTGATCGAAATAGATCGTCTGCGTCAGCGAAATATGACGGTGGTGTACGTCACTCATCATGTGGAAGAGATCGTGCCGTTGTTTACTCATGTCGCATTGATCCGTGATGGACGTATTGCTGCCGCGGGACCGAAACATGACATATTAACAGAAGATACAATTAAGCATACGTATGATATTCCGGTAGATATTCAGTGGTATGAAGATCGGCCATGGATACGCGTACGTTCTGGAGGGTAACACAAGTTGAGTACACAATCGTCTTGGGGAGAAGCAGACTTCTCCCGTTTTATATGCACCGCCAATCATGGCTTTGCGCCTTATGCGCAGGAGGAACTGCGCCGTACCTTTGGAGCAGTTAAGAGCACCGTGCTGATTCCAGGAGAAGTTCTGCTTGCCGGTTTGCCGGCTGCAGAGGAAGAAGTTTCGGCTAGGCTGCTGCAGGAGTCTCCAACGTTTCTACGTCATATTCAACCTGTGCAATTCCAAGAGAACACGGAAGATGCAGAGCAGTCTCTGGAGAAACTGATTGCATTTATTCTGAACCAAAAGGCATTGTCTGGTGCGAAGGTGGTCTTGCAAACTCGCAAAACGGAAGGTTCTTTCTGGCGTGAAAACGCGGCTTCATTGAAGCAAACGCTGACAGAAAAGCTGGACGATCTCGGATGTGAGTGGGTTATCCGGGGTGCGGACTTTGTCATTTCGGTATTTGCCGCCGATGATATGTTATATGCCGGAGTGTCCAAACCCGAACAGAATCTGTCCGACTGGAGCGGTGGAGCTGTTCGTTTTCAGAGAGAAGAGGGACAGATTTCACGAGCCAAATTCAAACTGCTCGAAGCGGAACAGACCTTTGGCATTGATTTCAGATCTTTTCACAAGGCTCTGGATATTGGGGCAGCACCAGGGGGATGGACATCATTTTTGCTTGAGCGTGGGCTTGAGGTAACCGCAGTAGACCCGGCGAAGATGGATGCATCTCTGCTCGCTTCACCCCAACTGACCTTTTTGAAAAAAAATGCAGGTGACGTCCGCTTCCGCGAAGGCGAATTCGATCTGCTTGTATGTGATATGAGCTGGAGTCCGAAGCTGATGAGCAGGTTGATATCTGATCTTCTGTACAGCCTTCAATCCGGTGGAACGGCGATTGTTACCGTAAAATTGCTTCATAAGAAACCGCTCGCGCTCATTAAAGACGTGATTGATACGTTTGAGCGTTCACGGATGCAGATTCAGCGTTCGAAGCAGCTGTTCCATAATCGCGAAGAGATTACACTTTATATGATTAAATATTAAGAGATACATCATAACGAATTTCAGCTTTACAACATATGCTTTGGTATACTATAATGGTACCAATATTAACCATAACATTACAAAATTTGAGGGAAAGCATCCCGAAGTGGACAGAACCGAATTATCCGGTTGGTTCAGCTTCGGTGAAGCTTTCCCTTTTTTGTGCTGTGTGGAAGGAGGCACTCTTATGAGACATCCGGCTAGGCTGGAACGCGGAAGCCTGCTGGGAGGAAGATACCGCATCCTATCTGTACTTGGTTCCGGTGGAATGAGCCATGTGTATGAGGCAGAGGATCTGAAGCTTCCGGGTAAAATATGGGCGGTGAAAGAAAGTATTACGCAGATGCCCTACGAAGGCAGTGTAGAGAGAGAAGCGGCTCTGCTAACCTCACTGCGCCATCCGAGGCTTCCACAGATTGTTGACTTTTTTGCTCCTGATGAAGCCGGTTATACGTATCTGGTCATGGAATATATTGAAGGTTTAACCCTAGGCGATTACTTCAAACAGTGCAGGGGGAGAATTCCAATCCAGCAGCTGATGGACTTTGTACTTCAACTGCTGGATGTGCTGAGCTACCTGCATAACCTGGACCCTCCTGTGATCTACAGGGATTTGAAGCCAGCCAACATTATGGTTACACCCGAGCATGAAGTACGTTTAATTGATTTTGGCATTGCTCGCAGTTACAAGACGCAGGGTGCTGAAGACACCGTAAAGCTTGGGACTGCCGGATTTGCTGCACCAGAGCAGTATGGTTCGGGACAAACAGATGCCCGTTCGGACTTATATGGTCTTGGTGCATTGATGTTATATCTGATGACGAGTGGAGCTTATACGGAATGGATTCAAGGTGTGGAGAGCTTTATACGAAAGGATATCCCGCGAACTTACCTTCCTGTTGCGAGAAGGTTGTTGAGGCATGAAGCAGATGAACGGTTTCAAACAGCAGATGAGGTGAGAAAGGAACTGCTTCGCATACCGGGAAGGGCGGAACATACATCTCATTCAGATCCACAGTTGAGGCTTGGTGGAGGGACCCGGGTGATTGCACTTACCGGGGCCTCAGCGGGGGCCGGTGTTACCCATACAGCGATCGCGATCAGCCACTATCTGGAAAGGCAAAACTTCAAGGTTGCGGTCATCGAGATGTCGCCTCGTTCTCAGTCATTTGCACGTATTCAGCAGGCGGTTCAAGGAGGGAAACCAGTCTATTCAGGCAGACAGTTTGCAGTAGATGGCGTGCATTATTGGAAGCAGTCGGGCCGTGCCGATATTTTATCACTTCTGGGCGGCAGTTATCAGTTCATCGTAATGGATCTTGGGAGCGGACAGGATCAGAGCCGATTAGAAGAGTTTTTACGTGCCGATCTGCCCATCGTCATCGGTTCAGGAGCAGAGTGGAGACAAGTGGAGATTACTGCTTTTGTACGCTCGCATTATCGCTACCCCCGGGAGAAATGGATATACTGTATTCCACTTGCCCCGACAGATGCCGTGGAACGTATACGCAGAACATTGAGTACACCGAGTGTATACGGACTGCCGCTCCAGCTTGATCCATTTGACAAGGACCCGCATATGGATAAGATGTTCTCGCAAATTCTGGGGCACCTAATGGCAGCACAGCCTAGAAAGCGTTCATTTTTTTCGCGAAGAAAAGTACATGATTAGAGGAGATAACGAAAGGAGAGCCTCTTTTGTCCAGATTAAGAAAACAAAGTCGTCAACTCATTTATTCGGGATTGATTGGAGCCGGAGCCATGGGACTGATCTTTGGTGGATACGTGATTTATCAGCTCCAAACGGCAGCGGATGCCAGGTCAGCCATGGAGGACACTTATTTGTCAGCATATGAGGAGAAAGAAGCGTCGCTGCTGCAGCAGTGGAATTCCGGCGCTCAGGGATGGGTTACGATCAGGGATATTGAAGCAGGTGAATCAATCCTTCCCGAGGATCTGAAGCTGATTGCGATACCTGATGCGCAGGCACCGCGTAATCTGTGGTCCAGCACCAAGAAAATGGAAGGTCAAGCGGCGAAAATTGAACTTAAAAAAGGAACGGCCATTACAACCGAGATGGTATATGAGGACATGCCTGCTCCGCCCGATCTAAGAAATCGTGAACTGCAGGTGGTACTGCTGCCTTCCTCACTTGCGAAAGGAGACAGGATTGATGTTCGAATTCAGTTTCCGACAGGTCAGGACTATGTTCTTTTATCCAAGAAAAAAGTGGAACGTTTAAACGCAGCGACATTGTGGATTACGATGACAGAAGAAGAGATTTTGTCGCTGTCCAGCGCAATTGTAGATGCCTATTTACATAAAGCTTCAATTTACGCTTTAACGTATGTAGAACCACAATTTCAGACAGCGGCAATTCCAACATATCCAGCCAATTCCGAGGTGTTAAAACTGCTGGAGAGTGATCCCAACATTGTGCGCCATGCCGAACAGGAATTATCTCGACAAGTTCGAAGCTCGCTAGAAAGTTCGTTAGCTGCGTCGGTATCAGCACCATCCAGAGGGGTTGAGCAGGATGCAGCAGAATCCTCGATTACGTATAACAAAAGACTAGCGGCACAAGATTCCTCCCTGTCAAACGGTACGATCTGGAGGGATGGATCAGGCAGTACCGAAGGGGGACATGCTGGAGAAGCATCAAACTCCATTGAATCTTCAACCTTAAATGAGCAGCAGCAGGTACTGAACGGGAATGAATGATTTAATTTAACACAAAAGCAGGGAATGCGGAAAAATAGAGCCTGTAAATAATGAAATGCCTATAACAACGTAAACTTGAGGATAGGAGCGGTGAGCTGTGCATGTATGGATTTTTGCTGGTTTGTGTGAAAAAAATGATCTGATGCTGTACTTGTGTAAAATACTTGCTTCAACAGGTAAGCGGGTTCTGCTCGTGGATGGTACACTGCAGCAAAAATATGGATACAGTGTCGGGGATCATCAGCAGTCTTTGCGGGTTGTGGAATTTGAGGGGTTTGACGTTGCCTGTCACTTTGTTACTTCAATGGCGGTAGAACATCATCTGCACGTAAATGGTGAGCGTTTGGACAGTTACGATTATGTGATATATGACATGGAGACTTCACACTTTGCTTCGCGAAATCTATGGCTAACCGCAGATGTTCGTGTGTGGGTGAGTGATTATGAACGTTACAATCTGGAACGGGG
Source organism: Paenibacillus sp. AN1007 (assembly GCF_040702995.1). Lineage (NCBI taxonomy): Bacteria > Bacillati > Bacillota > Bacilli > Caryophanales > Paenibacillaceae > Paenibacillus > Paenibacillus sp. AN1007. The sequence goes on from NZ_CP159992.1 coordinate 2,082,254, forward strand.
GAGAGGATGGCTCGAACAGTTAACAGCGGAGCAGGAGCTGCCTAAGGATCTTGCTTTCCAGCGAATGCTGATCAACAGCGTCGATTGCAGACTTGAAGCGCACTATTTGTGGGCCTATCTGGAAGGAAGCCCTTTTCATTGGACGGGGGAGCCGATGATCCTCCCATGGGATGAACTCAGTGCGGCTGCCAAGCTTGAGAATGAACATCATCGCTGTGTACAGCTGGGCCCATTGTCAAGAAACTACAAAAAATCATTATGTCGTGTTGTGGAGCAGCTGACCGGTTGGGAACTTGTCCAAAGCCGCCGCGCGATCAAAAAAGCAGAGAGGATGAGGGCATGAGCACGATTACATTTTGGAGCCCTTTTGCGGAAACGGGCTGTTCTTCAAGCGCCTTGATCGGTGCTTATACGATAGCGATGCAGTATAGAACCAGAACGCTGTTAGTTAATACAGGTCATACAAATTCTGGTGTAGAAACAGGCATAGTTCAGGACGAGAAGGTTTCAGCTCAACTTATGTTTTCTTTCGAAGAAAATGGCTGGGACGCGGTCGAACGCTTGTATGTTAGCGGCAGTCTTAACAAACACAATTTAAGTGATTACACCAAGCCGCTGCTGCAGGACCGACTTGATCTGTTGACAGGGAGTAATAACAGGAACGAACGCTTTATAACTGATAGAGGGGAACTGTTAAAAAAACTGCTGGATATTGCGAACCAAAGTTATGATTTGGTTCTTTTGGATGCGGAGCATACAGGTGCTGATTCACAGTTTATGGTGAAGCAGACGGATCATGTTGTCGTTGTATTGAATCAGAATATGAGGAATCTGGAGCAATTTTTTGAAGAGATACTGCCTGAGCAGTTGAGTGAGAAAAGGCTTCATGTGCTTATCAATAAGTATGATTCTCATTCTCGTGCCTCACTTTCAAACATTAGACGTGGTTTTAGGTATAAGGGCAGTTTGTCGGCTATACCCTATGCATCGGCTTATCTGGATGCGATGAACCGCAGAGATGCGGCGAGATACCTGCAGCTTCAAAATATGAGTGAGAAAAAAGATGTTCGTAAAGGGAGTTTTGCCGCTGGCATGAGTGAACTCGCCCGTCTGGTGATGGAAGGTGCGGGATTAAGCACTGTGTTGAAAAGGCTGGAAAGGGGCGCCTGAATTTTTAATGATATGGAATACATTGGGGATAGTGATTATTTTAATGGCAGGCATGTGTTATGTCTGGTTTAAATACCGAGCTTTCATTCGGGAGAGAAAGAACCTCATACCTCAGCAGGAGTCTTTTACAATTGAAGCATTAATTCATCGGGTAAAAGTTTCACTGCATGAAATAAGCCACAGCCAGCTTGCTGATGCAGGTTTACATGAGGAAGAGTATCGCCGAAGGATTAATCAGCGTGCTGAGATGAGAAAAGCGTTGAAAGGATGCGTATCCGGCAGCCTCAGTGACAAAACGTACGTCAAAAATCTGATTGGTGACCTGCTGACACGAAGTATTGGCTTGAACAAAGCTAATGTGGACGAAGTCATAATGTTCGCCGAACCCGAACGGTTGACGGTACAGGACCGCTTCGAGATCATTTTTTATTTATATCGTCAACAATTTGGGGCAGACGCATTGTCTATGATGATTGACACTTATGATTTAGGTAAACTCAGACTGGATGAGGCCGCGCAGGATGGCGGAAGCTATTATATTTCCGAACAGGATGTCCAGTATGTTTTTGATTGTGAATACCGGGAATTGGGCTTCAGAGAAAAGGTAGAAATTATCGTGCAGCGTGTCTATCAGCATTACAAGGGGTTCTCGGTTGTGGATGAGATCAGGGATCAACGGATCGATGGTGTCAGTGGTGGGGTAAGCGGTATCCTTGAATCCCTCCCGCATATGGGCAGTCATATTCCTGTTTCATGGAATGATCTACTGGAGCACGCTTTTGAGGATGAGCCTTACGAGGAACCGCTCAGCGGCATGGAGAGTGTGTGGATTTTTTATAAAGGAAAATCTATTCATCTTCCGTTCTTGAGTTTCGGCAGCATTCGAGAGTTAAAGCGAGTATGTCAGAACATCTATAAATACAATTATCCGGGGCAGTTGTCGGAGGCGAGCGGCTACAAAGTCAACGAAATGAAGGATGGCTCACGAGTCGTCGTTGTGCGTCCTCCTTTTGCCGAATCATGGGCTTTCTTTGTTCGGAAATTTGATATCCCTAATGCTTCATTGGAACAGCTGATTACGGGTAACAACGCAGAATTACCAATTGAGATGCTGCAATTTTTGATGAAAGGGAGCCGAATTACTGCCGTAACGGGAGCCCAGGGGTCTGGTAAAACTACGCTGCTCATGGCTATGGTCAAACATATCTATGCTTCATATACCCTTCGTGTACAGGAAATGGCGTTTGAGCTGCAGTTAAGAAAAATCTACAGCCGCCGCAACATTCTCAGCTTTCGCGAAACAGAACATATATCTGGGCAGCAGGGGCTCGATCTGCAGAAAAAAACAGACGGTACGGTAAACATACTTGGTGAGATTGCGAGCGATGAGGTAGCTGCCTGGATGATTCAGATGTCACAGGTGGCAAGCTTATTCACCCTGTTTACTCACCATGCTAAAACATTCCGTGATCTGGTGTTTTCACTCCGGAATTCACTGCTCAAAACAGGTATATTTCAGCATGAACATATTGCGGAAGAGCAGGTTGTCAGCGTTATTAACTTTGATGTCCATATGAAGAAAGATGCAGAGGGCCGCAGGTTTATCGAGCGGATCACCGAATGTATTCCCCGTTTCAATAATACTGAGGTGCCGGAGGAAGAGGACGGTTTCGCATTTCGGAATGTGGTGGAGTATCAGCAGGGTAAATATGTGGCGTCTGCGCCGATCTCCCTCTCGTGTATAACAGATATGAAGGAACAGATGACGGTTCAGGATGCTGAAAGATTTGGGCAGTTTATCGGGCAGCATTGGGGTGAGAGTTATGAGCATTAAATGGCTTCTGCTTCTTGTTATAGGCATCTGTGCATCTGGTCTACTCATTACACTAATGATGCTGCATGTAATAAGACGAAAAGAGACGGCCGCGGCATATGCTGCCGTAAATGTGATCAGCATATACGGCAGGAAGTATCGGGACTGGGGAAGTCTCCTGCTGCAGGCATACCAGCTTGGCATGAAGATACCGCTGCTCTCAACGTATATCATGCAAGTAAAAAAAAGAATCTCGTATCGCTATGCCAGAGATGAACCTACCCTGCGAAAACTAACGATGACTGTTGTTCTGATTATTGTCGGCGGGTATGGGGCAGTCAGTGCAGTACTGTTTTGGTCTGAGCCCGGCACCTCGTTTATTATACAGTCCATTCTCTGTGCTGTTGTGCTGAACAGCCTTGTGGTGGATATGTGCCTTAGTCGTCTGGAAAAAAGCTGCTGGTGCAGATGCTCGACCTGTTTGCAGATGTGAGACATCGGTATCATCAGCATGGAATGGTTGAGGAAGCACTGTACGAAGCATCTGAGGCAGCGTCAGGTGAAGCCGCGGAGCAGGTAAGACTGATCTATGAAGCGCTGACTTCCCCTGACCCCAATGAAGCACTTGAGCGGTATTATGAAGTGGCGCCAAATCGTTTCCTAAAAGGTTTTGCCGGTATTTCTTATATGGTCATGGAGTTTGGAGACAAGGACAAGAAACAGGGTTCCATTTATCTTCAAGGATTAGGTAATCTTACACAGGAAATTCATCTGGAGATATTGAGGCGTGAGCGGCTTGATTATCTGCTGCAGGGTCTGAATGTAATTGCTCTTGCTCCAGTACTTTTTACGGGGCCGATTGAGCGCTGGGCACGAGTCAGCTTTCCTACAATGGATGAGTTTTACCGCAGTAAACTTGGCTTCGTTACCAAAATATCGATCTATGTTATCATCATAGCCGCCTATCTGCTGCTGCAGCGTCTTCAGTCTTACGAAGAAACCCGCTATCGCTCCGGACATAAACAATCCAGACTGGATCGATTCCTGTATAAACAGCTCTTTTTACGAAAAATAGCTGTGCTGTTTGCTCCCAAACCAGGGAGCGTTCAATACCATCAGACAATCAGATTAATGAGAGAGAGCAGTACCGAGTTAAAGTACGAATGGCTGGCTGTTCGACGATTGTTGTTATTTATAAGCTGCACGGTTCTGACTACGGGCTTTTTTCTGCTGCTTCATCAGGTTGAACGTAATCATATTCTGCATGATCCAATCAGGGATGACCGCATGTTTGGAACGATGTCTGAGGCAGATCTGAAGGCAGCCGAAGATATGACTGCGCTTGACGCATTGGTCATGGAACATGTTCGCATGAAGGCCGGAACTTCTTATAAAGATGTCTCCAATGCATTGACGCAGCTTGCACCAGTACAGCTGGACCAGGATACACAGGCGGCGGCGATAAAACGCATTACAGAGAAGATTGAGGCGTATAACAACCAGTATTTACGCTGGTGGGGAATTGTTCTGGCCATAGCGATTGGCGTAGGAGGATACTATGTTCCGATTTGGCTCATGCTGTTTCAGCGTAAAATGCGAAGGTTGGACATGCGTCATGAAATCTATCAATTTCAGACCGTGATTTCCATTTTGAGAGAGATGGATCGGATGTCTGTTGAAGAGATTGTGGAATGGCTCAATCGATTTGCGGTCATTTTCAAAAGGCCGCTGCAGAAGTGTCTGCTGCATTTCGAACATGGACCCGAGGATGCACTTGAACAATTAAAGGAAGAAGTCGGCTTGCCTGAATTTCAACGTTTAATTGATAAATTACAGCTTGCTCTGGGGAAAATATCCATTCGTGAAGCTTTTGACGATCTGGAAAGCATGATGTCCTTCTATTTTGAACAGCGCAAACAGGAATACAGCAAAATCATTGATATCAAGGCAGGTTGGGGCAGGACAATCGGTTTTACTCCTATGTATGCTCTAATCTTTCTCTACCTGGTCATTCCTCTCGTTGGGATGAGTTTTGTGCAGATGAACACGTACTATGAACAAATTCAAAGGCTGTAGGTCATATTACATTATCGTGTAAAGTCTCAATAATAATTGAGGATATAACTTTAGGAGGGTGTTTATTATGAATAATGCTTCAAGTGCTTTGAAGGTAGCTGCGGGAATTTTTCTGACCATTGCTTTGATCACGATCGTCGTCTTGCTGTTTATTTCCGCTCAGGAGGCTACCAAAACGGCACAAAATAACTTTGCAGATATTCAGACAGAGCTTTCACAGGCTGCATTTACAGTGTATGACGGAACAACAATTAGCGGATCACAGGTGACCAATGCTCTGCGTAAGTATGCGGACAAGGATCAGTTTGGCATCCAGGTTATTACAGGGAAAAACAAAGGTGGTCAATGGTACGGCAATCAGCTCAACATTTCTCAAGATCTAAACAATGCGGACTATGGTTCTGTCATTGCACCTGATGACAAGGTAGGAAGTATTAATCAGACGATGAGTGAAAAAGACAATCAATATGTTAATCCTAGTGGTAAATTCAAAGCTGTCATCGTCAAAGACCGATCCAATGTGGTTAGAGGTCTGATCTTCCAGCAATCTTGACTGGAGATGGTCCAACATGACCCGAAACACGCAGCATCTGATGCTGCTCTGTACGGCGGTTGTCTTTTTAGTGACAGCCTGCTTGTACGGACAGCGCAATCTTCGTATTCTAACAGACGCTTTGAACGAGAGGATGAACGCAAATGCAGCTATGGAGGGCAGAGTTCATACGACACTGCGTACGGGCAGACTGGACACATATACCGGAACTGAAGTGCTTCATACTGTGCGGCAGATGGCAGGAACAGAAGTTCAGGTTGAGGTAAATGGTTATGTGTACGTGGTCGATCCGCTTGTAAATCCATCAGTCATGATTCCGGTTGAGCTGGATGCGTACTATAGAGCTGAATACAGCCGGAATGTATCAGGAGAATTATTAAAGCTTTCATTTTGGAAGGAGGGAGGGTGACCGTGATCAATGCGGCATCCAAATTGTTGGCGGTATTGCTTGCAGTTCTTCTGCTTTATGTATATCCTGCGGCCGAAACTGCAGAACGTCAGGATGATATTGCACGTATGACTGCAGCTCAGAATGTCACACGGTTGGTCGATGCTGTGCGAACTAAAGGTTATATCTCACCACGAATGCTGATGGAGTTCGAAGAGCAGTTAGCCCGAACGGGTAACAACTATGATCTCTCAATGGAACATTTGCATAAAAAATACGTACCTCAATATACGGACCCGATGAATCAAACCAGCTTTACGGGAACCTATGAGGTTGTTCATGATGGATATTACTTGTCTCAAATCAGGGATCGCCTCTTTCCGCCGTCTGGAACATTGTCCATAGAAGATCCGGAGCGCCGATATATGCTAAACGTGGGTGATTACTTCACTGTGAGTCTCAAAAGCACCAATCGCACACCAGCTATGCTTTTACGGGAGTGGTTATTAGGTACAGCGCAAGCTTCTGCGGTTTTTGCCACACATGGGGGCATGGTGCTGAATGAAGATTACTGAACTTTCCATCGTATTTGTATTGATTTTTTTTCCGCTCTTTTATATTTTCACACTCCGTACCCATGATGTTCAGAAAGCGAGTGAGCTTGCTTATCGTTACCAAACAGCACTTCAAACCGCAGTGATGGATGCTGGCGCAGTTATGCATCAGAACGAGAAACAACATGCCGAGGCAGGGTACGAATCCATCAAATTTGTTAGGGCGGATAAGGAACTTGCGCTGTCTGCATTTACCCAAACGATGGCTTTGAACATGGGCATACAGAATGATCCGCCTGCTGTTCAGCATATGTTTGACTACATTCCGGCAATCGTGATACTCGATTATGACGGTTATTATATGTATGCCAAAGAGACCGCAATGACAGGGGAGATAGAAAGGTCTTTCAGACATGTGTGGAGCGCTAAAAAACCTTATACATACTCAGATTCGGACGGAAACAGCATTAATTTTACACTTGACGGTTATATTTATGCTTATGATGCCGGTGCGGGAAAATGGATCGAAGGATTTCAGCAGGAACTGGCTGCAGACTCAACAATTACACTCCTTCAAGACACAGCGGTCTTTGAACAGGTGCGGCGCAGCCGGATCGTGACTCGTGTTCAGGATGATCTGGCAGACGTCATTAATCGTCATAATGAATTCGCCAGGAAGAATGGGATATCTTATCTGTTCACGATGCCCTTGATCTCACAGGAAGATTGGTATAATTCGATCAATGATACTGGCTTGATGGCTTTTATCCAAGGCATTGCTGCTGGAGATCAAAAAATTAACAATTATGCAATTGGCGGAGGAAGACTGGTTAAAAGAACAGCAGTTGTTGGCGGAATGGATTCCGCAACAGGCATTAAATATCATTATCCTGCGACCTGTAATCCCGGTTTTCGTGCGGAGGAGGTATTTACGACTGCAAAGCAGGCAGCAGCGAGAGGGTATTTTGAGTATAACTGCTCTGCCCATTTTTCATTACTTTCAGAAAACACAGAATCTGTGCTAGAATAGGGGTTTGAAACGTGAACTAAAGTAATGTAAATAGATAGGAGCAGCCTCATCTTATGAGTTTATTGTCAGTAGAGAACGTCAGTCACAATTTTGGAGACCGAACGTTATTTAAAAATGTTTCTTTTCGTCTGCTTGCCGGAGAACGTGTAGGTCTAGTCGGAGCTAATGGCGCCGGGAAATCAACATTAATGAATATCCTTACAGGAAAACTTCTTAAAGACAGCGGTAAAGTAGAGTGGACGCCGAAAGTTCGTTATGGATATCTGGATCAACACACCAAGTTAACACCAGGTAGGACGATTCGAGATGTGCTTAAAGATGCGTTTCTGCCGCTGCTGGAATTGGAAAAGGAAATGATGGCCATCACCGACCAGATGGCCGATGCAGACGCGGACAAGCTGGAGCAGCTGCTCGAAGAAATGGGCGAGATCCAGGAACAGCTGGAACAGGGCGATTTTTATTTAATTGATGTCAAAGTGGAAGAGATGGCTAATGGTCTGGGATTGAATGCCATTGGGCTGGATCGTGATGTTGCTGCACTTAGCGGCGGACAGCGTACGAAGGTACTTCTTGCCAAGTTATTACTGGAGAAGCCTACTGCGTTGTTGTTGGATGAGCCGACAAACTATCTGGATGTAGAGCATATTGAATGGCTGACACGATATTTGAGAGACTATCCGCATGCATTTTTGCTGATCTCCCATGATACGGAGTTTATGAATGAAGTTGTGAATGTCATCTACCATCTGGAGTTTGCCAAATTGACGCGTTACGCTGCCAATTATGAGAAATTCCTGGAAATGGCGGATATGCAAAAAGCGCAGCACATTGATGCTTATGAGAAGCAGCAGGAGTATATCAAAAAGCAGGAAGATTTCATTCAGCGGAACAAGGCCAGAGCTTCGACCTCAGGACGGGCGAAGAGCCGGGAGAAACAACTTGGTAAGATTGACCGGATTGATCGTCCGGATGAAGCGGCAAAACCAACATTCAAATTCAAGGATGCCCGGGCGAGCAGTAAAACCGTTTTTGAAGGTATTGATTTTGAAATTGGTTACACATACCCGCTGCTGCCGAAAATGACAATGACGATAGAACGTGGAGAAAAGATTGCTATTGTTGGTTGTAATGGTGTTGGTAAATCGACACTTCTCAAGACCATTCTGGGTAAGATTGCGCCAATCAGCGGCAAAACATTTCTGGGAGATTATCTGGAGACAGCCTATTTCGAACAGGAAGTGCGTGCCGAAAACATTACACCGATCGATGATGTTTGGAATGAATTTTCACATCTGACACAGAACGAAGTGCGAGGGCATCTTGCACGCTGTGGTCTCAAAAATGAGCACATCACTCGCCCTCTTAATATGCTGAGCGGAGGAGAGCAGGCTAAAGTCCGATTGTGTAAACTGCTGATGCGGGAAAGCAACTGGGTTTTGTTTGATGAGCCGACGAACCATCTGGATGTCACCGCAAAAGCTGAGCTGCAGCGTGCATTGAAAGAGTATAAAGGAACCGTTTTGCTTGTATCGCACGAACCGGATTTTTACGAAGACTGGGTTACCAAAACGTGGAATGTAGAAGAGTGGTCCGAAAATGCACGATGACAAAAAAATTCGACTGTGGTAATATAGGCTACAACTTCATATGAACACTAGGGGGGCCGCACGAGCGGCTGAGATGGAAGAATGCGATTCCGGACCCTTTGCACCTGATCTGGATCATACCAGCGTAGGGAAGTGGCGCGTTTCAGCAAAAACGACAGTAAGTGATCCTCCAAAATATGAACAGGATCTCTACACTGCAGGTGATGCAGGCTTTCGATACCGGGCTAATAGTTAATGGGTATTTTAACTGTTAACAGGTATAACTGCATTTTCGTTATTGAACTGAATCTTTGTTTATACGCAGCCGCTCCCCTACGGGAGCGGCTTTTTTGATTTTTTATTAATATTTTTGGTTTCCGTATAAGCGATGTGAGGAGGGAGAACAAAGCTGCGTACAGTAAAATGCGAGAATGAAGCAGGGAGATTACGTGAGCAGATGAAGGAATTAGCCGAGCAGAAGAAATACCAACCGCAGAAGTTGGAAGAGAGCTTTAGACGGAGGTGTGAACAAGATCACTGCTCTTTTGAGCTGCATGCTGTATCCACAAATAAAGGGGAACAAGCGGCCATGCTGCGGGCAGCCAAGGAAATATGGCCTTGGGTGGATTATATTCACATCCGGGAAAAGCATCTCACGCTGCAGCAGCGGTTCAACTGGGCCAAGCAGATGGCAGCGTCCGGTATTCCAGCATCTCACATTGTAATAAATGGTGCGAATCCGTCGGAGTCCAGCCCCTTTTATCAAGGTGTGCATTGGAGTCGGGAGATGCTGCATAAGGCAGGAGTGGAGATGGCAGCCTGGCATCAGCATGATGTCCGAATGAGATTAGGCATATCCGTGCATTCCGCCGAGGAGGCGAGAATCGCTGAAGAGTTTGGAGCAGATTACCTTTTTTTCGGCCATGTGTACGCGAGTCAGAGCAAACCGGATACAGCACCAAGGGGATTGGCCGTATTGGCAGAGGTATGTTCAAGTGTTCGCGTGCCTGTTATCGCGATCGGAGGTATACAGCCAAGCCATATTCAGGCTGTCCGGTCATCTGGAGCCAGGGGGGCCGCTGTAATTTCAAGTATTTTAAAACATGAAAGCCCAGCCTATGCTGCCGCTCTTTTCAAACAAGCTGTGGAAGCCGGAATGTGAATGGTCGACAGCCAAGGAGATGTACAGCTGCGAAGTTAAGGAGATGAGAACGTGGAACAGAAAAGTATGAATCAATCTGAGGAGGCTTTCCCCTCATCGAGTAAATACGATAACCCTGAGCTTGACTCCATATGTAAACCATCAACTGAACCGTCAGAAGCTTTCCAAGCAGAAACCATTATTATTGGCGGGGGAATTATCGGCTGTGCGATTGCTTTTGAACTGGCATCCAGAGGCAGGGAAGTACTGCTTCTCGAACAGTCCGAGATTGCGAGTGGGAGTTCAGGTGCAGCCGCTGGTATGCTTGCAGCAGATAGTGAGGATTTTGCCCATCCTCTTATTGCACGGGCGGCGCGCGACAGCAGAGAACTGCTGCATCACCAAAAAGAGCAGCTGTACGCTCTTACAGGAATGGAGATAGGTCTTAGGCACACCGGTTTTATCACACCTTTTCGTTCCTATAGTGAGCTGAGTCGCTGCAAAGATAAACAAAATAATTCATCAGTTAAGAATCAGCTTTGGTGGGACAGAAGCACTGTGGAGCGGGAAGCGGCATGGCTGAACCGGGATGTGTACGGAGCTTATTACAGACCTTTGGAGAGCGAAGTGCTGCCTGTGTCGCTGACCAGAGCTTATGCGAGGGCAGCTCACATGATGGGAGCGCGGATTTGGGAAGGTGTGCAGGACATTCGTCTCGTTGTAAATAACAATGGAGTGCAGGGCGTGGCAGCTGCCAAGCGAGAGATAACCTGCAAACATGTGATTGTGGCTGCTGGATTACATGGAGAGCAGCTGATGAGTCAGGTAGGGGTAGCTCTGCCATCGTGTCCGGTGAAAGGAGAAATAGCCGCAATCCGATTTTCGGCAGAACAAGCAGGATATAGACCTGATCGTACAATCTATGCAGAAGACGTTTACGTTGTTCCCAAAGCCAACGGAGAAGTATGGATCGGTGCAACCAGTCTGCCTGGCCGAACAGATCGCAGTGTGTCTGCACATAGCGTTCAACGGCTGCTCACTGCGGCAGGTTATTGGGTTCCGGGAGTCAAGGAAGCGGAATTTTTGCGTGCATGGGCAGGAGTGAGACCTTCTACACCTGATGGGCTGCCGTATATCGGTCAATGTGAACAAGTTCCCGGCTTGTACGCTGCATATGGACATTTTCGGAATGGGATTTTACTTAGTGCGATAACCGGTCGCTGGATCGCGGATATGCTGGAAGGCAAAAGTGCGGAAGAGATGGGAATTGAAGCATTATCGCCTGAGCGATTGAACAGAAAGGGTGTTGTGCTGTGAACATCATCGTGAACGGTCAGAAGATGGAGATTGACGATGAACTAAATCGAGTGGATAAATTACTGCAATCGTTCAACCTGCAGGTGAAAACGGTAGTTGTGGAGTTAAATCGCAGTATTTTGACCAAGGATCATCATGAGATAACAATGTTAAGAGAAGGCGATCGCATTGAGATTGTTCACTTTGTAGGTGGCGGTTAATCATTATAGACAGGGGATGCGTGGAACATGTTAACTATCGGAAAATATTCGTTTGAATCGAGACTGCTGCTCGGAACAGGGAAATTTTCAGACCTGGAGATTCAAGGCCAGGCTGTAGAAGCTTCGGGTACGGAGGTGCTTACCTTTGCCGTACGTCGTCTGAATTTGGAGGAAACGGAGAAAAAACACTTTCTGGATACGTTAGATTTGAGCAAATACACACTGCTGCCCAATACTGCGGGTGCATCAACGGCAGAAGAAGCTGTAAGAATTGCTGAGCTTGCGCGGGCTTCGGGACTTTGTGATATGATAAAAGTCGAAGTCATCGGTGACGGAATAACGTTACTTCCAGATCCGATCGAAACGTACAAGGCCTGCAGTATTTTGCTGGAAAAGGGATTCACCGTACTGCCTTATATTTCGGATGACGTTATCCTGGCTAAACGGCTGCAGCTGCTGGGCGTACATGCAGTCATGCCTGGGGCTTCTCCTATTGGTGCGGGTAGAGGCATTATTAACCCGTATAATCTGGAAATCATCATAGAGCAGGCGGTTGTGCCTGTTATCGTTGATGCAGGTCTGCGTTCACCTAAGGATGCTGCCTTTGCCATGGAGCTTGGGGCAGATGGTGTGCTGCTTAACACTGCGGTATCTGGATCAGATGATCCCGTCTTAATGGCAAAAGCGATGCGGCTGGGGGTTGAAGCAGGTAGACTGGCTTACGAAGCAGGCATGATTCCTATGAAGCGTTATGCTGCAGCAAGCAGTCCGGTGGAAGGAATGGTTCATACATGACAGATCAGTTACAGCACGCGGAGCAGGCAGATCGTTATTCGAGACAGGAACGATATGCGCCGCTTGGCAGAGAAGGTCAGGCTAGACTGAGTGACAGCAAAGTTTTAATTATTGGAGCCGGAGCGCTTGGAACAGGTATTGCAGAGACACTGGTTCGTTCCGGTGTTGGTCAGATTACGATTGTGGATCGGGACTATGTGGAATGGAGCAACCTGCAGCGGCAGCAGCTATATGTTGAACAGGATGCGATTGACCGTATGCCCAAAGCAATGGCAGCCCTCAAACGTTTATCCGCCATTAATTCAACAGTCCGCATTGAAGCTAAAGTAATGGATGTGCGGGTGGATGAATTGGAAGACCTCATTCAGCATACCGACTTGATTATGGATGCAACCGATAATTTTGATACAAGACTGCTCATTAATGATATGGCACAGAAACATCAAATTCCTTGGATTTACGGGGGATGTGTTGGCAGTTATGGGATTACGTATACATTCTTGCCCGGTGATACGCCCTGTCTGAACTGTCTTTTGGGAGAAGTGCCGCTGGGTGGAGATACTTGTGACACATCGGGCATTATACCACAAGCGGTACAGATGGTGACGGCCAATCAAACGGCGGAAGCGATGAAGCTGCTGAGCGGTAACGAAGCAGCCCTCAGACGTAAACTGCTGTCATTTGATGTGTGGAGGAACGAGTACATAAGCATTAATGTAGATGGAGCCAAAAAGCACGATTGTGCCTCATGCGGCCCATCCGCAGCTTATCCGTTTCTTTCTGCATCCAATTTGGAGAAAACAGATGTGCTGTGCGGCAGAGATACCGTCCAGATTAGACCTGCCCGCCGCATGCAGCTGGACCTGCTGCATACAGCAGAGCGCTTGATGAAGCTGGGGGAAGGAAAAGTGGAAAACAATCCTTTTCTGGTGTCATTCACGATCGGCCATCATCGGTTGGTTATTTTTCAGGATGGCCGTGTTCTTGTTCATGGGACAAAAGATACGGCTGAAGCTCGAACATTAGTTCATCGCTATTTCGGCTGACTCACATGATCTTCTGATTTAATCACATTATGTCTGGCAAAGTCTGTTCCTACGGGAATGGACTTTTTCTTTTTATGGCATGCTAACTGTACAATCCATGCCAAGCGGCGGCGGAATACAGACGGGCCGGGTGATAATAGTTGAAAACAGTCATTTGTTTAATAGGGGCAGGGGAGTTAGCGAGCCGGATCAAAGACATCATAAAGGAAGAGGGCTATGAAATACAGGAGCTGGACTGGTCTGAATTACGCCAAAAAACGGACCGGAGGTCCACTCGTCCTCAATTAGTCCTGTTAGTTGACCGGGAACCTGAGCCTGTGCACTGGAGTGAGCCGGATAAAAAAGCGTTGAAAGAATGGATGAATCAGAGCTTACCCATACCGCTCATGGTTATCATCCCGGAGACTTCTCCGCAGCGGGTCATTGATTGGCTCGATTTTGGTGCGAATGACGTGATGGAGGAGCCTGTGCACTGGAAGGTTATGCTTGCCAGAATACGCAGTCTGCTTCGGCTGTTTGCAAATGGAGCACATGACGGAGAGGAAATGATTGTTGTTCAAGACCTTAGAATTAATTTGCGATCGCGAAGAGTAAGCCGTGCAGGGCAGTATCTTAATCTGACTCCTAAAGAGTATGAGCTGCTGGAGTTTCTGGCACTGCATCTGAACGAAGCCTGTACACGAAGTGATATTTTACGCGAGGTATGGGGATACGATTTTGCGATGGATACCAACGTCGTGGACGTGTATATTAAACATCTAAGGGTTAAAGTGGATAAGGGAAGAGAGATGAAACTGATCCATACGGTTCGGGGAATAGGCTATATGCTGCATGGTTAATGTAGAACAATTGGTTATGACCACCAGTCCCATCATTCACCAGTTTGAGAGCGGGCTTATTCCGGGTAAAACTAAAAAGACCGGATCAATTGATCCGGCCCGTTGGATTTTATCTTACGTTAGATTAGAGTACGCGGCGAGCTGTAATGTATGTTCTTTTCCACGTGCCTGAGTTCAGATCAGACAGTGTTACGCCAGGGGAACCGTACGTGTGAAGTATTTTGCCGTTTCCTGCATACACACCAACATGTGTAATGTTTGAACCGGTGGAGCGGCTGCCGCTCGAGAAGAAGACCATGTCGCCAACACGAAGATTGGCTTTGGAGACAAATTTACCTTCTTTAGATTGTTTAACGGAAGTGCGCGGAAGATCTACACCATACTTTTTGAAAATGTATTTCATAAAAGAAGAGCAGTCAAAGTACCTGGTAGTTGTTGTTGAAGCACCAAATTTATATGGAGTTCCAGTGAATTTTTTACCATAGTTTACAACTTGTTGTCCAGTAGATACAGATGCCGCATGTGCAGCAGGTGCATTAGTCATTGATACAGCTCCAAAACCTAGTACAGCGCACAACCCGACGGTTACGGCCTTTTGGATGAAGAAGTTTGTTTTCATGTTGTTAGTACCTCCAAAATTCGTTTTCGTTAAGTTGCTAGAGCGAGTATAACAGGTTTGTAACAACCTAGAAATTGGATACATAAGCAAAAAGCCTGATAGACCAGTCGTTTGGTCATGTTTATTAAAATACGATTAAAAATGTCAAAAAATTAATTATTGACGAATGGGAAAGTGTGTTTAAAACAAAAATCCCCTTGATAATCAAGGGGATTTCTTCGTTTACTGCATTTTATATGCTCGAAAATCAGGTTACAAAAAAGTAATAATTGAACTCCAGCCTGCAGCTTTATCCACGTTAAATAAATTGAAATGAATCGCTTTTAGCAATCAAATATTCAGTCTTTGCTCTGGATAATAAGCAGCAAACCACTGTCAATCGTGACTGTACCCGATTCCCCAAGCAGCTTATTGCTGATTCCCAAAGATTGCCCCATGCGTATGGTCGCTTGATCCAAAGGGTACATAAATCCTTCGAGACAAATACCTGTCACCTCATGCGTTAATGGAAGCAGTGAAACATAGGTATAACCGCGCTGCCTAACGACAGCACTGGAGGTGGTTAATGTCATATAATTGTGCTCGTCCTGTAGGGCGCAGGAGATGTGATGCTGCATGGCCCGCACCATAATATGAACATTCGCAAGCGTATGGTCCATACGTGTCCCCGTGGCGCCAAAGATGAGAATATGCGTAGGTTCGTGATCCAAGGCCGTTTCAAAGGCCATTTCTGTATCGGTAAGGTCTTTATGGATCGGATCACAGGCAATGAACTCGACACTGCTGCTGCTTACGATCTCTCGTTCTTCTTCTGTAATAGAATCAAAGTCCCCCACAGCGATGTGCGGTTTGATCCCATTCTGGATTAAATACAAGGCACCACGGTCTGCCGCAATAATGAGGTCATCTGGCAGAATTTCATGCAGGAAATCCTTGGCGAGCACGCCTCCAGTGAAGATGATAATACGTTTATAGTCCATCTTGTTTCATCCTTCCTTATTTATAGAGGGAATTACATTTAATTGTTTATATGTACTTCTTTTTGGAGAACCAACCTTTAAAACAATATACCAAACCAGTATAATCGACAAAATGTGGTTGCACAATTTCTATACTCGCGGATACAATGGGGAGAGCGACATGGAGATGACTTGAAAAGTGAGGTTTGAACAGGTTGGACTTACACATTTTTGAAGTGTTCAGCATTATCGGTACGATTGCATTTGCAATGTCCGGTGCATTTGTAGCCATGGAAGAGGAATACGATATTTTGGGCGTACTGGTGCTTGGCCTAGTCACAGCATTTGGAGGCGGGGTGATTCGGAACGTACTTATTGGTGTGCCTGTAACGACGCTGTGGAGTCAGGGTTCGCTAATCATGCTTGCGTTAGTCTCTGTAGCCGTTGCTTTTATATTACCTCTGAAGTGGATTGGTCACTGGAAACGGACAGAAGCTTTGTTTGATGCGATTGGACTAGCTGCTTTTGCAATTCAAGGCGGATTGTATGCAGCCAATATGGGCCATCCAATTAGTGCTGTGATCGTTGCAGCTGTACTTACTGGCATTGGGGGAGGAATTATCCGTGATCTTCTCGCCGGACGTAAACCGCTCGTTCTGCGTGACGAGATTTATGCAGTCTGGGCAATGATTGCGGGATTTGTGATTGGAATGGGCTGGTTTACAACCAACATCGGCCTGTTGATCTGTTTTGCGACTGTCGTCTTTTTCCGGATGTGTTCTGTTCATTATAAATGGAAACTTCCGCGCCGTTCGCTGACCCCAAGCGAAAACGTCAATTTAAAGCCGGAGAAACTCATGCCGCACCATGCGCCTACCGTCATTCAAGGGACATTAAGCAAGGGGGAATAATATCACATGATTAACGTTGTATTTGTATGTCTCGGTAACATCTGCAGATCACCTATGGCAGAAGCCGTTATGCGCCACAAAGTTCTGGAAAAGGGACTTGGAGAACAGATTCGGATTGATTCGGCTGGTACAGGTAACTGGCATGTGGGCAAACCTCCTCATGAAGGTACTCGGAAGCTGCTGGACGAATATCAGATTTCGTATGCCAACATGACGGCGAGGCAATTTGTAAGTGAAGACTTTACTCAATTTGACTACATTATATGTATGGATAATTCCAATGCGGAAAACGTGCGAAGCCTGCCGGGCGGTGAAGAGGCAGAGATTATCAAATTCATGGACCTGCTTCCGAACGAAAAGTTGAGAGAAGTGCCCGATCCGTATTACACAGGGGATTTTGAAGAAGTGTACGAGCTCGTGAATGCAGGTTGTGCTGTGTTGTTGAACAGAATTGAAGAAGAGCAGTCGTTGTCCTGATCCATTGAGCCTGCATTGGTGGATTGGCAAAGAAGCAGGAATGGTATGAAACGGAACCTCCTGCTTTTTTTCAGCTCATGAGTGTAAGCGTTAACATGGGACATGTAGTATATAAATGAAGCTGTAAACAAAAAAGCGGCTGGGCAGCCGCTTTGTTCAATACTTCTTACTTATATATTATGGTGTCTCTTTTGAAATGCTTTTTGACTATCTTTCCTGCAAAAAGTAAAGCAAAGCATCCGGCAGTTCCTTTTGCCAGAAGCCCCACTGGTGATTCCCGTCTTTCTCTTGATAAGAGACGTGAGCACCGCGTTTCTCCAGCAAGTCACGGGTATCCCGGTTCAGCTGTACAAAATCATACGTTCCAGTATCGGCTTCAAAGGCCGTTTCCTGCAAACCAACAATCATCCAGATGGACAGCCAGGACAAATCTTGGGCAGCGGCGTAGATTTCCTGAGAAGCAGAGTAGAACGCACCAGACATGCTGATGACTCGGGTAAACAGTTCCGGGTACATCAGGGCCAGATGGAGTGAAACACTTCCCCCCAGCGAGTCACCGGCTAACACACGTTCCTGCGGAGAGCGTCTTACGGGATATTTTTCTTCCACATAGGGAATAATCTCTTCTGCAAAGCACTTTGTGTAGGCTTCAAATCGGCTGCCAAAGGGAGCGTACTCTTGAGTTCGCACCGAGACATCCACCTGAACCCCTACAATAATGAAAGGTTCAGCTCCTTCATCCAGAATGATGCGGTTAGCAGTAGTGGCGATTCGGCCAAAGTTGAAAAATTCTTCTCCATCCTGACAGTAAACGACAGGGTAACTAAGCAGCTCGTTATAGCCTGGAGGAAGATAAATGCGAAGGGTTCGTTTCTCGCCGAGATAACGACTTTCAATCTCTTCCTTAACAATTGTACGTTTCAAATAGCGGGAATCCGTCATAAAACGTCACCTTTCCGGGTTATTTTTGCATTCGACCGCCCGATACGGTAAGATTAACCTCGTGCGGGGATGGGTCAAACACGCAATCATGTATTATGCTGTTATACCAATATTAGACCCCTGTTATACATACAATCCGAGAGGAAACATAAAAAAATTACGGATTTCTTTGACGTATGCAGTGAAACAGGTGTATAATAATAATATAACAGCGGAACTTGATATTCAAATTTTTTGTTGAGGTGAAGAAAAAAATGAGCAAGGTTCCTTATGAAGTATACACGGAGGATGTAGAAGCTCTGTCCGTGCTGTCTCCTGACGGCGAAATTGTTAACAAAGACATGATGCCTAAGCTTTCCGACGATCAATTAAAAGAAATTATGTATCGCATGGTATTTACCCGTACTTGGGATGACCGTGCAGTAAACCTCGGCCGTCAAGGTCGTCTTGGTTTCTATGCTCCAGTATCTGGTCAAGAAGCTACAATGGTAGGTAGTGAGTTCGCACTTGAAAAAGAAGATTTTATCGCTCCAGGCTATCGCGACATTCCGCAACTCGTGTGGCACGGACTTCCTCTTTATCAAGCATTTTTGTACTCCCGTGGACACCAACATGGTGGACAAATTCCAGACGGCGTTAACGTATTGATGCCGCAAATTATCATTGGTGCACAAATCCTGCACGCAATGGGGATTGCTATGGGTTACAAATTGAAGAAACAAAAACAAGTGGTTATCACATACACAGGTGATGGCGGTTCTTCCGAAGGTGACTTCTATGAAGGCCTGAACTACGCTGGTGTATACAAACTGCCTGTAATCTTCTTCGTACAAAACAACGGCTATGCCATCACTACTCCTTTTGCTAAACAAACAGCAGCCCTGTCCATCGCTCACAAAGCGGTAGCAGCAGGTATTAAAGGTGTTAAAGTTGACGGTATGGACATCTTCGCTGTTATCAAAGCCGTTCAGGAAGCTGCTGAGCGTGGACGTAACGGAGAAGGCGCAACGTTGATTGAGGCAGTAACCTATCGTTTCCGTCCACACTCCCTTTCCGATGATGCTTCCAAGTATCGTACGAAAGAAGAAGAGGCTGAGTGGAGCGTAAAAGATCCAATCGCACGTTTTGCTAAATATCTGGAGAAAAAAGGTCTGTGGACTGAAGAAGATACAGCGCGTGTGAAAGAAGAAGCAAAAGCTAAAGTGAACGAAGAGATCAAAAAAGCGGAAAAAACCGAGAAAATGACGATTTCAGGCTTGATCGACAGCATGTTCGAACAAACGCCTAAGCACTTGGAAGAGCAAAAAGCTGATTTCCAATAAGTTTTTTCCGATAAAGCATAAACATCCGGCGCCTGATCTGGTGTCTCGGTATACATGTATGAATTCAAATGTGAACTGTCAATGTTTAAGGAGGAAATGAAGCAAATGGCACAATTGAACATGAAAGAAGCAATTCGTGATGCGCTTCGCGTGGAGCTGAAACGTGATCCTAACGTTCTGCTTTTCGGTGAAGACGTAGGTAATGTAGGCGGCGTTTTCCGTGTAACGGAAGGCTTGCAAAAAGAGTTTGGCGAAGAGCGTGTATTTGATACACCGCTGGCTGAATCCGCAATCGGCGGTTTGGCTGTAGGTTTGGGTATTCAAGGCTTCCGTCCGGTAGCTGAGATTCAATTCGTTGGTTTTATCTTCGAAGCCCTTGACCAAATGGTCGTTCAAGCTGCTCGTATGCGTTTCCGCTCTGGCGGTAAGTATAATTCTCCAATCGTATTCCGTACACCATTCGGTGGCGGCGTTAAAGCGGCAGAACTGCACACAGACTCTCTGGAAGGTTTGCTCACGCAAACTCCGGGTATTAAAGTGGTAGTTCCTTCTAACCCTTACGATGCAAAAGGTCTGATGATCGCTTCCATTCGCGACAACGATCCAGTATTCTTCATGGAACACTTGAACCTGTACCACGCATTCCGTGCAGAAGTGCCTGAAGAAGATTATGTTGTTGAATTGGGTAAAGCGAACGTTGTTCGTGAAGGTTCTGATGTTACTATCATTACTTACGGTATGATGGTTCATACTTCTGTAAAAGCTGCAGAAGAGCTTGAAAAACAAGGTGTTAAAGTTGAAGTTATCGACCTTCGTACGATCAGCCCGATCGATATCGATACAGTTGTTGCTTCTGTTAAGAAAACAAACCGTGCAATTGTTGTACAAGAAGCACAAAAGAGCGCAGGTGTTGCTGCTGAAGTCATTGCACAAATCAATGAAAAAGCAATCCTGCACTTGGAAGCACCGGTACTGCGTGTAGCTGGTCCGGATACGGTATATCCTTTTGCACAAATCGAAGATACATGGCTGCCTAACCCGGCACGTATCGTTGCTGCGGTTAACAAAGTTATGAACTTCTAATTCGATCATCTGACATGCCGCAAGGCGCAGTATGGTGATTCACATCGCAGCGCACGCTGCACTGTAAACAGCCATTAGCCCCTTGATTGACAGTTATTTGCACTCGCAGTAACAGTTAGTTTTTGGAGCTAAGGGTTGTTTTCAGGATTGAGCAAATAATCAAGGAGGTTTTTCAGTTGGCTAAATTTGAATATAAATTCCCTGAACTGGGCGAAGGCCTTCACGAAGGCGAAATCATCAAGATGCACATCAAAGTTGGGGATAAAGTAACTGACGACGATATCATCATGGAAGTACAGAACGACAAAGCGGTTGTTGAAGTTCCTTGTCCGGTAAACGGAACTGTAACTGAAGTTTTCGCTAAAGACGGTCAAATCTGCCACGTTGGTGAAGTTGTAGCAGTTATCGATGCAGAAGGCGAACTGCCTGAGCAAGACGACGCTCCTGCTGAAGACCAAGGTGCACAAGAGAAAGACGCAGCGCAAGGCGGAGCAGACACTAGCGGTTCTTCTGCAGCAGCTTCAAGCTCCAATGCAGCTCAAGAAGGCGGCAGCAACAGCGTTCCTGCAGTTCCTGCAAAAGACGTTTTGGCTACGCCAAGCGTTCGCAAGTTTGCTCGTGAGCAGGGTGTAGACATCGCTCAGGTTAACGGCACTGGTAACAACGGTAAAGTAACCAAAGAAGATGTGGAATCCTTCAAAAATGGTGGCGGTTCTTCCGCAGCGGCATCTTCCGAAGCTCCGGCTCAAGAAGAGAAAAAATCCGCAGCACCTGCAGCTGCAGCAGCTGATCAACGCCTTGAAGAAGAGCGCGTACCATTCAAAGGTATCCGTAAAGCGATCTCCAATGCAATGGTTAAATCAGCTTACACTGCACCGCACGTTACAATCATGGACGAAGTGGACGTAACTGAATTGGTTGCATTCCGTACTCGCATGAAACCAATTGCAGAGAAAAAAGGTACAAAAGTTACTTACCTGCCATTCATCGTTAAAGCATTGGTTGCTGCTTCCCGTCAATTCCCGGCGTTGAACGCAATGATTGATGAAGAAGCAAATGAAATTGTGTACAAAAAATACTACAACATCGGTATCGCTACAGATACAGACAACGGCCTGATCGTTCCTGTAATCAAAGATGCTGATCGCAAATCCATCTGGATGATCGCTGATTCCATCCGTGATCTGGCAGCTCGTGGACGCGATGGTAAACTGAGCGCGAACGAAATGAAAGGAAGCACGATCTCCATCAGTAACATCGGTTCTGCTGGCGGTATGTTCTTCACTCCGATCATCAACTTCCCAGAAGTTGCAATCTTGGGTACAGGACGCATCAGTGAAAAAGCGGTTATCAAAAACGGCGAAGTTGTTGCAGCACCTGTAATGGCATTGTCCTTGAGTTTCGACCACCGTATCATCGATGGCGCAACAGCACAAAACTTTATGAATTACATTAAACAGCTGCTCGCTAACCCTGAGCTGCTTGTTATGGAGGTGTAAGATATGGTAGTAGGCGACGCTTCTCTCAATATCGACACATTAGTAATTGGTGCAGGACCTGGCGGCTATGTAGCTGCCATCCGCGCTGCACAACTGGGCCAAAGCGTATTGATCGTAGACAAATCCGAACTGGGCGGCGTATGTTTGAACCGTGGATGTATCCCATCCAAAGCTCTGATCTCTGCTGCACATCAATATGAGTCTGCTCTTCACGGCGATGCTTTCGGTATCTCCGCTGAGAACGTAAAAGTAGACTTTGCTAAAACTCAAGAATTCAAAAACGGCGTTGTTAAGAAAATGACTGGCGGCGTAGCTGGTTTGCTCAAAGGCAACAAAGTTGAAGTTTTCAACGGTGAGTGCATGTTCATCAACGAAAACGAAGCTCGTGTATTTAACGATCACGAATCACCACGTTACAAGTTCAAAAATGCAATCATTGCAACAGGTTCCCGTCCAATCGAACTGAAACCTTTCCCGTTTGGCGGACGCATTCTGTCTTCCACAGAAGCATTGAACCTGCCTGAAGTACCAAAAAGCATGATCGTAATCGGTGGCGGTTATATCGGCGCTGAGCTTGGTCAAATGTACTCCAAATTCGGTGCTAAAGTAACAATTATCGAAGGTTTGGATACAGTACTGCCAGGTTTCGATAAAGACATGACCAGCCTTGTAGCTAAAAACATGAAGAAAACAGGCATCGAAATCGTAACGGGTGCAAAAGCGGAAAGCGCTGAGCAAACGGATAAAGATGTAACTGTTAAATATTCTGTAAATGGTGAGTCCAAAGAAGTAACTGCAGATTACCTGCTCGTTACTGTAGGACGTCGTCCTAATACAGACGGAGAACTTGGTTTGGACATGATCGGTGTTGACGTTGACGAGCGTGGTTTCGTTAAAGTTGACCACCAAGGTCGCACAAGCATTCCACACATCTTCGCAATCGGTGATATCGTATCTGGTCTGGCTCTGGCACACAAAGCTTCTTATGAAGGTAAAGTGGCTGCAGAAGCAATTGCTGGACAACCATCTGTAGTAGACTACAAATGTATGCCAGCTGTTGTCTTCACAGATCCTGAGTGCTCCAGCGTAGGTTATACGGAGAAAGAAGCTAAAGAAAAAGGTTACAAAGTAAAAGCAGGTAAATTCCCTTATGCGGGTAACGGCCGTGCTGTATCTTTGAACCATGCTGAAGGCTTCGTGAAAATCGTTGCTGACGAAGAGAGCGGTCTTGTACTGGGCTGCCAAATCGTGGGTCTGGAAGCTTCCAACTTGATTGCTGAGCTTGGTCTTGCGATCGAAATGGGCGCAACATTGGAAGATCTGGCGCTGACTATTCACGCTCACCCTACATTGGGCGAAATCGTGATGGAAGCAGCGGAACTGGTAATGGGTCACCCGATCCACATCATCTCCCGCTAAGATCATCAAAGCATCGGATTCGTCCGGCATTATATGTAATTTCAAAAGAGGCGAATAGCGCAATAGTGCTGTTCGTCTCTTTTTTGATATGTTTTAATTGGGTTAGAGTGGGGTTTGATGATAGATTGCTGTGGCGCTCCTCAGGTTTGAACAGGTTTCTAGTCTCTTGCCATCATGAGCAGTATTTATGGTAAACTAATAAAATGATCAGACTCAAGAAGTCTGCGGCCCAGTCGGGTATGAGTGTGCAACATATATAGAGATGCGAGGAGATACCACAATGAAAAATTATCTCGATTTATTACAAGATATATTGGATAACGGCGTGCACAAAGGCGATCGTACCGGAACAGGAACACAATCCGTGTTTGGCAGACAGCTTCGCTATGACTTGTCCAACGGATTTCCGTTAGTTACGACGAAACGAATTCACCTGAAATCGGTCATTCACGAATTGCTTTGGTTTTTGAGCGGTGATACGAATATTGCCTATTTGAAAGAAAACGGAGTGAAGATCTGGGATGACTGGGCGGATGAGAACGGTGATCTTGGACCGGTGTACGGTTCACAATGGCGTACATGGGAAGCGCCGAACGGGGAAAAAATAGATCAGATCGCAGCTGTTGTTGATTCTATTAAAAATAATCCGGATTCCCGTCGTCACTTGGTGAGTGCGTGGAATGTAGCGGAGATTAACAACATGAAATTACCACCTTGTCATTTCGCGTTTCAGTTTTATGTGGCTGAGGGTAAATTATCCTGTATGCTGACGATGCGTTCCGTGGATACGTTCCTCGGTTTGCCATTTAACATTGCCAGTTATGCGCTTCTGACTCATATGATTGCACAGCAGTGTGATCTGGAAGTGGGTGACTTCATTTGGTCTGGTGGAGATGTACACATCTACTCCAATCATGTGGAGCAGGTGAAAACACAGCTGGAACGGGAACCTTTTGCTCTACCTAAATTGGTGATTAAACGTAAGCCTGATTCCATTTTTGATTACAAGTTCGAAGATTTTGAATTTGAAAATTATGAGCACCATCCAGGGATCAAAGCTCCAATTGCAGTTTAATCATTATGTGCGAGAGCGATTATCCGTGAAGGGTGAGAATCAAGCAGTGATGGTGTGACGGATTCAAATGAAAGGGGTGTGCAGGTTTTGAGTATTGAACTAGTATGGGCCATGGGAGAGAATGGCGTGATCGGACATAACAACGCTCTTCCTTGGCGATTGCCAAAAGATATGGCTTTCTTCAAGCAGCAAACGATAAACAAAACGATTATTATGGGACGTAATACGTGGGAGTCGTTTGGGGGTAAGCCCCTTCCTCAGCGTCGTAACATTGTTGTAACCCGGGACTTGAACTACAGAGCGGAACAGGCGGAGATCGTACATACGATCGAAGAAGGACTGAAGGCAGCTCAGGGTGAAGAGCTTTGCGTAATTGGAGGTTCTCAGGTGTACCGGGAGTTTTTGCCGTTTGCAGATCGGCTCGTCGTAACCAAAATTCATGAGCAGTTCGAGGGAGATACGTTTTTTCCCGAAGTGGATTGGTCAGAATGGGAACTGAAAAAGAAAATCGAAGGTGAGCAGGACGAGAAGAATATATATCCTTTCACATTTGAATTCTACGAGCGAAAAAAGTAAATTTGGACAGAAAATAGTAATTTGTATTAGATTGAAAGGACATCCTTTGCGAGTGTACTCGTGAACGATGTCTTTTCTTGTTTGTATGAGATGGGAATGCAACAGGGGTATACATATAACATGTATGTAACACATGATTTGGATAATACTGCATGAAATTGAGGGGATCATTCTAAGCGAAATGGTCAAATAGTCTAAAAGCTGTCGGGATTCAACGTTGTGAAGCTTTAAATTAACCTTGTTTTACGGGTATAGGCAGCATTTTTACTAAAAACTTTGGTTTTAATGATAATTTATCTAACATTTATGTGACGTTATTTTGGTTTTTATTCGTATCTTTCGTCTGGAAGCAGGCGGCATGTTGTGATTTAAGACCAAATTTAAGCTATTGACCACACGTTATAGTGAACGATATGATGTATAAAATACAAATAATTATGCGGATAATCCATTTAATATTCACCGTCGTAAATGCTACTATAATTGAAATATCTTTGAGTAGATTTTGTGTTACAATAGACAAACAAAAACTCAGGTAAAAAGAGTAATCCATTTCATATAGAGCCATGCGCATGAAGGGATTAAGACAAGAACGGATGGGGGAAACGTAAGATGTCTACACCTACTGGATTTATGGAATATAAGCGGCAGCTCCCTGCCGATCGAGAGCCGGCGGAGCGCATCAAGGATTGGGAAGAGTTTCATAAACATATGGCTGAGGAAGAGCTCAGAACACAAGGTGCACGATGTATGGATTGCGGTACCCCTTATTGCCATACAGGAATAGATATGACTGGTGGTACGTCAGGCTGCCCGGTTCATAACCTGATTCCGGAATGGAATAATCTCGTCTATCGCGGTTTGTGGAAGGAAGCGCTGGAGCGCCTTCACAAAACGAATAACTTCCCGGAGTTCACAGGCCGCATCTGTCCAGCGCCTTGTGAAGGATCATGTACCGTAGGGCTTATTGGTCAGCCTGTAACGATCAAAACGATTGAGGAAGCGATTATTGAAAAAGGATTCGAAGAAGGCTGGGTAGTTCCGCAGCCACCGGAGAAACGCACAGGCAGACGTGTAGCTGTAGTTGGTTCAGGTCCGGCGGGACTTGCAGCAGCAGCTCAATTGAACAAAGCAGGACATACGGTAACGGTGTATGAACGCTCTGATCGCGTCGGCGGATTGCTGATGTACGGAATTCCAACGATGAAGCTGGATAAAAAAGTGGTGCAGCGCCGTGTAGATCTGCTGGAAGCCGAAGGTATCCAGTTTATTACGAATACAGAGATCGGAAAAGATATCCCGGCTCAGCAGCTTGTTGACGAATATGATGCTGTTGTTCTGTGCGGCGGCGCAACTAAACCGCGTGAGTTCAACATTGAAGGTGCAGATCTGAACGGGGTGCACTATGCAATGGATTTTCTGAATGGAAGTATCAAAAGTTATCTGGACTCCAACCTGGAGGATGGAAACTATATTTCTGCGCAGAATAAAGATGTAATCGTAATCGGGGGCGGAGACACGGGTTCTGACTGTGTTGCGACGTCGCTGCGCCACGGCTGCCGTACGATTACGCAATTCGGTACCCATACTCAAGCGCCGCTGGAACGTGACCGTATTAATAACCCTTGGCCGCAATTCCCGAACGTATATACACTGGATTATGCACAAGAAGAAGCCAAAGCATTGTTTGGTCAAGATCCGCGTGAATTTTCCATTATGACGACCAAATTTGTGGGTGATGACGAGGGCAATCTCAAAGAACTGCATACGATTCAGATCGAGCGTATTGTAGATGAGACAGGCCGCAAAATTTATCAGCCAATCCCGGGTACTGAGCGAGTATTCCCTGCTCAGATGGCGATGATTGCGATTGGTTTCGACGGACCGGAGCAAACGCTGGTTGAGCAGCTGGGACTTGAAACAGATCGCCGCACAAACGTGAAAGCACGTTATGGCAAATATAACACGAACGTGGATAAAGTATTTGCCGCAGGTGATATGCGTCGTGGTCAAAGTCTGGTCGTATGGGCTATCAATGAAGGCCGCGAAGCCGCTCGTGAAGTGGATAAATATTTGATGGGTGCAACAGTTCTGGCTTAGGCCTATTGAACGAATGATGCAGCCCAACGTATTCTCTACTGCCATTATTTTGTTTATATGATGAAATGTTAACTCCATAAATAAAGTGAACTGATAACCCTCACAGATGTGAGGGTTATTTGCTGTGCTTTTTTCAAAATGAATCACGTTAACACTCTTAAAGTGTTCCATTATATGTGAAATTGTGATTGAAAGCATTGCTTTTTATACGATAAAGACTTATTATTAGATTATAATTATTATAAATAAGAAGAAGTAATGATATCGACGCAAATCGAACTTTAATACAAAACGGAGTAATGAATACGATCTGAGTATATTAATGAAGATACGTTTAAGTAAAGATAAGTATGAAATTTTAACGGAGGTGCACCCGCATGGCAGGTAACCGGGACAAGTCCATTTCAGAGCAAATTCAACAAATAAAAAACCAATTGGTTGATAAAGGATATAAGTTAACCCAGCAGCGTGAAGTAACAGTACGTGTGCTGCTTGAGCATGAGAAAGATCATTTCAGCGCGGAAGAAGTATTTTTGCTGGTCAAAGAAAAATTTCCGGAAATTGGACTGGCAACCGTATATCGTACGTTGGAACTGTTAAGTGATCTTCAAGTGGTTGAGAAAATCAACTTTGGTGATGGAGCTGCTCGCTTTGATCTGCGGAGCACCGACGGCTCCCATCACCATCACCACTTGATCTGCACGGAATGCGGAAGCGTAGAAGAGATTATGGAAGACGGGCTGCTCCGTTTGGAACAGCAGGTACTGCGTCAGTACGGATTTGCTGTTACCGATCACCGGCTTGATTTTCAAGGTGTATGCAGAGAATGCAGAGCAAAACAGCAGCTGGATGAGCAGGCCGTTGGTTAATTCAAGCCGGGTAGGTGCTCTTGAATCCAAAATCTGATATAATAAGTTTCAGAAGCAAGGGGCTTCCGTCGGCGGAAGGCCCCTTTTTGCCGTCATACGAGGCGGTGAAGGAGGAGAGATGGACGGATGAAGACACTGGTTATCGCGGAGAAACCCGACATGGGTAGAACCATTGCCGCCGTCATAGAACCAAAAGCCAAAAATAATCGCACGTATTTGGAGGGTGAGCATTATATTATCACCTGGGCGATTGGGCATTTGCTTGGATTGGCTGAACCGGATGCCTATGATTCGAAATACAAGCGGTGGAACATTGCGGACCTGCCGATTATCCCGGATCAGTTCAAAATCGTACCGAATCCGCGGACCAAAGACCAACTCAAAATCATTGGAGATTTAGCGAAGCGGGCTTCGGCGATTGTTAACGCTTGTGATGCCGGGCGGGAGGGGCAGTATATTTTTGCCCTTATACAGCAGCAGTTAAAACTGCGTCAGCCTGTAAAACGCCTGTGGATATCCGATCTGACGGCAGAGAGTATTCGGCGCGGGTTCGATGGACTTAAAGATGCTGCCGAATTCGAGAATCTGACGCATGCTGCCCGTGCACGAAGTGAGGCGGATTGGCTGATTGGCATGAATGCATCCCGGGCGTTTACAACAAGACACAATGCGCTTTTGTCAGTGGGCCGTGTGCAGACACCTGTACTGGCGCTAATTTATGATCGCGAGATGGAGATCGAGGCTTTTCAGTCCCAAACGTTCTATGAAGTCGCGGCCTGGTTCAGGCAGGAAGGTGTAGAATACCGCGGGGTGCGTCAGGGGGACAAACTCACGGATGCAGAAGCAGCCGAAGCGATTGCATCAAGTGTAAAGGGGAAGACAGGGCAGATTATCAAATATGAAGCCAAACAAACGAAAGACTATCCCTACAGGCTGTATGATCTCACTCTTCTACAGCGTGAGGCGAATGCAAAGTACGGTTACGGAGCTAAAAAAACGTTGGACATCGCGCAGGCTTTATATGAAAAACATAAAGTAATCTCTTACCCGCGTACCAATTCCAACTATGTAACCGAACAGAACATCGAAGGTATGCACAAAACGCTGAACTTACTCAAAAATGGAACGTACAGCGAGCTTGCTTTGGGAGCCAAACCAGAACTGGTGCATAAAAACAATAAAGGGGTATGCAATCCGAGCAGGGTAGAGGATCACCACGCGATCCTGCCCACTCTGAAACGGCCAGGCACACTATCCAAGGATGAGCAGAACATCTACGATTTGATTGTGCGGCGTTTCTTGTCCCATTTCTATCCTCCGGCTGAATACAAGCAGCATACGGTGTTGACGGAAGTTGAAAAACACCAGTTCAAAACGTCCGTTAAGGAATTGTTATCGATCGGTTGGAAAGTGGTGCTGGGTGCAAATGAGACGGAGCAGAGCGCTTCGGGCAGGAAAAAAAGCAAGAAAAACAACAATGAAGAAGAGGATGCGGAGGAATGGACAGACAAAGCATTTGCTGTTCAGCCAGACCTGCCTGTTCAATGTACGAAGAGTGAGTTCAAAGAGAAAGCAACCCAGCCTCCGAAGAGTTACACCGAAGGAACGCTTCTCAAGGCAATGGAGAGCGCAGGGAAGCAGATTGAGAATGAAGAGCTTCGTGATGCGATGAAAGACAGCGGACTAGGAACACCGGCTACACGCGCAGCTACGATTGAACGTCTCAAAAACGTAGGTTATATCACTATGCAGGGCAAGAAAATGCAATTGACACTCAAAGGCCGAACAGCGATTGAACTCATTCGTCGTGCTGGAGTAGACCTGCTGACTTCGCCTGAGATGACCGGGCAGTGGGAACGCAGATTATATCAAATTTCCAAAGGTGAAGCTGGACAGGACAAGTTCATGGAAAACGTCAAGAAATTCACGCTGTCTATTATTGAAAAGGTTCGTGTGCAGGCTCCTGCTGCTGCCGACGCTTTTGGTGAAGACGCACGGGGAGGCAAAGGTAGAGGGAAAGGCAGAGCGGCCCGCAGCCAAGCAGGCAGTTCTCCTGCCGGTGGTACCAGAACGACCAAGCCATCCGCTGCAAATGCAGACTCCGGTAAACGTACAACAGCTGAAGCAAATACACGTTCCGGAGCGCGTGAAGTTCTGGCTTCATGTCCTTCACCTGGCTGTAGTGGGCATATTATCGAAGGCAAGAAGGGATATGGCTGCTCCCGTTTCAAAGAAGGTTGTGCTTTCGTGGTCTGGAAAGAATATGCTGGCAAAAAAATAACAAGCACTATGCTGAAATCTTTGATTGAGAAGGGCAGTACGCAGGTTCTCTCGTTCAAACGCAAGGATGGAAGTACGGTGAAAGCACGTATTATTTTGAAGGATGCTGTCACAGGGCAGTTATCCGGCGAGAAACAGGAAGCTTGATTCCAAGCTGTATAAAAAAAGAAACCCTTGTCTCAGGTGAAATGTCCCTTACTTCAGGCACATTTTACAGGAGAGTGGGTTTCTTTATTATAGGAGAACTCTTTTAACCGAGGGTTCTTTTTTGCTTTAGCTGTAGATCCTCATGGATGACTTTGGGGACCTCTTCCAGAGCTGTGATCGTATACATCGAGGTTTCCGGGTTCGGCTGCAGCTCAACAATGTTATACTGCCACTCATTCGGCTGTTTAATATAAATGCTGTGAATGCCTGCGTTCACGGCAGGCATAATGTCTGTGCGAAGAGAATTGCCAATCATCCATGTTGCACGCCGCTCAAACGGTCCTTTGGACAGGATGCCTTCCAATGCTTGTATGTTTTTGTGCTGTCGTATATAGATTCGGTCGTCAAAATAGATCGACAGTTTCATTTGATCAATTTTTCGCTGCTGGATGACCGTTTCCCCGCCAGTATACAAATAGAGAGCGTGCCCGGCGGACTTCAGCTCCTCCAAAGTCTCGACCATATGCGGGTAAGGTTCAACTTCCTGGGTGTAAACACTCATACCCAGTTTGCTCAAGTACGTCTCTTCTTCAGCAGATGTTGCTCGGTTATACTTTTTTGAGAAATATCGATACGTATCAATGAGGGATTGCGGGAAATGATGACTCGCAAAACCCACTTTGTTCACGCCGGTAACATCTATTTCGAGCTGTTTCTCCCGGATCTGCTGTGTGGTCAGAGCATGTCCATCGAACCACTGCTGCATGTTCTCAAAAAATTCTCCCAGCACCAGATTGAAGTATTTGTTGCAGTACACAAGTGTATCATCGAGATCAAATAAAATATGCTGTTTGGTTAAAGCCATCGTTCGCTCACTCCTTGCTGCGCTTACTGCAGGTCATTCACTATCACATCACTTAGATGCGAATGTAGGATTCCAGAAACATGTTCAATTCAGATACGCCATCCGGCCGAATGCTGTATTTTTCTTTGCGGTTGCTTCCCAGTAGATGGGTTCGCAGCAGACCAGCAATGCGAAGGGCCATGACTTGATCCTTCACAGGATCTTCCTCTTTGCCAAGCTCTTCACACATCTCCGCGAGAGATTTTGGTTCATCCGATACATATCTTAACAAACGAAGTCTTTCGGGATCAGCCAAAGCATGTGTGAACCTCAGCAAACACGTTGGCGGCTCATCTTCGCTCTCTTCAGGCGCATCTACAGGATACTGCATAATCATCATGCCCTCATAAAAACAGTACATGTTAATTGGACGGTTATGCACGGTCGGAAATAATATGACTTCGTTCAAACCTGGCATCGGTTCAACGATTACACCTGCAGTCGCATATTCAATTAACAGTTCAGAACCCATCTTTTCAAGCAGAATGCGCTTTTCTTCAGCGTCTTCTTCAAGCCATACGCGGTGATCCTCGCTAATTGTCTGGCAGTAGTGCTGATCCCATAGTCGCAGTAATGGGACGTAGCTGTTCCGAATGCGCGTTGATTCTTCTATAGTAAGTTCAGGCATTAACGGAGATATGCGCGCAAACAGTTCATCAGGTGATAGCCCTGCGAGCATGTCCAAAAAATCCTGGTTCTCTGAAGTTGTATTCTGATAGGCTGCCCAGGCAAACAGGACATCAAAGTCGTCAAAAGGCCAAGCCGCGGCCGGTGCAAGCGCAGCTCGCACGTTGGAACTTAGCTTGCCTTCAACGTCCAGAATCCATTCAGGACCAATGTCCAAATGCTGAATCCACTTTTTCGTTACATAGACCAGAAAGCTGTTTAGCATCTCATATATCGGTGAGACATCAATTTTAACGTGATAAGTCATAATGATGCAGAATCCTCCCGTCACATCTAGATATACACAGCGACTTATGTACTATTATGGCTTGTTTTACCGGGCGTTGTCCACTATAATGTTCAAGTCCGGGGCTGTGCCGCGGTTCAATGGTGCAAGGATACACCTATATAAATGACAGACTAAAGATCGTCAGTGATGGCGATTTTTCTTTGTTTGCGCTTTCAGGAGGAATGAAATACCGTGGGATCTGTATTCAAATTTAAATTATCACCCTCAACCTTAAATTATCTGATTTTAATCACAGTGATCGTGGCAGCGGGGATCAGCCAGGGACTGCTGCTGCCTGTACTGTCGATTTTTCTGGAGCAGCAGGGTGTTTCTCCCGGATTAAACGGGCTGAATGCAGCTGCGCTCTATATTGGCTCGTTTGCGATGACGCTGGCGGCAGAGCGTTTGCTGGGACTGCTGGGGTTTAAAAAGCTGATTGTCGGCGGACTGATTCTCGTTATGCTTCCCTTGATTCTGTTTCCTTATTTTCCTGACATAAAAATCTGGTTTGCGCTGCGGCTAATTGTAGGCATTGGAGACAGTGCATTGCATTATGCTGCCCAGCTGTGGGTACTGCTGGTTACTTCGCCTGAGAAACGAGGACGCTACATATCGCTGTACGGCATGTCTTACGGGCTCGGGTTCAGTATCGGACCTCTCGGCATCAAACTGCTCACATATGGTGATGCCGTCCCTTTCATGGTACTGTTTGCAGGCATGGCGGCTGTGCTTGTTCTGGTGCTGGTGAAACTTCCGGATACCAAGCCAGAAAAGGCAGAACATGGTCAGCTGCCTGAACGGCGCTTCCGCCGCAGTTTCGCTTGGGCGTGGTATGCACTGATGCCCGCCCTTTTATACGGGTATATGGAAGCAGGCATGAACAGCAATTTTCCGGTTTACGGGCTTCGAATCGGATATAATGCAGATCAGATTGCTTCACTGCTTCCTTTTATAGGGATCGGAGGATTGTTCCTTCAGCTTCCGCTTGGCATGTTAAGTGACCGATATGGCCGAAAAAAAATTCTCATGACAGCCGGGATTGGAGGAGGTCTTGCCTTTATGCTGGTTCCCTTCGCGGGAACAAATTTTGGGCTGACACTTGTGCTGCTGCTCGCTGCGGGTGGCCTTGTTGGCTCCTTCTTCTCACTTGGGCTGGCTTATGCTGCAGATATTTTACCGAAAGTACTGCTGCCTGCAGCGAATGTGGTTGCTTCCTTTCATTTTACAATCGGAAGCATTATCGCACCCAATCTTGGGGGACAGTTAATCAACTGGGTGTCACCCGGAAGCATGTTTACGATGCTGGGCTGCATGTATTTTATTTTTGGCATCACAGGTGTATTATTTCGGCGTAAACGGGAAGCGGAATTTGTGTTAAAATAGAAGCTGGTGTTCGCATGGAAATTGATGTCCATTTCCGAGTACACTAGTAGTAGGGAAAAACATGGACAAGAGGAGACATCGCGATGATCAGAGTGGAGAACTTAAGCAAATCCGTTGGAGCGGATCGTATTCCGGTTCTGCGTGATATTCGTTTTGATATGCAGCAGGGAGAGATGATTGCGGTTGTCGGCTCCAGCGGGAGCGGTAAGAGCATGCTGCTGAAATGTTTGGCGTTGAAGGAGAAGTGGGATTCAGGACGGTTTACCGTTGAAGGCACTGATATTTTGAAGGAAGGCTGGTCCGGTAAACAGAAAATCAGGCGTGAATGGGCATACCTGGAACAGAATCCGCAGCTGTATCCTAGACGCACAGCACTGAAAAATGTGCTTATTGGACGATTTGGCCAGACACCATTATGGAGAATGGCAACGGGCATGGTACGCTCAGATGATTACATGGGGGCAATGGATCACCTCGAAAGTCTAGGTTTGCTGGATAAGGCTCATCAGCTTGCTGAAAAAATGAGTGGTGGCGAAAAACAGCGTGTAGCTATCGCAAGAGCACTGGCTCATGGCGCCAAAGTAGTCCTGGCGGACGAACCTGTCATCGGACTGGACCCTCATACGGCTGATGCTGTTCTGGAAACGCTTCGTAAGTTGTGTGAAGAGGAACGAGCGACGGTGATTGCCGTACTGCCGATTGAACTCGCCGAAAAACATGCTTCGCGAATCTGGGGAATCGCGGAAGGCAGTATTGTTTTTGACATAAGAGGACGGAGATTGACGCAGCAGGAAAAAAATTTGATTTGAGATTTTAAACATAATGAATGATGCCTAATAAGAAGCTTGTGGAGAGTGCTTGATCGATTAAGAATAAACGGCTGGAGAATGCTTAATGAAATGAGTGATATGAGGTTGTTTAATGAAAAGAGTGATGGGATTGTTTAATTCGCGATGGGGGCGCTGCGTAGCGGCAGGGACGACGGCTGTACTGCTTGGAACCATGCTGAGCGGATGTACGTTTATCAGCGATCCCAAGCTTCTGATGAAGCCGCCGATGATGTCTACAGACAAGGAAAAGCTGTATAACATTGTGCAAAAGGAAACACCGCCTGAAAGTAAATTGATTCGGCCCAAAGATATGAGCAACACGAGTATGATCCGGGTGGAAGACCTGAATGGAGACGGCATTCGCGAGGCAAGTGTCTTTTACGAGACACCAAATGAAAATGTGCGCATCCATGGCATGATTCTGGAAGAGCAGGGCGGTTCCTGGGTCAAAAAACTAACATTCGATGTGCCGGGCAATGAGCTGGAATCGTTCAAGGTTATGGATATTACGAATGACGGTAATCCGGACATTGTTGTCGGGGTCAGTCTGCAGGATCAAAAAGCTCTGACTGCTTATTCATACAAGGGCGGCGTATTGGAACAAGTGCTGGGCGGCGTACCTTATAATCAGGTTATCATTGATGATATGAAGGGGAATGCGCTGGATTTAAGCGGAGACGGCAAAAGTGATTTCGTCGTCGTTTCGCTGAATGGTAGCGGATTTGCAACCATTGCGCTGTATCAGTACCAGGATGACAGCTTCAAGGAAATGGATCGTGTCGTTACAGATTATACTGTCAAAGAAGTGTACAACGCACTTGGCGGTGAGATCGCCGAAGGAAAAATGGGGATAGTGCTTGACGCGGATCTCGACGACCGAAGTTCCTTCACGCAAATGATGTATGTGAAAGACAATAAACTCGTCAGCGCTTTTAAATCGCCAGATCAAACGTACAGAGATGACAAAATTTTAAGCGGTGATGTGAATAATGATGGTATTATTGAGTTTGGATTAAAGGAAACGCCAAAAGGCTGGGAGCATTACGTATTTGATTCGCGCATGTGGTTTTATACGTTTTACCAGTGGGACGGTAAAGAAGGCAAGAAGTTTGTTTCGTTCCAGTTCCGGGATGACGCAGATTTGTTCCATCTAAACTTAAAGCCTGAATGGTATGGCAAAATCACGATCGATACCAAATCGGAGAAGGAAAAGTATATCCGATTCAAAATGATCAAAACCGATGAAACCGTGGCGGAGATCAAATATTTTACGTTTTCTCAGTGGGATCTTGAAAAGGGGAAGAGCTGGAAGGAGATTACTCGAACGAAAGATCGGGTCATTGCATCGCGTGTCGCACAGTCGGAGGCGGGCAATGCATTAAGCAAAAACTTCTCAGCTGAATAGAAAGGAAGAACTTGATGAGTAAAGTACTTATTCTTGAGGATGAAGAATCCATCCGCAGTTTTATCGTCATTAACTTGAAAAGAAACGGATTCGAAGTGCTGGAAGCTGGTGATGGTCATGAAGCGCTTCGCATTTTACAATCCGTTCCGGATATTGATTTGGCACTGCTGGACGTTATGGTTCCCGGCATCGACGGGTTTGAAGTGTGCAGACGCATTCGCGAAACAAACGAACGACTGGGAATCATTTTCCTGACAGCAAAAGTTCAGGAGCAGGACAAAGTATACGCCCTGTCGGTAGGGGCAGATGACCACGTGAGCAAACCTTTCAGCCCGACCGAACTGATTGCACGAATTCAATCGCTGCTGCGCCGGGTTAACGTACATCGTGAAACGGCTGCGAAAGTAACGTTCCAGTCCGGACCATTTTCACTCGATCTCATCTCCAAACAGTTTAAAAAGAATAATGAAGCGATTGAGTTAACCCCGACGGAGTTTTCTTTGATTCAATTCTTCCTGGAAAAAGAAAACACACCTCTTAGCCGTGACCTTCTGCTGGACCACGTATGGGGCAAAGAGTACATGGGTGATCCCAAAATCGTCGATGTTAACATCCGTCGACTGCGTCAAAAAATTGAGAACAATCCTTCCGAGCCTGAATACCTGCAAACTGTATGGGGTCACGGGTACAAATGGAAGGGCCGGGATCAATGATAAAAAAAGGAATTACGCGGCAGATTGTACTGCACTACTTTATTGTCGTTTTCCTTGCTCTGGTGCTGGTTGAATTCGTGTTTATGCTGGCTGTGCAGCGGTTTTATTATGAGAGTATCTATAATACCATTAGTACTCACATTACCAATAACAGAGACTTCCTTGAGCCGATTGCCAGAGCTGGCAATGGAGAAGATGGCAATAACAACTTGTCTAGGCTTCTTGTGCGTCTTGCATTGGATAATACCGAACTGGAGATTTTGGATATGAATGGCCGCGTGCTGGCAAGTTCAACAGCGTTTGAATCGGATCGAGCGGTGCTGCAGACAAGTGATATTATGCAGGCATTAAACGGTGATATGGGACGGTGGATCGGCAGACAGCCTAACACCGGTGAATCGGTCATGGCTGTCGCGAACAAGTTTGATCTGGGCGGAGAAAATACGTACATTGTGCGTTATCTGACCTCCCTTGAATCCGTTAACTCCAAGCTGCTCGTTATGGGATTGCTTGCCATTGCCGTAGGAGTTGGCGTACTTGCCATCGTATTAATTATCAGTATTGGTATGGCCAATTCCATCGTCCGTCCGATTAACAGTATTACTGCTGTATCCGCGCAGATGGCGAAAGGGCGACTTGATGTCAGGGTGAAAGGGAACTACAAGCATGAACTAGGCGAACTTGCCTCAACCCTGAACTTCATGGCTCATGAAATTGTGCGCAGCAACCAGATCAAGGACGACTTTATTTCGTCGATCTCCCATGAATTACGGACGCCGCTGACCAGTATCAAAGGTTGGAGTGAAACGCTGGATTCAGGGGGATATGATCCGGAGGAAACACGTATCGGTATGGGCATCATTGCCAAGGAAACGGAGCGGCTGATTGGACTGGTCGAGGAGATGCTCGACTTCTCCAAGCTGCAGCAGAATCAGATGAAGCTGGTTAAAGGCACGGTTAACATTCGTGAGATTGTACAGGAGACGATGCTGAACGTTTGGGCCAAGGCGGAACAAAAGCAGGTGCATCTGAAGCTGGAAACCGACGAGACGCGAGCGTACAATGTATACGGAGACGGAAATCGGTTGAAACAGGTGTTTCTGAATATCGTTGATAATGCGATCAAGTTCTCTCACGAGAATTCCTGGATCTTCCTGTCTGTCAAAGAAGAGAAAGGTCAGATTATTGCGGCTGTGCAGGATACGGGCATCGGGATCAGTGAAGAACATCTCATCAAAGTACGGGACCGGTTCTTTCAGGTGAATCACCAGAACGGAGGCACGGGACTCGGGCTTGCCATCACGCAGGAGCTCGTAGAGCTGCATGAGGGCACCATTACGATGCAGAGTGAGCTGGGGTCAGGAACGACAGTTACAGTGTCATTACCGATGCTCCAAGAAGAGGACACACCGATTCAACATAATGTAACGAGCACAGAAGCGACTGCAGAAGTGATTCAAGAACCACCATCTGACGGTGAGAAGCTGTGATTCGTGGTCTGAAATACTCGTCAACACAGTGAACATACGTTTTTAATGATACGTTTAAAATGAAACGAGAAAAGGCGAGCCGTCATGGCTCGCCTTTTTTATGTTATATGCTCATTTATCCCATAAGATTAGGAGGAAAGTTCACCCGCACGGAGACGTCCGCTTTTCTCATATACTTCTTTGAGTATACGTACAGGCTGTGTGCGTACCGCTGGTTTAGGTGATACGACCTCATTCGGTCCTACCACGACAATTTCATCCGCTGTGCCTTTGACAATCGCACCATCTTTGATGATGGCTCCTTCGCCAATAATTGCCCGTTCGATGTGAACGCCGCGACCTACGCGGGCATTCGGCATAACAACGCTGTCCAGTACCTCAGAACCTTTGCCTACTTCAGCACCGCAGAAGATGACAGAGCGTTCAGCGCGGCCTTCAATGGCGCACGAGTCATGAACCATCGAAGCAATATGCTCCATTTTGCTCTGTCTTGCTTTGATTGCACTCGGTTTGGAGCGCCATTCGCGAGTGAACATGGGCCAGTCATCTCGCTGCAGACTCCAGTTCTCCTCATTATAAAGGAGGTCCATATGCGCATCCCAAAGGCTTTTTACCGTACCTACATCTTTCCAGTACCCATTAAAGTTATACACATAGAGTGAGTTATTTTCATTCAACATCTGTGGAATAACATCTTTACCGAAGTCGTGACTGGAGTTAGGATTCGCAGCATCCTTAAGGAGATGGCGTTTCAAATACTGCCAATTGAACATGTAAATGCCCATGGAAGCCAAGTTGCTTTTCGGTTCGGCCGGTTTTTCAGCAAATTCGGTCACGCGCAGGTTCTCGTCTGCAGCCATAATGCCGAAGCGATGTGCTTCGTCCCAAGGCACTTCCATGACAGAAATCGTTGCAACAGCATTGTTGGCTTTGTGAGCCTCAAGCATTTCACGGTAATTCATATGATAAATGTGGTCACCCGACAAAATTAGAACATTTTCGGGATTTTGCTGGTCGATATAGTCCATATTTTTATATATGGCATCCGCAGTTCCCAAGTATTCGTCATTTCCTGTATGATAAGATGGAAGCAAGGAGATTCCGGTCTCATTTGATTGGCCTTGTATCCATGGTTCTCCTTGACCAATATGTTCGTGCAGTGATTCCGCCTCGTACTGCGTCAGAACACCTACAGTGTCGATCCCAGAGTTGACGCAGTTACTGAGAGGAAAATCGATAATCCGGTAATGCCCGCCAAACGGTACAGCGGGTTTTGCAATCCTCGAGGTTAAAGGGGCTAATCGCTTTCCTTCTCCTCCCGCCAACAGCATAGCGATGCAATCTTTATTAAACATGATCGTTTCCCTCCCAAAATATTTGTGCAGTGTAGTACATTAGTAAACGAATGCGAAGCTTCTGAAACGATAATTACTGTAAAAATTCTGAAAAAATACATCAAAATTTAAAACAACGCATTTTTCTTTTCAACTTGGCTAGAATGGGGTAATGGTTAACGTTATATCTATTTTCTGGAGAAAAGAAGGTGATCTCTTGGCTGTTCAACCGCTAGCACAACCGGAAATTTTACCGGAGCATATTTATTTATTTCATGAAGGTAATCTTCATCACAGTTATCGAATGTTGGGCGCGCATCCTGAGACTCGCGATCACCGTCAAGGGTTCCGCTTTACCGTCTGGGCGCCAAACGCCGTAGAAGTCGGACTGGCTCTGGACCGTAATGGCTGGAAAGGTGAAAAGGAACCTTTATATAAGATACCCGAATCAGGATTTTGGAGTCGTTTCTTTCCGGAAATTGAAGAAGGTACTTTATACAAATTTCGCATTTTAACGGAAGATGGGACTGAATTCCTCAAAGCAGACCCTTATGCATTTCAGGCTGAAGTCCGCCCCCAAACGGCATCGGTCACAAGTTCCATTGAAGGTTACAAGTGGAATGACGGTGCATGGAGACGCAAACGGCGTACGATGTATAACAAACCTTTACATATTTATGAAATGCATCTGGGAACGTGGAGACGCAAGGAAGATGGCAGTCTCTATAGTTACCGTGAGATGGCAGATTTGCTCGTTCCGTATTTGCTTGAGATGAATTATACCCATGTTGAAATGATGCCCCTTAGCGAGCATCCGTACGACCTGTCATGGGGATATCAAAATACGGGTTTCTACGCGCCAACAAGCCGTTATGGGCAGCCCAAAGACCTCATGTATCTGGTGGATACACTGCATCAGGCGGGTATAGGTGTACTGCTGGATTGGGTGCCTGCTCATTTTGCCAAAGATGCACATGGCCTGCGTCTGTTCGATGGAACACCTCTGTACGAGTACGCTGATCCCATGTTAGCCGAGAAACCAGGCTGGGGCACACTCAGTTTTGACTATTCCAAACCGGAGGTGCGCTCGTTCCTCATTTCCAATGCACTGTACTGGATGGAAATGTACCATTTTGATGGCCTGCGTGTAGATGCGGTGACAAGTATGCTTCGCCTTGATTTTGAAAAACAGCCAGGTCAGTATCGAACCAACGATGAAGGTGGCCTGGAAAATAAAGAAGCGGTCGCTTTTTTACAGCAGTTGAACCAAACTATTTTTGAATACTATCCCTATGCTTTAATGATGGCTGAAGAGTCCAGTGCATGGCCAATGGTGACGATGCCAGTGGATAAGGGTGGTCTTGGTTTTAACTATAAATGGAACATGGGCTGGATGAATGATACGCTCGATTATATGGAATCTGAATTTCATGAACGTCCTTCCAAACATCATTTGCTGACATTCCCGGTTGTATACTCCTTTTCTGAAAATTATGTGCTTCCTCTTTCTCATGACGAGGTGGTACATGGTAAAAAGTCTCTTCTGAACAAAATGCCAGGAAGTTATGAGCAGAAATTTGCAGGTATGCGCGCGTTTCTCGGTTATTTCATGACATTCCCAGGCAAAAAGCTGTTGTTCATGGGTGGAGAGTTCGGCCAGTTTATTGAATGGAAAGATGAGGATCAACTGGATTGGTTTTTGCTGGATTATGACAGTCACCGCAGCCTGCACAAGTTTGAACGGGAGCTGTCTGAGCTGTACGTCCGTGAAAAAGCTTTATGGGAGCTTGATCATTCCTTTGACGGTTATGAATGGATCACTCCGGATGATCAGGGCCAAAGTGTCATTTCATATGTACGCAAAGGAAAAAAACCTGCGGATACACTCCTTGTGCTCATTAACTTTCAGCCAGTCAAAAGGGAGCGTTACCGGATTGGCGTCATGCGTCCCGGTAT
Source organism: Paenibacillus sp. AN1007 (assembly GCF_040702995.1). Classification (NCBI taxonomy): domain Bacteria; kingdom Bacillati; phylum Bacillota; class Bacilli; order Caryophanales; family Paenibacillaceae; genus Paenibacillus; species Paenibacillus sp. AN1007. Next base: position 2,124,010 of record NZ_CP159992.1, read on the forward strand.
GTATACCGAAATTCTGAACAGTGACCATTCGGATTACGGTGGTTCAGGGATAACTAATGATATGCTGATCCCTACAGAAAAGATTCCTTTTCACGGGCATGCAAACAGCCTGGAAGTGGATTTACCCCCTCTGAGTGTCGTTATTTTAAAAAAGAATACACGTCGGAAAACGGAGCCCATCGCTGAAGGCAGCGCTTCCGTGAAATCGAATAAAAAAACAGTGAAAAAAGAGAGAAATACGCTTAAACCGAAAAGGGGGACGAACACATGAATATTTTATTTGCAGCGGCGGAAGCACATCCGTTTATCAAAACAGGGGGACTTGCTGATGTGATCGGTGCACTTCCCCAGGCGTTGAAGAAAAACGGGGCAGATGTGCGAGTGATTCTGCCGAAATACAAAGGGATTCCTGAAGAATACAAAGAGGCGATGAAGCCCGTACTAGTCACAGATGTTCCTCTAGGTTGGCGCAGACCCTATTGTGGAATAGAAATGCTGGAGTATCAGGGGATTCCGGTCTATTTTATAGACAATGAATATTATTTTGGGCGTGACGGAGTTTACGGGTACATGGATGATGGCGAGCGGTTTGCCTTTTTTAACCGTGCTGTGCTTGAGGTGCTTCCGCAGATCGAGTTCAAGCCGGACATCCTGCACACCCATGACTGGCATGCAGGCATGATTCCACTGCTGCTGAAAGCTCATTATGCTCATGATGCTTTCTATAGTGAAATGCGCTCGGTGTTCACCATACATAACTTGTTGTATCAAGGGGTGTTTCCGCATGAGCTGTTCAGCGAAATTCTGGAGCTTGATGACAGGTATTTCACAATGGAAGGCGCTGAATACTATGGAAATGTCAATTTCCTGAAATCAGGAATTGTGTTCTCGGATCATGTGACTACGGTTAGCCCGACTTATGCACAGGAGGTACAGACTTCGTACTATGGCTACGGCCTGGATGGTCTGCTCAGTTCATTGGGAGATCGATTTAGCGGCATTGTGAACGGTATTGATACCAAAAGCTACAATCCGGCATCGGATAACAAAATTGCTGTGAAATATAGAACCAGTCTGTCCAAGAAAACAGAAAACAAAATCGAACTGCAAAAGGAATTGGTACTGCCAGTTCGTCCAGATGCACCGCTTATGGTCATGGTAACCAGGCTTGTTGACTCCAAAGGACTGGATCTGGTGTGCCGGATTTTGGATGAGCTGCTCTATTATGATGATATTCAATTTGCTCTGCTCGGGACGGGAGATGCGGCTTATGAACATTGGTTCCGGGAAGCGGCCAATCGTTATCCGCTGAAAATGTCAGCACAGATCACGTTTAACGATGGGCTGTCCCGCCGTTTCTATGCAGGCAGTGACATTTTCCTGATGCCTTCGAAATTTGAACCCTGCGGGATCAGCCAACTGCTGGCAATGCGTTATGGAAGTGTGCCCCTCGTCAGAGAAACGGGTGGATTAAATGATACGGTACAAGCTTACAACGAGTTTACAGGGGAAGGAAATGGATTCTCATTTGCAAGTTTTAATGCACATGACATGATGAATACGATTCGTCGTGCAGAGGAGTTCTACCGCAAGCCTGAACATTGGAAGAAAATCGTCAAAAACGCAATGGGCGGAGAGTACAGCTGGGATGTATCGGCAGAGGAATATATGGATATTTATCGCCGAATTCAAGGGTGATTCAGGTTCGAGCGAGAATAATAAACGGGCTAAAGCCGCAGTGTGCACACTGCGGCTTTGCTGTTTCTTTTATTAAAACGGAGGGAGGACAGCAAACTTGTATTGGAGCACAAGCCGGTTAACCTAACTTTAAATTAACTTGTGACTGCCACCCCTTGGACAGCTTTTGAGGTTAACGAACTACTTTTTCGAACTCTTCACGGATTGCTTTCAACAGTTCAGGTTTGCTCAGAACATCGTAAGCTGTGGCGGCAAGCGCTTTGGCCCCCAAAATCATCCCGTCCAGTGCACGCTCCTGCAGCGCGAGATCACGGAATTCAATGGAATGCAGCGTATGAACTTCATCCACCACACGGATATAAGGATGAATGGACGGACATCTCAGGGAAACGTTGCCGATATCCATGGAGCCGTGGTCATTTCCGCTAACGATTTCTTCCTGCGGGATGCCAAGCTGCAGCAAATTCTGGCTGAACGCGTCAGAGAACGTCTCATTTGTAACCATTTCATCGTAAGACGTTTCATAGTTGGATGTTACCAATTTGCATCCCGTCTGGAGTGCTGCGCCTTGTGCAATCTGAATGACACGCTCAGTCAGTACGTTCAGTTCCTTGCGGCTGGCTGCGCGCACATAAAACTGTGCAGAAGCATAATCCGGGATGATGTTGGCGGCTTGACCGCCGCTGTTGATAATGCCATGAATACGAACGGTGCTCTTGACCTGCTGTCTGAACGCATTAATGCCGTTAAACGTTTGAATAACAGCATCCAGTGCGTTAATACCTTCATGCGGACTGGCTGCTGCGTGGGACGATTTGCCATGAAACTCGAATTGTACAGCATCAATCGCCAGGGAGCTGCCTGATTTTTCATAAGCATAGAATGGATGTGCCATAAGTGCGGCATCACAGTCATCGAATAATCCAGCTTCCGCCATTGGAACTTTAGCCCCGCGTGTCTCTTCTGCAGGGGTACCAAACACTTTAATTGTTCCGCCTACTTCTTCAACAACTGCTTTTAGTCCCACGGCCGCACCCAGACTCATCATGCAGATCAAGTGGTGGCCACAAGCATGGCCAATCTCTGGCAGGGCGTCATACTCACATAACAGAGCAATGGTAGGACCAGGCTTGCTTGAAGCATAGGTACCGATAAAAGCGGTGTCCAGCCCAAGAACCGGAGCTTCTACTTCGAATCCATGATAAGACAATTCTTCCTTTAGACGGGCTGATGCTAAATATTCCTCATTTCCAAGTTCAGGATGAGCGCCAATATATGATGAAATATCTTTGAAACGGGAAGCATATTGATCAATAACGTTAAATATTTGTGTTTTGTTGGGTGTCATAGGTAAACTCCTTAGGCAAAAATGAAAATAATTTATTGATTATAACATCTTTGCAGTATTTTTTCAGAAACAAGTCAGAATTCAATCTTGAAAATACATTGCATAATCATGCATTGTACTTTATAATGACTCAGTCATCAACATGACTGACGAATCAATATGTAAAAGTAATTATAGCATTGTAAGGGGAGAACAGGGTTGAAATTAATAAGTCGTTACACCGTAATGCTGTTAACATTCCTTCTTTTTCTAACGGCGGCTGCACCTGCAGCGCTGGCGAGCGGAACGGCAGACAGCAGCTCAAAAGGTAAAAAACTGGTGCTTGGAACGAGTGCCGATTTTGCACCATACGAATTCCACAAAGTCATTGACGGTAAGGATGAGATCGTCGGATTTGATATTGCGATCGCGAAAGAAATTGCGGCAGATCTCGGCGCCGAACTCGTTATTGAAGATATGGGATTTGACGGTTTGCTGCCTGCGCTGCAGAGCGGTCGCGTAGATTTGGTCATCTCAGGCATGACACCGACAGATGAGCGGAAGAAAAGTATTGATTTTTCTGAGCCGTACTACAAATCCAAACAAGTCATTATGATCCGCAATGTGGACAAAGACAAATTTCCGGACATGAAGTCTTTGGAGAATACCAAAATCGGTGTACAAAAAGGCTCCATTCAGGAATCGATTGGACAGAAAATTCCAGGCGCGAAGCTCACTTCTCTGGATAAAATCTCCGATATCGTGCTGCAGCTTCAAACGAAACGTGTCGATGCGGCGATTGTCGAGGATACGGTGGCTGCTGGTTATCTGGATGATATTATCGGTTTGGCAGCCGCAGTTCCGGATGAAGAGCAGGTTGAAGCGGCAATCGGGATTCGCAAAGGCAATACAGAGCTGCTGACCGCAGTGAATCAAACGCTGGAGCGTCTGAAAAGCGAAGATAAAATCAACCAGATGGTAACGGATGCGAGTCTCCTGATGGCGGATAAAGTGAACAAATCACAAAATATTTTTGAAGTATTCTGGCAGTATAAAAGCTTCTATGCAACAGGTGTGGGATATACGCTGCTGTTATCGGCTCTCGGTGTCCTGTTCGGGGTAATCATCGGTTTGATTATCTGCCTGTTCCGTCTTCATAATCTGGCCGTTCTGCGCTGGATTGGTACAGCTTACGTAGAAGTCATTCGAGGCACGCCAATGCTGGTTCAGCTCATGATTATCTACTATGGGGTGTCCTTGACCTTTGGCATCAACTTCTCCGCACTGCAGGCGGGGATTATGACACTCTCCATCAACAGTGGTGCGTACCTGGCCGAGATTTTCCGTGCAGGGATTCAAGGCGTGGATCGTGGTCAATTGGAGGCTGCTCGTTCACTCGGTATGGGCAGAGGTGATGCGATGCGTTATATCATTTTGCCGCAGGCTTTCAAAGCCGTACTTCCGGCAATCGGTAACGAGTTCGTGACCATCATTAAAGAGTCATCCATTATCTCCGTCATCGGTATGGTGGATATTATGTATCAGGCAAGTGTAGTTAAAAACATTACGTACCAAGGAATGAATCCATTCCTTATTGCGGCAGCGATCTACTTCGTCATGACATTCATTTTGTCCAAGCTGCTGGGTCGATTGGAAAGGAAGTTGGGTGCAAGTGATAGACGTTAGACAATTATACAAATCATATGGCAAAAATGATGTGCTGAAAGGCATCGACGTATCCATCGGTAAAGGTGAGGTCGTCGTAGTGATTGGTCCTTCGGGTTCGGGTAAAAGTACATTCCTGCGCTGTCTGAACCTTCTGGAGCAGCCGACATCGGGACAAATTAATTTTGAAGGTGTTTCAATTACCGATCCCAAGCACAATATTAATGCTACGCGAGAAAAAATGGGCATGGTATTTCAGCATTTCAATCTGTTTCCGCACAAAACGGTGCAGCAAAACATTACGATTGCGCCAATCAAGGTAAAGAAGCAATCTGCAGTTGAAGCAAACAAAATTGCCGATGATCTTCTGAAAACGGTTGGTTTGGCTGATAAAAAAGATGTATATCCTAATCAGCTGTCTGGTGGACAGAAGCAGCGGATCGCAATTGCAAGAGCCCTGGCGATGCAGCCGCATGTTATGCTGTTTGATGAGCCCACATCTGCACTGGACCCGGAGATGGTTGGAGAAGTACTGGAAGTTATGAAACGTCTTGCCGAGGGCGGCATGACCATGGTCATCGTTACCCATGAGATGGGTTTTGCGCGTGAGGTTGGTGACCGGATCCTGTTTATGGATGGCGGGGTTATCGTTGAAGAAGGTACGCCTGATGAAGTTTTCGGTGCACCGAAACATTCGCGTACACGTGATTTTCTCGCAAAAGTACTCTAAATCATCCCGCTTCCTGGAGTGGATTTATAGCAAAAGCAGCGTTAACGGCAGAGGTCCGCTAACGCTGCTTTTTTGCATTTCACATAAGAAGGAATGAAATCAGGGCTTCAAAACAAAATAAGTAACGTTTCTGTTACCCATGTAAGAGATAAACGGACTGATTAAAGGATGTGAAATTCTGGAGTTATCTTACAAATCCCGGAGGACCAAAGAAGATCGGTCGCTAATTGGTAACATTTACTACAGCTTAGGGTTACAAAATTGTGATATATTGAATGCTGCCGAAACTTCCGAAGTGGAAGTGTGGGGGATGTAACAGTGCAGACGTGTCAGTTCATAAGAACGGCGCGCCGCTAGGGGTGAATTAGGGTACATAATGCTTCAGCATGTGATTTACAGCCTATAGGGTGGATTCCTCCATCCGAATCCGACAACTAACTTCGCAGGCATAATGAGGAGGAAGACCATGTTTCACAAAAAACGTATAGCCAAGACAGCCATTGCATTACTGACATCCGTACTGTTGATTCAAACCGTTCCGGTTCACGCGGAATCGATTCATACAGCTAAAGAGGGGGATACGTTCTTCACCCTATCCAAACAGTATGGTATTGCCATGGACACATTAATTAAAGCCAATAAAGACATTTCACCGTATAACATCTATGGTGGTCTGAAAATTACAATTCCAGGTCAGGAAAATAAAGCGCAAGCAGCCCCGGTTCAGATGAAGTCAGAGGAAAAACCGGTTACAGCAGCGAGTCTGGATGTAAGCGCGGATACTAAAGTTGTCCAAGCCTGGGGTAAAACATTTGACTATAGTAAGACCTTAAACGTGAAAGCTACAGCATATTCCGCAGATGCTTCCGAGAACGGGGGCTGGGGAGCAGTTGATTATTTTGGCAACCCGCTGGAACTGGGCACGATTGCAGTAGATCCGAAGGTGATTCCTTTTGGAACCAAAGTTCTCGTGACGGGGCATACGCACCCGGGACTGCCTAAACAGGCTTTCGTTGCTACTGCTCTGGATGCAGGGAGTGCCATCAAAGGCAACCGCATCGACATTTTTATTCCGGGAAGCAAACAGTTCGTAAGTTCATTTGGTTTTCAGGATATTGAGCTTTACATTTTAAAATAAAAAGTAAAATTGACTTAACTCCCTAGATTCTTTGATGGGATTCAGAGAAAAATGATACGCTAACATATAGAGGGTGTTCTTTGGTTGTTGTCATGAATGAGTAAGATTCATGGTTACCGATAGGAACACCCTGTATTTTTATCTATACAATCAGCTTTAAGGCTGCCGGGTGTCTTATTGTTTTTCCTTAGGCAGCTGCAGCATCTCGTCCAGCGTGACCAGTTCATAACCTCGATGTCGCAATTCCTCAATGACATCTGGCAGGGCCTCCACTGTACCTTGGAGATTAGAGCCTGTACCTCCGCCTGCATGCTGCAGTACGATGGAGCCGGGTTTAACCGCTGACAGAATATTATGTTTCACTTGTTCCTTGGACAGCCCTTTCCAATCCAACGAATCCACATTCCAGTTGATAATGCTGTAGTGCTGCTTGGCGGCCCAGCGCAGCTGTTCCTCGTTAATATCTCCATAAGGTGGGCGAATCAATTTGGGTGTGTAGCCCGTCAGTCGCTGAATGATATCCCCGGTATGTAGAATCTGTCTGCGAAAAGCAGTCATCGATAACTTGCTGAATTCGGGATGGTTGTAGCTGTGATTGCCAACAATATGTCCTTCTTTCACCATACGTTTCACCAGATTTGGATGTTTTTCCGCCCGACTGCCTACCACAAAAAAGGTTGCGCGAACCTTATATTTTTTCAAGACATCCAGTACCTGCGGCGTAAACCTCGGGTCGGGTACATCATCAAAAGTCAGTGCAACCTGTTTGGTCGACGGGCCATTTGTCTTGAAAGTATCCGCATATTTCTGACGCAGTTGACCTAAAGTCAGCTGTTCTTCTCGATCATTGGCGCTGGATGCAGGTGGATCAAGCTCGGGCAGATTAGGTATGTGATTTGCTGAAGCAGCCGCGGGAGGAACCAGGTAAACCCCAAAACATATAACCATAACGAGTGCTGGCATAACGAGGCGTTTAAACATTGGACGGCCTCCTTTTTTCAGAAATTTCGTTCTTTATGGTATGCCCTTCACGAGAACCATTTATGCGAATGTGAGAAGTTTCATTGTGTAGATCAGGTTATGAAAGTCATAATTCCACCATATATCATATAAAGAGAAGGCTAGGTGGAGAGACGATGAGTACATATGATTTGAAATCCATTCGTTTAGAGGTTTTTGAGGCAGGGCAGGACAAGGTATTTCTCGTTACAGGGGGGAAAGCTCATATCGGGGCTGTAGCTACGTTCTATGTCGACCATGAACGGGTAAGCGGTACAACGGTGCATATCCCGGGACATAAAGAACAGGAATTATGTGAGCGGCTTGCCCGCAAAGCGGCTCTGCAATTGAAAGTTACGGTAACCGTAATTATGGGTATCCACTTTGACAGCATTACGCGCTTGCAGATCGACGAAATTGTTCAGACGGCGGAGAGACTTGTGGATGAACATCTGAATAAAAAACAAGAATCCAATCATTAATATCATTTAATGGATGCACATCTGATATGCAGCATGATTCCGTATCATCCTCCTTATACTAAGATGCAGATCCGTTTTAATTTTTTTTCGCAAAATTGAAACGAGTTGCAGATTACTGCGTATGTATCTTTATATACAATGTAATATCCACTGGGAGGAATAACCTAATGTCCATTTTCAAAAGATTACGTGACCTTACAATGTCCAACATCAACGCTATTATCGACAAAGCCGAAGACCCGATCAAAATGACGGATCAATATATCCGTGACATGCAGGAAGATCTGGAAGATGCAGAGAAAGCCGTAGCTGCTCAGATTGCCATTGAGAAGAAGTTCAAGCAATTGTTCGAGGAACAGGAAGCGCTTGTCAAGAAACGTGAAGAGCAGGCTCACACGGCAGCTCGTGCACAGAACATGGATCTTGCCCGCCGCGCGCTGGAAGAGAAAAAGCTGCTGAAGAGAAAATGCTTGAATACAAAGCCAGCTATGACCAAAACAAAGCTTCCGCAGACAATCTTCGCGGTAAACTCGATGAGATGCGTAAGCAGTTGACTCAGATGAAGAATAAACGTGAGACATTGGTCGCTCGTTACAATGCAGCCAAAGCTCAAACGGAAATCAACAAAGCGCTGAATGGATTCAGCTCTGATACCGCAAGTGCCGGCATGAAACGTATGGAAGAGAAAATGATGCAGATGGAAGCTCAGGCTGAAGCAAGCAACGAAATGTCTTCCAAAGGCAAATCGCTGGATGAAGAGTTCGAGAAGCTTGGCAAGGATGCTGCTGTCGAGGACGAACTTGCTGCACTGATGAAACAGTACGAAAATAAAAACTAACACCTTGGCGTTCAGCAGGGTTAAACAGCGGAGGAGAACAGTGTTTCTCCTTCGCTTTTAAATGCGGATCATGTTGATAAGTGGAGGCTGTGTAAATGGATTTGAACATTTTGGCGATGCTGGTCTGGACTGTTTCAGGTTCGGTTTTGCTGTTTGTATTGATGTATGTGGATTCGCTTTTTACAAAATATAAGGATTTTGCTGAAGTCAAGGCTGGTAATATGGCGGTAACCACCCGGATGGTCATGAAATTATTTGCACAGGGTTACGTGCTTGCAACTTCAATTTCGACGGCTGGTCATCTTGGAGAAGCGCTGCTTGTTTCCGTTGTATCTTTTGTTCTTTTGTTGATCCTGGAAAGTGTTGTTCACTTTATCATTCGCAAATGGGCTGCTCTGGATCTGGATACAGGAATACAGCAGGGCAAGACAGGATATGGATTGTTTTCCGGGGCACTGCATATTGTAGGCGCATTGATTATTGCAGCTTGCCTGTAAGCCATAAGATAAGGAACAGGGGTAATTTGCATGAGTGTATGGAAACGTATTAAAGGAATACTAACAAAGCCGGAGCCGCCTAAGGCGGAAAAAACAATGCTGCAGCTTGCACCTGGCGATATTTGCGAAGTTTCACTGGTCACCTACGAAGTTATAGGCAGAGTACAGAATCGTGCTCGTAATGCTGTCGTATTAACGCTGCAGGATGGAAGTGCATTCCGATATTTACACGTGGAGGAGCGTGAAATCACTCGGTATGCCTTATATACACCTATAGACGGAAGACTTGATGCCCCCGACGAAGTGCCAACGATTCTGGAACTGGATGACCATGTGTATCATTTGGAGGAAGAGTATGGTGGTATGGTTCAGACGGTGGGCAGAACACCTTATGGTCAGGCTGGCGAGCAGCTGGTATGGCAGTATCAATCGGATGATAACAAACTTCTTCGTGTGGAATGGCAAGACAGAAGGTTTAACCTGTATGAGGGTGAGTCCATTCTTCCTGCGGATATCAAAGTGATTCGTTCGAACTAGGAGAGGTTCCAATGAAAAAACGCTTGGCACATGGATTAAAATTAATGCTGGTCCTCAGCCTTGTGATGTCTCTGTTGTCTGCGTGCGGTGCAGCCCCTTCGGTTCAGGATACATATCCGCTTGAATCGGTAAGCGGCAGTGGTCAGTCTACCTCTTACGTTTATCGGGCTGCAGACCGTACTGTTCCAGAAGTGGCAAAGGAGCTGTCCGATCAACGAAAACCGGATCAGATTTCCGCGGAAAGTACGGAACGCATGTTCCTGGTGTACCAGGATCAGTATTATCATCTACAGCAGGACCCCAAGAAACCAGAAGATACGCTGGTTGAAGTAGATTCCAAGGAATATGTACGTCAAAACTACAGCTCTTCCTTCCTGCAGGGGTATCTGACAGCAACCTTAATTGGTAATTTGTTTGATACTTTCGGTGGGCGAGGATCAGGGAACTACCGGGGATATACGGAACGGGATACGTACAAACCAAAGGCTGGATCTTACCGAGCCCCAACCAATAATGATAAAAAATTGGCTCCGCCTCTTACCGTGGAGCGCAAAGGCTCGATTACACGTCGCGGCAGCGACAAGGATACAAGTGTTGGTTCTGGCGGCGGGTTGTTTAACCGCAATAAGGAACAGAGCAGAGGAAGCATTGATCGCAACAAAAGCAGCGGCGGCTTCGGCGGGTTGTTTGATTCACCGAAAAAATCCTATAAAAAACCAAAGACACGTGTCGGCGGCGGCAGGATTATGAGGCGAAGATAGACAGATTGCTGACGAATGTTGTGAAAGATGATAGGAAGACCAAAAAACAGCAGCAGGGTGGAACTGTCGATTTCGGCAGCAGACTTCCTACTGCTGTTTTTTTAGGTTTTACGGACATGGTGCGACTTGCGTACACGAGGAATTGTCGAAGCAGGCTGCTTGCGTATCCAGCGCAGATAAGGAATGATGCGTTCATCGGTTCGCAGGGATTGAAGATCGGTAAGACCGAGCGTAATCAAATCCCGATTGGTATATAACGAGTGAATCTGCTTGTGGCAGGCAATACATAGGTTGGCAGTAGGCATGAAGTTACCGCCCATTTCCTTTGGAGTCAGATGATGAACTGTTGTTTCAACGGGCTCTCTGCCGCATAATTCACAATGATTATTCATAGTTGCCACCTCCCGTTATCGAATGCTATTATGCGCATCTGCATGTCATTTCATGTTGACTGCTGTCCGTGGTAATGATGATCGGAGGTATGATAAAATGGCGCGATTCTGACAGTAGGGGGTGCGTCAAAAATCCATTTGTTCAGATACACATGCAGTTTTTTGGCTGCAATTCAGTGAGCAATCGACTTGTCATCTGCTCATATTCGGGCTACACTTTCTTAAATGAGAAAAAGACTTCTGGAGGAATGCTGCTGTGAAACATAATTCCCATTCATATGATATGACTACCGCAAAATTTCATCGTACCGCTGTACAAGTGCCCGAGGCACAAGCCAAAATTGCTGCCAGGGCAGCTGTAGGCCGGATCGAATATGTGCCTCTTGCAAGTGCACATGGACGCACACTTGCAGCACCGATTGCAGCACCGCATGCATATCCTTTTTTCCGCAGATCGGGCATGGATGGTTTTGCGATTCAAAGTTCAGATACGGCTGAGGCTTCAAGTGATCATCAAGTATGGTTTCGGGTTATTGATGACATTCCGTGCGGATATACACCAGAACATACAATTACACCTGGAACGGCCGCAAGAATCATGACAGGGGCTCAAGTGCCGGATGGTGCAGATGCCGTTGTTATGATGGAAATGACCGAAAGCAAACAGGAACAAGGGGACCACTGGATTGCATTGAAACGTCAGATCCAGGCAGGAGCTAATATTACTCCGATTGGCCTTGAAGTGCAGGAGGGCCAGCAGCTTCTCGAAGCAGGTACAGTGATTGGAGCAGGTGAACAGTCCGTGCTCGCGACGTTTGGTGTGGCGGATGTGCCGGTGTTTGAACGGCCCAAGGTGGCTATTTTCGCTACAGGAACCGAACTGCTTGAGGTTCATGAGCCGCTGCAGCCTGGTCGGATTCGCAACAGCAACAGCTATATGCTGCGTTCTTTGGTTATTGAAGCCGGAGGAGAGCCGGTGATGTACGGAGCGATTGCAGACGATGTAAATACAGCAAGGGCGAAGCTGGAGGAAGCGATCCGGGACAACGATATCGTTGTAACAACGGGCGGTGTGTCTGTTGGCGATTATGATATTATGGGTGAACTTGTGCTGGAGGAACAGATGCAGCTGCTGTTTAACAAAGTTACGATGCGACCGGGGAGTGTAACGACAGCTGCTGTATATAAGGATAAGCTGCTGTTTGCTTTGTCAGGCAATCCCGGAGCATGTTTTGTTGGTTTTAATCTTTTTGTTCGTCCGGCGCTCCGGGCGATGCAGGCGGATTCCAACCCTTATCTGGAAGAGTGGAATGTGATTTTGGAGGATGGTTACGCCAAAGTGAACAATTTCACACGTTTTGTACGTGGACGTACGATTATACGTGATGGAAGAGTATACGCGGTGCCTGCCGCTTCTCGTGTAGATGAGTCGAGTGTCATGATTACGATCAAAGATAGTGATTGTCTGATTGTTATTCCGCCTGAGAAAAAGGGCATTGCAGCAGGCGAACAGGTCACGATTCTCAAACTTCCCGCGGGACAATCCAGGTAGACGGACATATGGATAAAACAACTGCCGCAAGACCTCGGATCATTCAGGTTGTAGGATATAAAAATACAGGCAAAACAACGATGACAGCTGCTTTGATCACCGGACTTTCCGCTAAAGGTTTTAAAGTTGCTGCCATTAAACATGATGGACACGATCATTTTGAGATGGATCAAGAAGGCACGGACTCTTATCAGTTCGGCCGAGCAGGGGCAGCTGCTGTTGCGGTTATGTCTCATAAAAGGACAGCGATCATTAAGCAGCAAAGCACAGGACTTGAAGATATGCTCAGCCAGTTCACGGATTATGACTGGATTGTGATTGAAGGTTTCAAGGATGCGCCTTATCCCAAATTAGTGATGGTAAGAGAAGCGGGCGATCTCCCTCTGGCTGGCCAGCTTCAGCATGTTGCGGGCATCGTGTTTTGGCTGCCAGAGTTACTGGAACAAACCAAAGAAAAACTTGGCGAAGACAGAGGCATTCGTGGTGAGCAGGAAAATAATATCCGGGAGACGGCGGCGGTGGCTAAATTCCTGTCCAGTGAGCATGAAGCCATCATAGAGGCTGTGCTGGAACTGGATTAAAAACTGCAGACTCATTAGCAGACAGAAGTAAATCAAGATCGCAGCAGACGCTTGCTGTTGAGTGAGAAGCAGTCAATCTAATAATCTTAACGTAATTAATATTATGTAAACCAAAAATTTCAACACATGAAGTGCCAAAGAAATAGCAGGTAATCTGAATGATATAAAGCTGTATATACACGTATCAGCAGGCCATTGAACCATTCTTGCACAGCCTGCTGTGGTGTATCGAAATATTTGAGAATATAATCTTTGCTATTTGAGGGCTTTTACGTCTTGCTGTATATTTATGCGTTGTCTTCTACGCGGCGTTCAATGGCCTCGGACATCGTTTTGTCGGTCAGATGCGCGTAAATTTCAGTCGTTTCAGTAGAAGCATGACCCAGCTGCTCTTTCGTTTTGTAGATATCATTTTGCAAATAATAGTCGGTGGCGAACGAATGGCGTAATTTGTGTACGGTCAGATACGGCTTGCCAAAACATTTGGCATATTTCATAATCATGGCCTGAATGGCACGTTTGGTCATTCGACTGCCTTCGGATTCACCGTTACGAAGTGCGATAAAGAGAGCTTTTTCCCGTTTGGGGGTGCGATAACGCGATTGACGCAGGTCCATATAAACTGCCAATTCGTCTTTGGCTTGTTCTCTGAAATATACGGGTGTTTTGAACGACTCATCGTTGTTACCTTTACGGTAAACATAGAGCATCTTGTTACCCAGATCGAGGTCATCTACGTTCAGGTTAACAACCTCCGATACCCGCAGACCTGAGTTGAGAATCAGGCTGGCAATACAAGCATCCCGTTCTTTGTTCAGTTCATGGGAATAAAGAGCCTGCTTGTTCTTTTGCATATCGATGGCGTAACCTTCGAGAATGTAACCGATAAATTCGAGCAGTTCATTTTCCTCCAAAATTTTTCCTTTGAGCTTCGCGGCGGTATCCTTCGGTTTATGAGTTCGCTTAATTTCGATTTTGGCCATAATATTACGTTTAAGTAATGGATAGAAGTTATCATCTTCAGCGATTTGGCTTAAATAATGAAATAACGACCGTAGAGAGGAAAGCTTGCGCGAAACTGTAATTCTTGAATTGGTCCCTTCGCGTCTTGTGGTCAGGAACAGCCGATAGGCCGTAACTGAATCCATACGGAGCACTTCCAGCTCGATTAATTGTACCTCTTTATTCGACTCAGCCTGAGACAAGCCTTCTGCTCGCAGCCAGCTGAAAAATGTATCATAATCTCTCAAATACTCAAGCAGTGTGGACGGAGAGAGGTCAGGCAGTTTATAGTCAATGAATTGCTGAACAAACCATGGCATAGAAGGCAGCTTTTCATCCAGTTTGCGTCGGTCAATCTCTTTTTGCACGTTGGTCAAGTTCGGCACCTCCATGTAAGCATTATTTTATAAAATCATCTTTAGTGTACCATATTTTACATGCAATCATCTTGTTTCATTCTGCCGAAAGAGACTGAATGGACCTTCAGTAAAAAAATCGGTATGGATTCGGAAATGTCATGCTGTTGCTCTTCATCTTATAAAGCTTTACAGTGGTTATACAATGTTATACATACAGACCAGAGGAGGCGGACGCTGTGAATATGCAGATTGAACTCGTTCTTCGCGAACGCAGTCAGGTGATTCGGCATCTTATGCAGTTTTATCTCTACGATTTCACAAAATATCTGAATATTGATGTAGATCAGGATGGTATTTTCCCGGAATATCCGGGTCTGGATGCATTCTGGACAGAAAAAGGCCGCAAATTTCCTTTTTTAATTACGAGTGATGGAGCACCTGCAGGTTTTGCGCTTGTAGAAAAGTTAGACCCGGCGAGTAAAGATAATGACTACTATTTAACCGAGTTTTTTGTCATGCAAAAATACAGGCGCAGCGGGGTGGGAACCCAGGCAGCGTACGAGCTGTTCAGACGTTTTCCTGGGCGCTGGAAAGTAACGCAGGTTCGCAACAATGTAATTGCGCAGGCATTCTGGCGTAAAATTATTGGGGATTATACGGGAGGGCGTTTTCGGGAAAAATTCCACCCGGAACTGGGCAATCCCAGCCAGTATTTTGTAACCTGATGCCTCACAAAAGAAAATTAACGCAATAGATGAAAAGGAAGGTGTAACATGACTGGACCAGCATTTCATCTCGATGGGCAGACCGCACTGGTTACAGGCGCTGGCAGAGGGATTGGCAAAGCTCTTGCCATCGGGCTTGCGGAGTCGGGCAGTAATGTCGTGCTTGTATCCCGCACGATGAAGGAGATCGAAGAGACCGCAGCGTATATTCATAACCAGACAGGACGTAAGGCTTTGGCGCTCTGCGCTGATGTAACTTCAACAGAGCAGCTCGAAGAGGTTTTTCAAAAGTCAATTTCCGAAATGGGACGAATTCATATTCTCGTAAACAATGCGGGCATGAACATCCGGACTCCTGCGCTGGAAGTGACGGATGAACAATGGGAAACGATAATGCAGACGAATCTTAAATCTGCCTTTTTCGCTTCACAACTGGCAGGGCGGCATATGAAGGAGTATGGAGATGGTAAGATCATTAACATATCTTCGGTAGGTGGGCATACAGCGCTGCGAACGGGTGTTGTATACGGCTCAACCAAAGCGGCTTTAATTCACATGACCAAGGTACTTGCACTGGAGTGGGGGAAATATGGTATTCGAGTGAACTCGGTTGGACCGTGGTATTTCCGGACGCCGCTGACCGAGAAGCTGCTTGATGATCCGCAGTATTTGCAGGAGATTGTCAGCCGTACACCGCTTGGACGTGTAGGTGAGCTGCCGGAAGTCGTTGGACCTGTGGTTTTTCTCGCTTCGGAGGCGGCTGGTTATATTACAGGACAGACTTTGCTGGTGGATGGCGGCATGTCCATTTACGGTTTCTAGTGACGGGCAGACGTATCTTTTGAAAAATGGAAAGAAATTGTGTTGTTTTATACTCTAACGGGTAATAATATACGATTTTGTGCACATGTAAAGTCTTATACATGCTGGCGATCACCCGCATAATGATCGTGTCGTTCATTTTATCTACTACCTACTAAACCTGATATGGAGGAAAATCATGATGGAACTTCGTAATTACGGAAACACCGGAATGAAAGTCAGTACACTGGGTTTTGGCGGCTCGGAGATTAGAGATGCATCCATAAAAGACGTGGAAGTACTGCTTAACCGTGCATTGGATGCTGGTCTCAATATGATTGATACGGCTGAATGTTATGGGGACAGTGAGGAAAAGATCGGTAAGGTGTTGTCCCATCGCCGGGATGACTACGTTCTTTTTACCAAATGTGGACATGCAGCCGGTGTAGACGGACCTGATTGGGATGCGAAAGTGCTTGAACAAACGATAGATCGCAGTCTTAAACGTTTAAAAACGGATTATGTGGATGTCGTGCATCTGCACAGCTGTTCGGAAGAAGTGCTTCGGCAGGGCGACGTAATCGAGGTGCTGCAGCGGGCGAAAGAGGCAGGCAAAACACGTTTTATCGGGTACAGCGGGGATTCGACAGATGCGTTATATGCCATTCGGACAGATGCATTTGACAGTTTGGAGACATCCGTTAATATTGCGGATCAGGAAGCGATTGAACTAACGCTGCCTGAGGCGCGTAAAAGAAATATGGGCATTATCGCGAAAAGACCGATTGCTAACGTGGCATGGATGTATGATACGCTGACGGAAGAGGATTATGCCTACCATTATTGGAAACGGTTAAATGAGCTTAAATATGAATTTCTGAGTGATGATGCTCAGCGAGTGGTGGAAATCGCACTGCGGTTTACTCTGAGTACCGAGGGTGTGCATACTGCTATTGTGGGAACTGCCAAGCCGGACCGCTGGCAGCAGAATGCCGATCTGGTTGCGAAAGGACCGCTTGCACAAGAGCAGTATGATGCTATTCGTGCACGCTGGCAGGAAATCGCGCGGGCAGACTGGACCGGCCGCATTTGATTTGAATGAATATAAGCGTAACAACCTAACAACGAAGACTTTAAATAAGACGATCAAGTGTTTAAACCAATCCATGATATAAAATGCTGCTGAAAACTGCCTTGTTGGCAGTTTTTTTTGTAACTTTATTGTTTAACACTGTTTAATGTTTTAATATTTCAATATATGAAAAATTCACAATAGAAAATAACAAATCGAAATACCTCGTTTTAATGACGGATTTGAGTCCTTCTTCAGCAAGCGAATTATATCTGATCCTAATTGCCTGCTGTTTCAAGATGTCGTTTGCGGCTTACAGCTTACGCGTGGTGACGGTGACGGTCACGGTGTCCAACATGTTCGGATGAGCTTTTGAAAAAGAAAAGCCTCCGAAGAGGCAGGTTTGTCTTTAAGCACAAGTAAGTCACAAATAAGTACAGATAAAATCTGTTCGTACAGTTATGAAGTACATGGTTTAGCAGTGCCCTCTTATCTGCTCCAAGATCACCGCTAAGCACCGGAATGGGTATTCGTGTCTTCATCTACGCATTAGATCTATATAACTTACTGCTGTCTACCGCTGTCGGTTGACTGGACAAGTTTAGGTCGTCCTGTTTTAGATGAATCTTTAAGATTGCCATATGTGAGTTTACGCCATATCCATTCCATAGGACCTATTCTGAAACGACTCAGCCACAGCGAGGCGATGATCATGAGCGCAGCATACACAGCAAAACTCAGCATAAGTGTGCCGACAGGTTTTATAGAGTCTGCCAGGCCGGCTCCATAGCGAAGCAGCAGCACAATTCCGATGATAGAATGCAGCAGATAACAGGTCAGCGACATACGTCCGACTTTGGTAAATATCATTAAAGCACCTCGAAGCGCAGGGATATACAAAAACAACATGGCAAGACTGCTCATATAGAACATGCTGCCGGTCAAATTACCCTGCTGTCCCAAGATCATAAACAGCTCCATCCAAAATGTATTGTCAGCAGGAATCAGAGTATACAGCAGTGCACTGATCTGGGTTAACGTAAAGGCCGCCATACTGATGAACCAGATCCGTTTCCAAGTCGACGACTTGGCTTCCATGTTGTTGAAAAAGTCCATTTTAACAAAATACATACCGATTAAAAACATCAGGAACATGGAATATACCGTAGAAAACGAAGTCGCCGCCATCATCCGCATGTCTGCCCATCTTGCTGCAATGGACTCGAAATAAGTTAAGCTCGTGTGACTGGACAAGGTGAAATCGATATAAGGTGGTGCACCCGGCGAAGATGAGTTTAGAGCATTAAAGATCATCATCCAAACCGGCGCGAGAAACTGGATCAAAATGAGTGCGATAATCCAGCGCAGCAGCGTTTGCGGTGTGCGCGAATAAAAGGCAAAGAGTAAAAAGCCGGCTAAAGCGTAAAAAGTCAAGATATCTCCAACCCAGATAAAAGTGATGTGCAGCACACCAAAGCCAAATAGAATCAATAATCTGCGTGCAAACAGTTTCCGGGGTTGATCAACTCGCTGCTCGGCCCGGTTCATAAAAATCATAAATCCTACACCAAATAAAAAAGAAAATAACGTGATAAACTTTCCCTCCGCAAACGCAGATACCAGGTTATGTACCAGGTCGTCTGAAGATCTATCAAATCCTTTTACAGTATCCACGATTAGAAAATAATTCACAATAATGATGCCCAGCATGGCGAATCCACGTACAATGTCCAGGAAATGGACTCGTTCCTGCAGACGCATGGGTTGTGCCGTGTTTTGCTTTTCTCCATTCATAAATACTTCTCCTTCCGTTAATAGGTGAGGTGCCTCTCCATCAAGCGCGATCATGATGCATAGATTTCGTCTTCACTTTGGATAACTATAGTGATCGATTCTTAACAGTTTCTGAATGTTCGTTTCTTTTTTTGGAGTTGTGACAGCTTTGTGAAGTGAGCTTGCTTTCATAAATGGTTAAGAATTGTGTTTTATCTTATTACGTAAGTGTTTCCCATGGACGATATATAGTGAGGACACGTAAATACATCAGGAATCATGAGGTGAGAAGGGTATGACCCATCGAATATTAGTGGTAGAGGATGACCAGGATATTGGCGATCTGCTGCAGGAATCCCTTACAAGGGCAGGTTATGAGGTGTTGAGGGCCAAAGACGGGCAGCGTGCGCTGGAGCTTGTGGATGATGAACTGGATTTGGTCCTTCTGGATATCATGATGCCGGGGATGTCGGGGGTTGAAACATGTGAACAGATTCGTACGTATTCCAACGTTCCGATCCTGTTCTTAACTGCTAAATCGAGTACCTTGGATAAAACGGAAGGACTTCTGGCAGGCGGGGATGATTACATGACAAAACCATTTTCCGAAGAAGAGCTTCATGCCAGAGTTATTGCTCAATTGCGAAGATACAAGATATATAAGGAGAAAAAAGAGAGTGGGGATACCTTTCTTGTTGGAGGCAGGTTAAAAGTAAATGAGCATTTTAATGATGTCTGGAAAGAAGGACAGCAGCTCAAACTGTCAGATCTGGAGTATCGCATCCTGAAACTATTAATGAATAAACGAAGCAAAATATTTTCTGCTCAAAATATTTATGAAAGCGTCTGGGAACAGCCGTATTTCTATTGTTCGAACAATACGGTCATGGTGCATATTCGCAAATTACGTGCCAAAATTGAAGATGATCCGGCACATCCGGTCTATATCCTTACGGAATGGGGGAGAGGTTACCGTTTTGGCACACCGTAAATTTACGCTCAGTAAGAAACTGGCTTTGCTGATTTTGATCGCTGCTGCCGTTAGTGGTCTGCTGTTTGTAACGATGCAGAAAATCAGCAATGATTTAATAGACAGATATATGAACTCGGAAGCTTACTATGAGAGTGAGACAGCCAAATCCATTGCAAAATTCAGGCAGTACGCAGCGGCGAATCATCTATCGTCAACGGATCGGAAGGCATTTGGGGAATGGGTGAAAAAAGAAAATTACATTATGCTCACCATTTTCAAAGACAAAGTACTCCAGTATGATTCCAATTACTCGGCTGAAGATGAGGCGGCCTACGGTGTAGAGCCTGAAACACGATATGCTCAGAAACACTCCTATCCCGTTATGTTCAGTGACGGAGAGGGGAGAGTAACCGTTGACGGTTTTTTCTCATCCCGATATTACGATATCGTTTTTACCCTGGAGCTGCTGAGCGCCACAATTTTTTTTCTATCTATTGTCCTGCTGGGCATTCGTCGAAATCTCGCTTATTTGAGAACGATTCATGAGGAAATTCACATCCTTGAAGGCGGGGAGCTGGAGTATGAGATGACGATTCGAGGTCACGATGAACTAGCGATGATCGCTGAGAGCATCGAGGAACTTCGTAAAGCTTTTCTGGACAAGTTGGATGCGATCGAAACATTACAGGTGGAAAGCCGCAGTCTTGTGACTGAAATGTCTCATGATATGCGGACTCCGCTGACTTCCTTGATTATGTATCTAGAGTTCGCCAAGAAAGAAGAGGGAGAACACAGTCATTACATTTCCAATGCATACAGCAAAGCGATTCAGCTCAAAAAGCTGTCCGATAATTTGTTTGATTACTTCCTGCTGCATAAAGAACAAGAGACGGATCTTGAGAGCATTGCTGTACAAGACGCCATTTATGATCTGATATCGGATCAGATTGCGGTCCTGCGACAGGAGCATTTTGAAGTTCGCATTGTTGGGGAACTGCCGCAGGTATATATTATGGTGAATCTGGAGGAGTTGGGGCGAGTGTTCGATAACATTTTGTCCAATGTGTTGAAGTATGCGGAAAGGAAGCATGAAATCTGCATCACTTTTGAATCCGATCCGGAAATGTTTGATATCCGAATGACCAATAGGATTAAAGTTCCTGAGAATTCTCAGGAAAGTACAGGACTTGGTGAGAGAATTATTCACCGGATAATGAATCGCATGCAGGGTGAGTTTACAAGAAAGCAGGAGGGTACGTACTATAATGCGATCATGAAGTTCAGAAAATCAAAGGTCTGATCATGCAGCTGATTTGAAATGTAAATTTAATTTAGATAGAAAACACCAGGGGTTTAAATTACATCTGTGGAGGAACCATTATGAACCCGGTAGAGAAGCCAACGAAAGGCACCTTATTTGCAGCCAAACCAACGTTTACTTCACTTATGCTCACGTATCAATCGATGGTCTGGAGATTAGCTTCACGGTATTTTCGAGATCCGCAGGATCGGGATGATATCGTGCAGGAGACATTCTTGAGAGTGTACACACATATTGAACAGATGAACACCCAGAAGAACGTTGTGAACTGGATATATACAATTGGTAAAAATGTATGTCTCGATGATCTTCGTAAGAAGAAGAGACAGCATTCGGCCCCGCCTCCGCTTTATAGGCAGGATAACGGTTCCTCTCAGGATGCCATATACGAGGTAATATCCCGTGAACCTGGACCAGAGGAAAGATTAATTCAAAGTGAGACAGCCGCGGAGCACAAACGCCGCATCAATGATGCATTTCATCAAATACCTTGTAAATGGAAACCATATGTATATCAGCGGTACTGCTTGGAGATGACAGTGAAAGATATCAGTGCATTGAACAGCGTACCCGAAAATACGACTAAAACCTATCTTTTCCGGGGAAGAAAACATATGAAACAGCAGTTAATGGACATCACATATTGAAATAGGAGTCAGCACAGATGAAAACCAAAACATTATATAATAAATTCCGCAAAACACCTCACATCTTACAGGCGCTGCTGAATATTTGCTTGTTCTTTTTAGCTCTCGCTCTCAGTGCACTATTGATTAGTGAGACATGGTATATCGTTCAAATCGTGTTTAAATCCTTTTTCACTCGCGAAGATAGTTACTATGAGATGTTGTCCGAATTGCTTGTTTTCTTCTTATACTTTGAATTTATTGCGTTAATTGTGAAGTACTTCAAATCTAATTTTCATTTTCCGCTCCGTTACTTTATTTATATTGGGATCACGGCCGTTATTCGTTTAATTATTACCGATCATGATAAGGCGATGTCTACTTTCTGGTGGTCCATGGCGATCCTGGTTATGGTTTGTGCTCTTTTTATAGCGAATCGGCGCAAAGATCATCAAGATCATTAAAGTTAACAGAACGCAGGAGCTAACGAATATGAAAAAGGTAATTATTGATGGTCAAGCGATCAGAAATTTAGAGGAGCTGCGCGCTGTGCTTCAGAATGAGTTTTCACTGCATCCAGCGGATTTTGAAACTATGGATACGCTTTGGGAAGCTTTAGTATGGCATGTACCTGTGCCGGTTACGCTGGAATGGATCCATTTTAATAACAGCAGAGCTGTGCTTGGACTTTATGCAGATCAACTGATGAATTTACTATATGAAATCGACGAGCAGCTGGAAGAATTGTTTAGATTCAGTGTAAAATTATAAAAATTCAACATATGAAAAATTCACAATAGAAAACCTATTCCACTCCATTGCTGCATTAATGTTCAAGTGTCAGTTTATCTCTCCTCCCAACTTGAATATTGTATAAATGGAAATCCACATACCAAAAGGTAAGTCAACAGAAAAAGCTGCTTCTTTCTTTAAGAAAGGGCAGCTTTTTCGCTTTGTATATGCACTTGGTCCAGTTAGAAGAGAGGGTGCTTGTCTTAGAAAATGTACTGCCAAAGTGCAGTCATGAACTTGTACAAAAAGTAGAATGAGAATCCGATCAGAAGCACTCCTGCCAGGCTGGAAACGAGCTGTACCATCTTTGCGCTCATCATTTTGCGTGTAATGGAAACGATGGTGAGCAGCCCCAGATCATGCAGGAGAATACCACATAATATCCCTACTGCCGCGATGATGAAGCTCAGCTTGCCTGCGGATTGATACGAGTCCGACAATACAACGCCAAAGACAGAAACCCAGAACATTAGATTGCCAGGGGAGATGGCAACCAATAAACCATTTCGATACGTTCGCCAAAAGGAAGACGGAGCATGGGCTGCTTTCCCGTCCGTAGTGGCGAGGTTCAAATCTGAATTACGAATGGAGTCATAACCCAAATAAGCCAAAAAACCTGCACCAGCCAGCCATAATGGAATCTGCACCAAGGGGATCGACAGAATTGAAGCGAACCCAAAATACATTGCGAGAATCAAGACCGTATCCAATGTCATGCCTCCCAGACCCACTGCCCAGCCATGAAGAAATCCGTTTCGCAGCCCCTGTTTGGTCATCTCTACCGTAATTGCTCCAACGGGCATGGCAATAGCAAGACCTATGAGGATGAACTTAATATATATTTCCATAATCATTCCCTTTCTGTAAAATGGGTCAAGAAAAAACAACAGCTTGTCCACTTCACAAGTTTTTTGTAAAACAGTCTATGTATCTCTCTTCATCTCTTCACATGGATTGCAGAACGGCAGCTCTCCTCAGATCATTGGCTGGTATACAGCTTATTCGGAGGAGAGCTTGTTTAGAATGCTGATTCTATTCTTTTACTTTTTCCCGCTGCAGTGAGTGTAAAAAAGGGCACTTGGTGGGCGTAGTATCGTCGTCCCGTAAGAAATATTGTTTGTACTCCAGATTGCCTTCCGATCCGTATTGTTTTAATTCAGGATGGGCGGGAACCGTATCATAGGCGGCAAGCCGAGCGCGTATTCTAGGAGCAACAGCTGACGCCCGCTGGGGCTGCTCATTCCACAAGTCAAGTACCCAGCGTGGGGTCATCGCCAGCATAAAGTACGGAAAGTGCCTGCTTTGCCGCGAGATATGTGCTGGCGTACCGCAGTAGACGAAATAACGTTCATCATTGTAACAAAATTCCCACAAAGGATTCTCCGGGTCTTCCGGAATATCTTCCGGCCATGCTTCGGGGTCCAGACTTCGCAGCTCACTTAGAAGGTTCCAGAATGATTGTTCATAAGTAAGTACATCCTTCATCTCTTGATCCTGTTCGAAAAAGATGACCAGCGATGAATAATTTCCGAAAGTACGGGAAACCGCTCCATACTCACTTACCACTTTCGATAACTGCTCCGCAGGAGAAGCATTTCCAGACTGAAAAATAAATCCGTAGCGAAGATGACCAAGTGCATACGCCTGAGTTGCTGGGATACAGGGAAATCGTGCCTCACGGTCACTCATTTTGGCGGAAAACAAGCGGTAAGCATCCCTTTGCCATAGTTCAACCGGAAGCTCCTCATTTTCCATATCAACCGAAGAAAACAACAGCGACATCTACAATCCTCCTTTTACTTTACTTATAGGATATAGCCTGCAGGCAAAATGGTGACTGTCCATGTCATGCGAGTGAATATTGTTAGATAACCCAAACCGAAAGATTGCTAAATCAGGAGCACATATCATTAGGGA
Source organism: Paenibacillus sp. AN1007 (assembly GCF_040702995.1). NCBI lineage: Bacteria > Bacillati > Bacillota > Bacilli > Caryophanales > Paenibacillaceae > Paenibacillus > Paenibacillus sp. AN1007. The sequence continues at coordinate 2,148,568 of NZ_CP159992.1, forward strand.
AATCGTAGAAAACTAGGTTTGCAAGCAAATTTAGACTGATGGCCTACCATGTTTTTCTATCGTGAAGACCTGATTAATCTGATTGTACCGGACAAACCCGATCCGGCTGCAGCGAATGTGTTACAGGAAACGCTGGGTGGTCAGTTCGGTGAAATGCGTACGATGATGCAGTTCTTTTTTTAGAGCAGCAATTTCAGGGGCAAAGCCATGCAGTATAGAGATCTGATTCGCCACCTCAGGGCCATCCGCTTCCTTATCTGCCTGAGCTTCCGAATGAGCACAGTTCTGGTACACATGATCTTAATGCCTAGCGAGCAGAGGGATGGCTTGACTTACGAGTGTCTCTAGCAAATGTATCCATGAGAGAAAGAGATCCTTCGGGATCTTTTTTAGACTTTTGCAGTGAAAATAAAAAGGAGCCCATCACAGGCTCCTTGTGTGTTGATATCTAATTCATCCATTCGGATACATCTAGATACGATTATGGTTTGAGAAATGGCCGAAGGATTGTCCTTGACCTTGAATTGAAGGGTTAGGCGTATTGTAAGGTTGATCCATGTAGGATACGTGCTGTGAAGAAGTATTTGCCAGCTGCTGAGCAAGGTTAGAGATCTGCTGCAGCTGCTGAATCGCTGTCTGGTGCCCTTGCAGCGCCGTTTGGATAATTTGAGCAGCTTGCTGCTCGCGTTGAGCCAGCTGTTCGAGCTGCTGGGCGTTGCTCTGTTCTTGTCTGAGCAATTGCTGATACTGCATGGAAGCTTGCTGTGTTTGTTGTGTCAGCTGTTGAGCCAGCTGAGTAATCTGCTGTGTTTGGGAAAATGGATTCATAATTGTTCCTCCTAAGTGTGTGAATTTACCTGTGTATTATGCTGAGAGGTTTAACGAAATATTCAGGGAGATGTTTTCGGTTGTTTAGGGAAGGCTATCTGTTGCGACGAATATAGATGGGAGAGGATTGACGAAATGGGTCAGGCTTCAGGAAAGTCATCGGATGAAAAAAAACTGAAATGGTGGCAGCTTAGTCTGCTGGGCGTTGCGGGCACCATTGGTACAGGCTATTTTCTCGGCTCCAGTCTAGCTATTAAGATTGGCGGACCCGCGGTAATTATAGCTTATGCACTTGCAGCGTTGGGTACATATGTTGTATTTGATGCATTGGCACGAATGACTTCAGATCACCCCGAGCAGGGGTCGTTTCGCTCTTATGCGAAGAAGGCCTTTGGCGCTTGGGCGGGTTTTGCCAGTGGATGGGTCTATTGGTTTGCCGAGCTTCTCATCATGGGCAGTCAACTGGCCGCACTATCCATTTTTTCACGCTTTTGGTTTCCTGCGGTGCCGCTGTGGATCTTTGCCGCGGGTTATGGCATTGTCGGTTTATGTATTGTTTTCTTTGGAAACAAAGGATTTGATCGGGTGGAAAACGTACTAGCGGTAATTAAAATAGCTGCTATATTCATGTTCCTTGTTCTCGCAATCGCACTGCTTGCAGGCTGGATTGGAGGCACAAAGTATGCACACAAAGTGCCGCTGGATATGGCCTCCATTTTCCCAAAAGGCGGTCTGGGGTTATGGGCTGCGTTCCTCTTTGCGTTCTATGCGTATGGAGGCATTGAGGTGCTCGGCATTATGTCGTACCGTTTGGAAAAACCAGAGGATGCACCTAAAGCGGGCAAGTTTATGCTTATTTCGCTGTCTGCCGTGTATGTCGTATCCATTGGACTTGCTCTAACGATGGTGCCGCTGTCTGCTTTTAATCCAAAAGAAAGTCCGTTTGTGCTCGCGCTGAGCAGCGATCATCTTGCTTTTGTGCCGCACTTGTTTAACGGTGTTCTCATTGTGGCCGGGTTCTCGACGATGACTGCATCGTTATATGCGGTAACTTCCATGATGATTACGCTGGCGCAGGAGGGGGATGCTCCAAAAATGTTTTCAAAGAAATGGAAGGAGAAATATCCGCTCTTCGCGCTTTCTCTTATCGGATGCGGTCTGATTGGAACGATTCTGATGTCACTGCTGCTGCCAGGGAAAGTCTATGAATATGTAACAACAGCTGCGGGTTTGATGCTGATGTATAACTGGCTGTTCATCCTGCTTTCGTCAGGAAGATTACTGAAATCAAGTACACTGGATGTGGTCAAACGATGGACCGGCCTAGTATTGATCAGCGCCGCTGTAACCGGTACTCTTTTTCACGGCTTAAGCCGGCCCGGTTTCTTTATCAGTCTGCTGCTTGTTTTCCTGATTGCTGTAAGTGATATCATCGTGCAGCGTGTGCGCAGGAAAAAACCATCCGCTGGAGGTAAAGGACAGCAAAAGAAGGCATCCTCGGAAGAGAGCAGCTTTTCGAAGCGAACCGGCTTTCACATTACAGGTATTCGCAAGCAGAAAAGCAAAATCAAGTGAAAAATAGAAACTGGAATGCTTTAAAACCGAAATAACATCCAAACGCAACCAGGGATAAGCCGGAAATAATCGCAAACCCTTTAAGTAATGATGGTGTAAGGTACTTCCGAAAAAAGCTGACGGCTGCTGCCATAAACAAATCCCACAACAGTACACCGAAAATAATGGCTGCACTGTAAAGAAGCAATTGATCCATTGTAGAGGTATGAACCGTTCTAGCCAGAACCGAGCCATAGATTCCCAGCCAAAACATGATGGAGAGAGGATTAAACAGCGACATCAGGAACCCCTGCAGGAAAGATCTGGACAGTTCCGAAGAGCCGCTGCGTATTGGCTCGGAGACCAGTGATCCTGATTTGACTATCCTTCGACCCCTGTATACAGCAATACAAAACTGCCGAACATCCATAAAAACACCTGCACATATGGAAGCTCCAGCAGATGAATGACCCCGAGATAAACGATCAATGTAGATGATAGCTGCTGCTGCGGCACCTAGTCCAATAAACCAGGCGGGCATGAAGCCTCCCCTTACACCTTTGTCCAATTGTGCGGCGTTAACGGGACCGATGGGGGCAGAAAGCGTTAATCCCAGAACAACATAGCCAATTAAAAAAGAAATAAACATGATCCTCCTTTCGTATAAACTATGTTAGTATGTTCAGCTTGCTGATTTTGTAGGACAAGAGCCAAGAAGCTGCTGAATCCGAGCTGGTGATATCGACGTCGACGGAAACGAGCATATTCCCATTGAAGTCGCTGATTTAGCGGCTTTTTATTTTATTGCCCTAAATTCTTGTCCCGAGCCAAGGACAAGAACTTGTACTGAACAGGACACAAGACCGCAGCCAATTAAAGATTAGATATATGTCTAATGATATTTATGGTTAATTGGAGAAGGTGCTTGATGAGCTGGAAAAGGCATCAACTGTTATATCATTCGATCAAACTCTTTTTATAATTAATTATGAGAAGATATTGTACAATTTCCTAAGGAGGTATGACAGATGCTGATTCATATTAATTTAGAAATTAGAGATGAGGAAGTTCCTTCTTTAAGAGAAGCAATTGGTTGGGAAAGAAGAGATGATGATTATCCAACCTTATTTCAGAGATGCAATTTTTGGGCTGGAGCGAGAGATCCTGAAGGAGTGCTCATTGCTTTTGGGTATATTGCTGGAACAGGCTTGGAACATGGGTATATGGAGGACATAATAGTACATCCAAAATATCAAAGGAGAGGAATTGGCCAACAGCTTGTAAACGAATTATTAAATGAGTCAACCGTACGAGGCTTAAGAATAGTAACTTTGACATACAGCAGGGTACACAAGGCGTTTTATGAAAAATGCGGATTCGCACCTACTCATGCTGGAATTTGGAAAGAGGACCCTATGTAGACTATCGGATAATAAAGACTTTGAAAGTTCTAATTTCAATCGCTATCATCCATATTGTTTTTTACCTTATATCTGGCCATCAGATCATCAAGGAAATTGTGGCTATATGGGGGAAACAATTCACCTTTTCCTGTTAGGTAGTTGGCCGACTTCGGTTAGTGTACAGATGGTGACGGAGGTGGAGATGTTGTGTTCATCAGCAGGTGGGGGACTCGGATAAAGAGACAAGGTTATGTGGATGAAGAATACTTGGATTACGAGTCTGGAAATGAGCTGCTTACTGAGTAAAAAAGGCAGAGATGAGGATTATCCCTGCCTTTTTAATGTTGTGTGTGTGTTGTGTGCCGTGTTAATACATTGTTAGATATCGCAATTACTAGTCTGACGATATTACGAACTTAAGGAAATCATCTTATTTACTTCCCATCCGGTCGTTTAACTTGCAGCGGAGGGGGAATGAGCCATCCTTTTTCTTTGCTCAATTGAAGGATTCGAACACCCAGTGCAGTCTTGGTAACATGATACTTGGCAAAAAGTGCACCGATATCCTCACGGATGGATTGACCAATGACTTGACTCGCAGCCACTAATCCAAGAGCTGTATCCGCCGCAATTTTGGCACCAATTTCCGGATCGGTGAATCTTGCACCGGGCGGAATATCTTCCAAAGCTACAGCAGGTCTCTCGGGAAGAGTTGGTGCGGGGGAGATGCCGTTTTCGGTAAGCAAAGCGTCACATTCCTTGATCTCCAGTCTGGCCTGATCGAGCATGTCATCCAGAATTTTCTTCAAATCTTTGTCTCCTGCATGATTCATATAAGCCTGATAACAAGAGACAGCGCCTTTAGCCGCCATGGAGCACTGCCAGACACTGAAAATTTCTCCATAATGCATTGGCTCATTTTTGGGATTACCGCTTAATATTCCCATTGATGATCCCTCCCCAGAAAGTAATTTTTTTCACTAGTTTAGGGTTCTCATGATCCACACATTTTATCCGGTTTGAAGTTAATATGAGTTAAGAATACATCATAATAATTATGTAAACTAATAACTGCTCGCTAGCTATTTGTATTTACAAATATGGAGCTGTCTAGATGCTGAAGTTTGCGTATAGGCGAAAAAGCCAGCAGTTTAGGCTGCTGACTTTTTCGATTAATGTAAGTTTTAAGCTTACGTAGAGGACGGAAACATAGGGTTGCCCTTCATTCCAATCCACAGTTCGGATGATTCGAGCTGCCCGGCCAGATGTAACAACCAATCTTCATGCCCTTTGGTCGCCATAACTTGCACACCCATTGGCAGACCTTCTGCAGTCAGATGCAGTGGAAGACTGATTGCAGGCTGACCTGTCAGATTCGCAAGCTGTGTAAAAGGGGTATAGGTCAGGCTGGGCTTGAACATATCATAGATCAGCTCTTGCTGCGCTGTTTTGCCCAGATCACTGACACACATCAATTGTTGGATTCGTTCTGCATGAGGTGTCAGTTCTCCTACCCGTGGTGCAGGATAAGCATTGACGGGTGAGATGTAAAAATCAAACCGTGCAAACAACGAGGACATCTGCGCAGCTGCTACGTCCCATTCTGCCAAGCTGTGCACAAATTCGGCAGCGGACACTTTTTTGCCGGCTTCAGCGAGTACCCATGATTCAATCTCCATATCATCCGCAGTGAGGGACCGTCCTAGGCCATGCTCCATAGAAGAGATCATCGCGGCCATCTCACCGCTGTTCATCATGTAATAATTCTCCATGAGCCGTACACCATTGACTGGACTTCGTTTTTCTTCCACATGGTGGCCCTGAGCGTCAAGGAAGTGAACAAGCTTCATTACGGCTTCTTTGGCGTCTTCGCTGACTGGTGTGCCAACCGGGGAGTCCGTAGTATAAGCAATCCGATATTTACGCTGATGCGGATAATTCATGTCCGCCAGATAACTTCCAGGAAATAACGGAGCTTGGAAGGCAGCCTCTGGTTGTATAACTTGCAGTGTATCGAGCAGTGCAGCACTGTCTCTCACCGAGCGGGATAAGGCAAAATCAATCGAGGCTCCCTGCCACTGCCGCCCTACACCTGGACCAACGGGAGTACGTCCCCGTGTCGGTTTCAGTCCGAACAATCCGCTGAATGAAGCGGGGATTCGAATGGAGCCTCCGCCATCGCTTGCGCCGGCAAGAGGTACGATGCCTGATGCTACAGCGGCAGCGGCACCGCCGCTTGAGCCGCCTGGGGAATGATTCACATTCCATGGATTGCGCGAAGGCCCATGCAGCCATGGCTCTGTTATATTTTTTAACCCGAACTCCGGCGTGTTTGTATGTCCTATCACAATAAAACCTGCTTCCTGCAGGCGGTTAACAAAATTGGAGCTTCGTTTCGCACGATGCTCATGGAATAGTCGAGAACCTGAAGTGAGTAACTCACCCTCCAGCGACTGAGAAATATCTTTAAGCAGCAGGGGAACACCCGCAAAAGGCTGTTCTCCGGGACGAACAGTGCCGGCTTGCTGCCGAGCACGGGTTTCATATGTACGAATAACCGCATTAAGCTGCGGATTCACTTCTTCCAGACGTGCAAAAGCCGCTTCGAGCAGTTCAACCGGGGATACTTCCCGGGAACGGATCAGCTCGGCCAAGCCAATCGCATCATAGGCTGTATAGGAGAATGAAGACATTAGTAATCGTTCCTCTCTAAAAATAGTTCCTGAATATTGTCCTCTGTAAATGTATGTTTCAAGTGCCATAAATCATCGTACCATCCTAAGAAGCAAAAGACAAAACAAGCCGGGAAGATCGTAAAAAAGCACTGCTCACCTCATAAGGTGAAACAGTGCTTTAGCTGCTTAAGCCGGGTGGTACGTCATGATTACTCCGTTCGAAGTTTTGGTGCGGCTTCTGCCATCGGTGCAGTACGTTCCTGCTGCTTCGAAATTGCAAACAGCGCAATCCAGATCAGGATAAAACCGAGGAGCTGCTCCCAAGTTACCAGTGTACGGAAAGCAATCCAGTTCACCAGCACGCCGGCCATCGGGAAGCTGAGCTCTGCAAGTGTGGCAACGGAAGCTTTCGTAGACGATAATCCTTTGTAGTACAGAAGCAGACTGAGCAAACCTGGCAATAGTGCCTGACCGAGAATGTTGAGTATAACGGCAGCTTGTGCCCCAGTACCTGCTGGAAGTGTCCACGGAGCGCCCTCGTTCCAGGTCATGAAAATCAGAAGTGGAAGTGCCACAACAAATCGGAGGGAGGTAACCGTTTCATACCTTGCCTGCCCCAGCATTAGTCGACCCATTACCGTAGATCCGCCCCATAAGGCTGCGGCACCAAGAGACAGCAGACTGCCTGCATGAATCCAGTTATTCCAACTGCCCAGCGGTAGTGAAAAGCCGAACGTAAGCAGGTATGTTCCTGCCAGCGCAATGATAAACAGTCCTCCGAAATGGCGCGGCAGTGTTTCTTTTAATAAAAGCTTTGCGAGAACAATCGCGAAGAGCGGCTGCATTTTTTGCAATAACAATACGGTGTTAGGATCATTATGGGTGAGCGCCAAAGTAAATAATACGGTCGCAAGTGCCGAACCACCCCATGAGATAAAGACGACAGCGATCCAGTGACGAGCACGCAGTTTTTTCAGATCATCTCGAAACTTCCAGAGTACCGGAATCGCGACAAGACTGACGATGATATGTTCGATCAGTACAATCTGTGTAGAAGTCATCGTTTTCAGCAAAATAATGCGAAATAACGGGTCTACCCCCCAAAGGGCTGCCCCTAGTACAACAAGCCAAAATCCGGTATTACTTCGTTCCTTGCGATACCTAGTTGGTGCTGATGATGTCTTTTCCATATTCAGGACTCCTTCGTCAGAACACGGAATCTTCAGTTGGCAAAATCGACAAAATCCCCCGTTCTGGCGTACGCCAAATAAACGGGGGACCATTCAAAGACAAGACGTCAGAGAAGAAAACTTCCCGTAAACGGCCTGCCATTGTGTTGATCTTCTCTCATCCGGACTGTACCGTCGGCCTTGGAATCTCACCAAGTCAGTCGCTGTCTGTAGTCATAACCACAAACAGCGAGTCGCGGGCTGGTTCTTCAAGAACATCACCGCCGGTCGGGAATTTCACCCTACCCCGAAGATCCTATTCAATTAATTAATATATAGTATTGAACAAGTTGTAACCTTATGAAGTCCATCTTATTCCTGTAAGCGCTAGCAGTTCAAGTGTTTTTTTAGAAAACGATACTCCAGCATCCCTGCTGTCTGCGGAGCAGCACGATCTGACCCGCATGATAAGCATCGTGCAGGACCCATCGGGCAAGGGTTTGAGCCCAGTTTTCTTCAGAATCCTTATAAGGTTCCTCAAGTTTAGACTCCTGTAATGCGGTAAGGTGATCACGCAGCTGCTCTGCCAGTGCACTGGTACGCCTCATGAGCATACTCCAGCCAGCATGGTTTGAAGGGTCGCCAGGTTCGCCAAACGTAGCTGCGTTCGATTCCGCAGCGGGTTCAGATGGAGTTTGGCCCTGAAGACGTTCCAGAATCAGCTGGTTGTAATAATACATATGATTGACCAGCTGCCATATGCTTAGTCCTCCTGGATAAGGAACCCAGGCTGCTTGCTCTGCGGTCAGCCCTTCAAGAGCCTTCGACAATGGAACGATCCAGTTACATTGATTCCAGGTATCTTCGTTCTGAATAACCAATACGTCTAATGCCGTTGTAACAGACTTTTTCAATGCGTTTCATTCCTCTCTTGTCGGACTCATCTCGTTCTTACGTCTTGATGCTTGTAACTAGCTATTATGAATTTAAATGGTTACAATTAATATAACACAATTCGAATAGATGTAACCATCTTATTGGTTTTAGATTGTTACTATTTTGATCGGAGGTACTCATGGATAGATTATGGACCGATTTTGTAAACAGCGATTACCATGATTGGCGCGGTGGGAACCGATCGGAAGACAGGCTGGGGAACGCAGGCTGGCAGCGGGATTTTCTGAATCGTTGGCAATTAGAAGCGCCAGTACCCGCATCGGCTGAAGAGGAATCCACCATGAGAAGATTCAGAGATGAACTGCAGTCTCTTGCGATTCGTGTGTCTGATGGAACTACCTTATCCGACCAGGATCAACAATGGTTGAATGATTTTATGCAGGCTGGCGGTGTTATCCGACAACTAGTCTCACAGAACCAAGGATTGAATGTAGTGCTGGTTCCCGTCCATACCCATTGGGTTCAAGTCCTGGCAGAGGTCGCTGCTGATTTTGCCATGACGCTGGTAGAGGGCGAAGGCAGGCGAATTCGAAGCTGTGATAACCCGGACTGTCGATGGATATTTTATGACGCTACTCGCAGCCGGACACAGAAATATTGTGATGATAAAATGTGCGGTAATTTAATGAAGGTAAGACGCTTCCGAGCTCAACGCAAAATGGATTCCAAAGAAGGTAAGTAGATAGCGGAATGATTTTCCACAATTTGATAATTATTTACACTTGATATATAATGTATATATACTAGCGAAATTATAGTCAAAAGAAGCAAGAAGCAAGAAGCAAGAAGCAAGAAGCAAGAAGCAAAGAAGAAACAAAGAAAGAAACAGTAAGCTGCGAATAGGAAAGAAAAAATGTACAGCAATGCGGATCAGATCATTTTACAAACCATTACGATTGGAGAGGTGTCTTATGGGGACAAGTTATCTATTGAAAAACGGTTGTGTATTATCGATGGATGCTCGTATTGGTCAGTATAACAGGGCAGACGTACTTATTCAGGGTAATTTGATTGCAGCCATTCAACCGAATATTGAGGCAGCAGCTGCAGATGTAGAAGTCATCGACGAGTCAGACATGATTATCATGCCTGGATTGGTGGACACACACCGACATATGTGGGAGTCACTTGTCAAAACCGCCGGAACCAACTGGTCGCTGCCCGTGTATCTGCAGAATCTGTACTATGGAGCCATGGGAAGTAAGCTCCGTCCTCAGGACAGTTACATCGCCAACCTGCTTGGATCATTGGAAGCGCTTAATGCTGGTGTGACAACGGTGCTGGATTGGAGCATGCCTTACTCCCCGGACCATACGGATGAGCTGATTCGAGGGCTGCAGGATGCAGGAATTCGAGCTGTGTTTGCCCACGGTGTTCCTGGAGAAACCGAGTATTGGAACCGGGAGAGCAGACTTTCCTATCCGGAAAATATCAGAAGCGTTAAAGAGCGATACTTCTCCTCCAACGATCAATTACTTACATATGGTCTTGCCATCCGTGGCCCGGAGTTCAGTCACTGGGATACCACGGTCAAGGATGTTCAGCTGGCAGAAGAACTGGACGCCATTTGTTCGATGCATGTCGGTTTTGGCAGTTGGGGGGCAGCCGATCGTTCAATCAGCCGAATGCATGAGGCGGGACTGCTGAGTCCCCGCATCAATGTTGTTCATGGAAATACGATGGGCATGGATGAATTCAAAATGCTGGCGGACAGCGGAGCATCCTTGTCGGTCACACCGGAAGTCGAGATGATGATGGGGCATGGCTACCCAGCCACGGGATATTTTCTGGAGCATGGGGGGACACCAACACTGGGGGTAGATGTAGTGACCTCGACTGGTGGAGACATGTTTTCACAGATGAAGTTCGCCCTGCAGGCGGAACGTTCCAGAACCAACGAACTGCTGCTGCAGCAGGGAGAGATGCCGGGTGAACTGAGCCTGCAGGCAAGTCAGGTACTGCGATTTGCAACGGCTGCGGGTGCGCGGGCTTTGGGACTGGAAAAGAAAACAGGCTCCCTTTCACCTGGAAAGGAAGCAGATTTGATCATGATTTGCTCAACAGATCTGAATCTGTTCCCTGTGCATGATCCGATTGGGGCGGTTGTGCAGTTTGCCAATCCATCGAATGTGGATACCGTTTTTGTCGCCGGGAAACCCGTGAAGCGAGATGGCAGGCTGCTGGATGTTGATCTGCATGAAATCCGCCGCAAAGGGATGCAGAGTACCGAATATCTGCTGACACAATATCGGATGTCTGACGCGGATCGGATTGTTTTTTCGTAAACAGGGTCAAGATAAAATAAAAAGAGTCGTCAATTCAAAACGGCTCTTTTCTTTAATAGATTATGCAAAGCGGCTATCTTAGATAACGAACGGAGTTAAATTTAGATATGTTGACAAATATAACGCTTTCCTCTAAGATAGCCATATAAGTTAATAATGAATTTAATCAGGATTGTTACTGATCAGCAGGCAAGACCGATTGATAATGCAAACATGAAGAATTGTATTTTTTCATGTCTGCATAATTAATGGTCTTTTTTTGTTGCTAAATTCTGTTAACGTTTCATTTTAAAAGGAGATTCCGATGAAGATCACACGAATTATTAACAATAATGTCGTCTGTGCAGTCAATGAACGGCGCCAGGAGATGATGCTTTTAGGCAGCGGTATTGGTTTTCAGAAGAAAAAGGGAGACGATGTGGACACAGTCAAGATTGAAAAAGAATTTTTTCTGAAATCCAAAAATGTTACAGGCAAATTATATGCCCTGCTGGCACAAATCCCGATGGAGTATATTCGTGTATCCGATAGTATCATTCAGTACGCCAAGCAGTCCTTAAACAAGGAACTTAATGAAAATATATATCTAACGTTAACGGACCATATTAATTTTGCAGTGGCACGTTATAAGCAAGGTATGAATTTCAATAATGCTTTATTGTCAGAGATTAAAGCGTTTTATTCCAATGAATTTCGCGTGGCTATGAAAGCCCGGGATATGATTAATGAGGAATTTAACATTACACTGCCTGAAGATGAGGCGGGGTTCATTGCGCTTCATATTGTCAATGCAGAACTGGGATCTGAAATGGAAGAAACCATGAAGATTACACAGTTCATTCATAAAGTTTTGAATATTATTCGGTATCAGTTTAATATACATTTTAATGAAAGTTCACTCCATTATTCCAGACTTGTTACTCATTTGAAATTTTTCGCCTATCGCTTGTTTAATCATACGGTTTTGAAAAGCGGTGACAGTGATTTTCTCCATATCATTAAAGAAAAGTATACAAATGAATATCAATGCAGTCTCCGAATTGCACAGCTGATTCGGGTCGATTATGGAAAAGAATTAACAGAAGATGAATTGGTATATTTAACGGTTCATATCAAAAGGGTCATTGATGAAGAGAAGGATTGATCCATCAGTCCACTATAATGAATATACTAGGATTGTTACTGGTGAGGCAGGCAAGACCTAGAGTTCCATCGTGTATAGAGCATATCTATATTCGATAGAATTCTAGGTCTTTTTTTATACCTAAAAAAGTTTGAGGGGGAGCAGTACATGAAACATGAAAGCACAGCCGCCGAGATTTTAAAACTGGTCGGCGGAGAAAAAAACGTAGATAGTGTAACACACTGTGCTACAAGATTGAGATTCAATCTGAAAGATGAAAAAGTTGCGAACAATGAAGCATTAAAAAATGTACAAGGTGTTGTGGGTGTTGCCAGCAGTGGCGGGCAGTATCAGGTCATTATTGGTAACGAGGTAAACAATGTGTATAAAGCTTTGACGAAGCTGGGGAACTTTGCAACGAACAATGATGCTCCTACTGTGAAAAAAGGAAAACTGACTACGCTTCTGGACACGATCTCCGGAATCTTTACACCGATCCTGCCAGCCATGATTGGTTGTGCGATGATCAAAGCCGTTCTTCTTATTTTGAAAACATTTGATCTCGTTGATCTGGATGGGCAATTCAATATGATTATGACCTTTATCGGTGATGCGGCTTATTACTTCTTGCCGATGCTGCTTGCCTGGAGTGCGGCTGTTAAGCTTAAAGCTAACGTGGGCTTTGCATTAACGATTGCTGGTGTTCTGCTGCATCCTTCCTTAGGAGCGTTGATGACTGCAGGTAAGCCAGTTGCTTTTTTGGGACTGCCTGTCACTCCGGCGACGTACACTTCGTCGGTTATTCCGATTATTTTAGCGGTATGGGTCTTGTCGTATGTTGAACGCTTTGCCGAGAAGTATTCTCCATCGGTTATCAAATCCATTCTCAAACCGTTGATTGTCATCCTTATTATGGCTCCACTTACGCTGATTGTCCTAGGGCCAATCGGTGCTATCGCGGGTAACTACCTTGCGACAGCCGTTTCTTTTGTCAATACACATGCAGGATGGTTAGTATCTGGTATTATCGGTGGGGCGTTCCCTTTCCTGATCATGACAGGTATGCATTATAGTTTGGGACCCGTTGTACTTACTGCCTATGCTCAGACGAAAACCGATAGCATCGTTGGTCCAGGTATGCTTGTGCACAATATTTCTCAGGGTGCCGCTGCGCTTGCAGTTGCTATGAGAACTAAAAATAAAGCATTTAAACAAGTTGCATATTCCACGAGCATAACTGCATTGCTTGGAATTACCGAGCCCGCTTTGTTTGGTGTAAATCTACGCTTGAAAAGACCGCTGATCGCTGTAATCGTTGGTGGCGCGGTAGCGGGTATATATGTCGGATTGTTCGGTGTAGCTCGATCGGCTCTTGGTATTGCAGGTATAGCTACGCTGCCGGCATTTATCACGGATCATCCATGGAATTTGATTCATGCCGCAATTGGCTGCGTCATTGCATTTGTAGTTACATTCATCATGACTCTTATCTTAGGATTTGAAGATGTACCTGAGGATGGAAAGAATCAAGCAGCACAAGAAAAATCATCTGCTGCGAGCAATCGTGTACCAGCAACCGGAGTTTCTGAACATGTTCTCACTGCTCCGTTGACTGGTAAAGTTTTGGAGTTATCCACGATTAGAGACGAAGCTTTTGCAACTGGCGCTATGGGAAAAGGAATCGCTATTGAACCTACGGTTGGAAAACTCGCAGCACCAGCAGATGGTGTGGTATCTGCGGTTTTCCCTACGTCCCATGCCATCGGTATTAGTTCAAATGATGGTGCGGAGCTTCTCATTCACATCGGAATGAATACGGTGAAGTTGAAAGGCGAACATTTCAAGGTCCACGTTCAAGAAGGGGATACTGTAAAAGCTGGAGATTTGCTTATTGAGTTTGACATGGATGCCATAGCGGCTAAAGGTTACGATCTGACTACACCAATTATCGTTACGAACTCCCATAATTTTGTAGATGTGATCAACACGGACAAGACATCGATTACGATTGGTGAAAAATTGATCAAAATTATTTAAAGGTGATTTAAGGAGGAATGATTCATGAATAACAAAAATGCTTTCCCTGAATCTTTCATGTGGGGCGGTGCAACAGCGGCGAATCAATATGAAGGTGCCTGGAACCTTGACGGAAAAAAAGCGAGTACAGCCGATATGATGACGGGCGGAACCCATACGGTTCCCCGTCGGATAACGATAACTACCGAAGAGGGGGTTCATTACCCTTCTCATGAAGCCGTAGATTTTTATCATCATTATAAGGAAGATATTCGGTTGTTCGCAGAGATGGGGTTCCGTTGCTATAGAATGTCCATCGCATGGTCCAGAATTTTCCCTAACGGAGACGATACAGCGCCGAATGAAGCAGGGCTTCAATTTTACGACAATGTGTTCAATGAATTGAAAAAGTATAATATCGAACCGATCGTTACGATTTCCCATTATGAAGCACCGTTTGCTTTAACCGAGAAATTCAACGCTTGGGCTTCCAGGGAAATGATCGATTGTTACGTAAAGTATTGCGACGCAATCTTTAATCGTTACAAAGATGTGGTGAAGTATTGGATCACCTTTAACGAGATTAATAGCCTGATTGTTCCCGCAGGTGCCTACTTGGCAGGAGGACTTCTGGTTGATAAAAATGGCGGTGTATTTAACAATACATCAGTCGACAGTACCCAGATGAGATTTCAAGCGCTGCACCATCAATTCGTGGCGAGTGCCAAAGCTGTCAAGCTTGCGCATGAGATCAATCCAGACTTCAAACTCGGTTGTATGATCAATTACAGTCATGGGTACGGAAGTACATGTAAACCGGAAGACATGTTGCAAGCGCTAAGAATGGATCAAATCAACAATATGATGAGCAGTGATGTACAAGTTAGAGGAGAATATCCTGACTTTGCCAAGAGATATTTTGCAGAGAAACATATTCACATTCAAATGGCTGAAGACGATGAAGAAGTTCTTAAACAAGGTTGTGTGGATTTCTATAGCTTCAGCTACTACAAATCTCATGTGGTAGGTACACGACCAGAGGGGGATGAGACGCAAGGTAACGTTTTTGGTGGATACAAAAATCCATATCTGAAAGCGACAGACTGGGGCTGGCAGATCGATCCGGTTGGACTTCGGTATGTGTTGAACCACGTCTATGATCGGTATCGCATTCCGATGATGGTTGTAGAGAACGGTCTGGGTGCAGTAGATGTCGTTGAAGAGGATGGCACCATTAACGATACGTACCGAATTGAGTTTTTGCGTGCTCACATTGAACAAATGAGAGAAGCTGTCCGTGACGGTGTTAACCTGATCGGTTATACAGCCTGGGGGTGCATCGATATTGTTAGTGCCTCTACAGGTGAAATGGCCAAGCGTTACGGATTCATTTACGTAGATAAGGATAACGAGGGCAAAGGCACGCTGAAAAGAAGTAAAAAGAACAGTTTCTACTGGTATAAAAAAGTAATCGAAACAAATGGGTCTGATTTGGACTGAGACTAAAATTTCATCGATTCATGGAAGCCGCTAAATTTTAGCGGCTTTTTTTGATGTTCTTAACGATTAGACCCATTAAGAGTTAAAATGACAGCAGAAAAAGACGAAAAAAAACGTCATTTGACTAAATTCATCTAACAACTATTTATCGTGTTATTTGCTATCTGCTAAGCCTTATAAAAACTGCGCATAATATAAATTATACGCAGTTTTCGTTTAAATCGATTTTCAATAAGAAGCGCGGGCAACAGATCATGATAAATTTCGCGAAAAAAGAACAAAATAAATGAGCCGCAAAAATAAATTTATTCTTTCACCGCGATAACGTGTAGAATTCGATAGGTTTTTATAGATGATCGATAAGATAGAACAAATGAGTTTTTCGTAGAACAGATGAAATGACCCTTCGTCTTTATTACGCGCAGCACATTCGAGGTTAATCATGAAAGGAACATGCCCATGCGCAGCAATGAAAACTTGAAATTATTATTCCGCAAGAAACCGATTGTCAGTGAAACGAATGAGGGCGGGGCATTGAAGAGAGCGCTTGGAGCTTTCGATCTAACTACGCTCGGAGTCGGAGCGATTATTGGGACAGGCATTTTTGTGCTGACAGGTGTAGCGGCTGCCAAGTATGCGGGACCCGGGCTTGTGTTATCCTTTTTACTGGCCGGTATCATCTGTGCATTTGCGGCCTTGTGTTACGCTGAATTTGCTTCGACAATTCCGGCATCAGGGAGTGCTTATACGTACAGTTACACCGCATTTGGTGAAGTTATCGCATGGATTCTGGGTTGGGACCTGATTCTGGAGTATGGTTTTGCCAGTGCAGCCGTCGCCAGCGGCTGGTCGGGATATTTCCAGACATTATTATCCGGATTCGGACTGGAGCTGCCTCATGCACTGTCGAGTGCGTTCAATCCGGATAAAGGTACGTATTTTGACATTACGGCCGCTGTGATCACCTTGATCATTACGTTTCTGCTCACTCGAGGAGTGAAAGAAGCCGCGCGAGCGAACGGTATAATGGTAGCGATCAAAATTGTCGTGGTCTTTATCTTCATTGGCGTAGGTGTGTTTTATGTTCAGCCAGCCAACTGGCATCCTTTTCTGCCCTTTGGTTTCTCGGGTGTAACAGCGGGGGCGGCGACGGTATTTTTTGCTTATATCGGATTTGATGCCGTATCAACCGCAGCCGAAGAGGTGAAGCGTCCGCAGCGGGATCTGCCCATTGGCATTATCGCATCCCTTGCCGTGTGTACTGTTCTTTATATCGTGGTATCTCTGATTCTCACGGGAATTGTGCCTTTCCATATGTTGAACGTCAGTGACCCGGTTGCTTTTGCTTTTGAATTTGTTCAATTAAACGGATTGTCCTGGATTGTGTCTCTCGGGGCGATCACAGGCATTACAACGGTATTGCTGGTGATGATGTATGGACAGACCCGTCTGCTCTACTCCATGTCTCGAGATGGGCTGTTGTCTCCGGTTTTCTCCAAGGTAAGCGGGAAAAGTCAGACCCCAGCCGTTGGAAGCTGGACTGCCGGTATTATCATTGCTTTGTTTTCCGGTTTTATCTCACTGGGGCACCTGGCAGAACTTACGAATATCGGAACGTTATTTGCATTTGCGGTAGTTAGTCTCGGAATTATCGTTTTGCGTAAAAATAACCCTGACCTCAAACGGGGATTCCGCGTTCCGCTGGTTCCCTTGATTCCGATTCTGAGCGCCCTCGGCTGCGTATATCTGATGACTCGCCTCGCGGCGCTGACGTGGATTACATTTTTCGGCTGGCTGATCATCGGATTAATGATCTATTTTGTCTATGGTCGTCACCATAGTCATCTGAACCCGCTAAGACGTAAATAATACGAAACGAGCGTGATTCGTCCCTGTTTCCATTCGCTGTGCGAAATGGACAGGGATTTTTTTTACTGTATTAAATCGGTGATCGGTAGGGGAACTAGTGTATGTAATAAGAAGTGATCCAAACCAGCAGTGGGGATTATTGAACGAACTTGAACGGGTTAGGCCTTTAATTTAAAGGGTAAGAGTTAGAGGATATATACTGAAAAATCAGGGAGAAAAGGCAGCTGGTCTACCGGGCTGGGGTTGCGGCAGAACGGAATATGAAATATATTGGGGTGGTGTGATATGACATCAGAACCGAAGAGAGGGGTTTACTTATGAATGAACCATTACATAACCATTTCAATGAAAAACTATCCCATTTTGGATTTGCACTTGCAGATTCAACCGTTCTCACAGAGGCGAAGCTAATCATATCACATGGGGATCGTGAAGAGGACTTACAGCTGGACATGGATCCGCAGCGGCATCTTGAGGACGGCCGCAAAGTATCTGTACTTGCACAGTACTTGCAAATGCCTGTGCAGCGAGAGGATGCAGTTATTTTATATGGACAGGAATTGTCTTACTTACAATATTCCGTTCACCTTGCCAAAGACAGCCGCATTTCTATTGCTTCAAATCGAGGGATAAGTCACCCTGTTGAACTGGACCTTGCACCTTATGAAGCAGGAGAGTATGAGTTACGTATAGCGCTGCACCGGAGAACGCCACGAATTGCTGAAGGGCCGTTAGAACCGGAGCAGCTCGCTATGGTAAAGTACGCGCAAGTGAATACAGTACACATCACTTTGTTCCCGGCAGCGGCTCCGCTGTTTGATGCGCCATCTACTGCAGCATGGACCCGAAATCATCATGTGTTTGACTCTTACGGCAGACGAGGATTCATCCTGGCAGACCTGCATCGGATGGCTGCACGAGTAGAGCAGCTGTTTGGGCCGGGTAATCATAATTTAATCGAATATTTCACAGAGGGTAAACTGGATGTATTGATGGAAGAAGGACTTATGATGGTCGTATGGGGGCTGACACCGTGGTGTTATTCCCTCTACTCTCCGCCAACCGAGCAGGCATCGGATATGCTCGCTTTGGACAAGCTCGGGGACGGACCTGAGCGGCAAGCGATATATTACATTGATCCGAAGGTACAGCAGTTAAGCATCGTTCCGGCGAACGAACTGGCAGTTTGGGCAGATTGTATACAGAAAGACTGGCCTGTTATTGATATTCCGGGCGAAGGGGAGACGCTGCATCTGGATTTGTATGTTCAAATTGCTGAATCGGTTAATGAGCTGCATGAAAATCCGATTCCGTCCTTTGTGCTCACACGCAGTACAGGCAAACCGGAGACGATTTTACTGATGGCCGATGTCGTGATTGTGGAAGAGGTTGATTTTCCACTGAGTTAAGTTCTATGAATGGAAATAGAGACGAAGATTGGGCTGGACAAGAGCAGTATTGGAGAAATCGACGGAGGTGACAAGTGCAGATGATCCACGAAGAGATTCGAGAGCAGTACGCTGATGAACTGGAGGCTTTTCATATCTGGATGAAAGATGCCGGATACACGGGACATACCGTCAAATCCTATACAGGAGATGTGTTGGAATTCCTCATATCGATCCAGGGGAAATCTTTGGAGCAGGTGAAAAAGCTGCATGTGCTGGCTTATCTTTCTCGCGCAAGGGAACGCGGCGTAAGTGACGCTACCCGGAATCGTAAACATGCGGCAGTCAACTGCTTCTACAAGTCCCTCATTGAACTGGAAGTGTTAACGAATAATCCGGCATCTGGCATCAAAAAGTCCAAAACGGAGAAAAACCGTGCCCCCGTCTTCCTGGATGAGGGCGGCTTGACCCGCTTTCTTCAATCGGTCGAGGGCAAGTACCGCACGCGTAATCTGGCCGTTTTTTTGCTTATGGGTTATATGGGACTCAGGGTTGGAGAAGTTCATGCACTCAACTGCAAAGACTACAACCCCGAGCGGCGCACGCTCGATGTGTTCGGCAAAGGGCGGAAATGGCGTTCAATCCCTGTACCCGAAACCGTCGCAGAAGTACTTTCTCGGGCTCTTCAAGAGCGTCTGAATCCATGGCGAGGAGAGAAAGAGGAAGCCCTGTTTGTATCGCAAAAAGGAAAGCGTCTATCCATTCGCAGCATTCAGCTCATCTCAACGGAAACGTTCGAACGCTTCCAACAGGAAGCGCCGGCTCATCAGCGCCAAAGCTATTCGAGTCATAAGCTGCGCCACTCGTTTGCCACGATGATGCTGCGGCGCGGGGCGGATCTACGCACCGTGCAGGAGCTGCTCGGACATGCTTCCATTCAAACGACAACGGTATACACGCATGTTACCAGCCGTGAGAAAGAAGAGGCGATGGCTTTGCTGGATGTAAAACTTCCCGTCAGTAAAATGGTGAATTAACCAAGAGCAGGAAATCGTACCTAACGGTATAGTGATTGTTTTTTTCGGGGTTTCCGTCATTATTATTATGTAAACTATAACAGAATCGAACGGCTTATCCGTACGGCAAAAGACCATTCAAAACTCTATGCAGAGTCTTGAATGGTCTTTCTGAATGTAAAGGAGATCTATTATTCCAGTCCAGCAATCTGTTCTTTTAATTTGCTCGCCGATGCCTGAAAAGCCAATTTTTCGGTTTCATTCAATGGCAGTGGCAGAATTTCACGCACACCATGGCGATCTACAACACAAGGTACGCCCAGATATACATCAGACACGCCGTTGTAGTCTTCGAGCAGTGTTGACACGTTCAGAACGGAGCCTTCATTACCCAGGATGGCAGCCACAATACGGTCTAATGCCAGAGCGATTGCATAGGATGTAGCACCTTTGGCATTAATAATTTCGTACGCCGCATTTTTGGTGCTGTTAAAGATCTCCTGTTGGGTTTCTTCGTCCAGTTCAAGGTCCGTGCCTGCAACGTTCGCTAGACTCCAGACAGGCACCTCGGAATCGCCATGCTCACCAATGATGTGCGCGTGAATGCTGCGTGGATCGATGCCTTTATTTTTACCAATGAGATAGCGGAATCGTGCACTGTCAAGCAAAGTACCGGAGCCAATGACCCGGGAAGCCGGCCAGCCGCTTTGTTTCCATGAAGTATAGGATAAGATATCGACAGGATTCGTAGCAATCAACAAAATACCGTGAGAGTTCACTTCCGTGATCCGATCAATAATATCTTTGAAAATGCTTGCATTTTTCTTCAGCAGATCAATTCGGGTCTCGCCTGGCTTTTGTGAAGCACCTGCCGTAATAATAATAATGTCGGCATCCTTACAGTCTGAATAGTCACCAGCCCATACCTTTACACCTCCGGTAAATGGCAGGCCGTGGTTCATATCCAGCATTTCGCCGGTTGCTTTATCATGATTCACATCCACGAAGACCAACTCGGACGAACGCTGTCTAAGCATAAGCGTGTATCCCGTTGTTGTTCCTACTGCACCCATACCGATAATAACGACACGGCTGGGCTTCAATGCTGCAATGGTTGTCATAATCTTATCCACTCCTTTTAGGGTATACTATGATCCATATTAAGGGATTCGGGCGTATAAAGCGAGTTTTGTCTATAACTTTTTTCACAGCATGTGCCAATTTACGAAAAAAGCCTCATAAAAAGATGAAAAAACAGATGCAGGACAAAAAATGTCATACATACGTATATCAAGGAAAATATTCAACAATATAACTCATTAATCTACAGGGATCGAGCAGGTATGAACCTTTAGGTCAGGGTTTGTGTTAGAATAGGAGCAGTGGATTCTGAAGAATCGTAAATACAGCTCCATCTTAGAGGCATGCGAGCCTTTCGGGTGGTTGAGAAAGGTGGAACCCACTTGCGTTCGCAATGGAAAAAAATCGCGCAGACAGCACTGCTGTCTATAGGTATCATCATTTTGCTGGCAGCTTGCAGCAAAACGGAACAGCCGCCGGCTGCAGAACCTCCGGACCAACAGGAGGATGGTGGGAACATTGGTCAGACACTCACCGTTGTACCCCCGACTAACAATAATGCTGAATCGACGGAGATGGCCAAATATCAAATTCAGACTCGTTTAACCGATTTTCAGCTGATTAATGATAACGGCGGATTGGCCTGGGGAGTTACACGTAATGCACTTCGACTGTATTATACTCAGGACCAAGGAAAAACGTGGATTAATATCTCGCCCTCAGAGAATGTGCAGTTCCCGGCTAATCCGAAGTATGGAGAAAGCATTTATTTTGTAGATCGTATGCATGGCTGGATTGTGCGAGAAGGAATGGGAGGCACAGATACCATTGTACTTCGTACCAATAACGGTGGCGTAAGCTGGAGTCTGTCGTCACTGTCCAAAACAGATAAAGTGACAGGCATATCCTTTGCTTCTCCTGAGAAGGGCTGGGTGCTGACAACGCTGGATACCGGAATCGGCAAACAGGATAAAAATCTATATCGTACAGAAGATGGGGGAATGACCTGGGAGCGAATGACTTCCAGCGATGAGAAGAATAAAACGACAACGGGAGAAATCTCAAGAAGAGGTTATACCACCGGCATGACCTTCGCGGATTCGAAACATGGCTTTCTGAGTGCCATCGAATTTAGTACACCCAAGCTGTATGTAACATCCGATGGCGGCGAGCAGTGGCGGATTAATTCCACCTTTTTCGACCGAGATAAGTTCAGTGCATGCGGTAACTTCAGTATTAGTGCTCCTCAATTTTTTGGACGTGAAGCCAAGTCCGCCTGGATGTCCATGTCTTGTGCTCGCGGAGAGAGTACGACATTCAGCGGTTTCTTTACTGCAGATGGCGGGGCAAGCTGGAAGCAGTACACGTTTGGTTTGGACAAACAATCAGGCATAAACCGCAATCTGGCACCTGTATTTTTGAGTCCGACAGAGGGCTGGGCAATGCAGAAGGGTGTTATGTATTATACGAAGGATACAGGAAAAACGTGGAAATCTTATGCTGCGAGCAGTGTTCTGCAGAAGATTTTCAAAGACTATCCTGAAATTGTGAAAATGCAGATGGTATCGCCGAAGCTCGGATGGATCTTGGTGGAGAATACAGATGCCAAACGATCGCTGCTGCTTCAAACGGTAGATGGGGGACAACAGTGGAAAGTGCTCTAGTCTGATGTCTGCTATGAGCTTATGAATATATTATACATCCATGCTTATGTCCAGTATGAAAGGTAAAGGGAAGATCTCTGAGAAGATTTTCCCTTTATTTTTATTTTATTTTTTCAATACATTGTGAAATTAATCACAAATAAATCATGCAGATGATGTTATATTTAACTCAAGAAGAAAAGGAGTGATGAAAATGAGAACCAACGGTCAAACTCAATTCACGCAGGCGGAAGAATTAACCAGATATATGCTCCACTTATGCTACACATGTGATGATGCCAATCGCTGCACAACCGAGGAAGCCGTAAGAGCCTGCATGGCTGCACATGCGGAGACAGAAGAGCCGGAACAGGCAGAAGGCGCAGATGTAACCCGAGGATTCATGGACATGATGTATGCTTAGTAGACAAATTCGAGCTAAAAAGGCTGTTATATCAACCAATTACCCCCGAAAGGGGGTTTTCTTTTTGCAAAAAAATCACATAAAAATTCACACATCCTGCGGTACCCTCATATTCAATACTTCAGCAAAGTGCTTTTTAAATTTTTGGTCAGCAATTCTTCTGCATTTTTGGAGTAACATGAATGTATATTCCGAGAGTTATTTTCTCATCTCCGTGACCTAATCTTTGCATAAGGTTTTTAAGTCAACACCTGCTTCAGCAAGCATACTAATGTAAGTATGTCTGAAAATATGGGGACTGAGGCCACTGTTGCAATCAGCACATACGTTCGCTTTTTATTGTGGAAGAAAAGCCCCGAAGGGCTTAACTGTTGTTTGTTTATTATTGAACTTTTTGAACTGTAGAAACAGCCAACATGATAGCATTGGTAGTCCCACCACTTATATTGTTAAAGGAATAGACAGCTGTAGGAACACCGCGCATAGTTACAGTATCACGATCAAGAATATCACCAGTTGAATTGTTGTAGTAACCTATTAATGAGTTACCGTTCTCGTCCAAAATATGTATAGACGCAACCGTACCAAAATCCGTTTCTTCCTCTTGTACTTGTACAACACTACCCGTTACTTTGACCATCTTATCGGTATATGGTGCAATATTTTTAAAAAGATGTCTTGACGTAATTTTGCTATCAACTTCTTTAGCTGCTGCTTTTTTTGTTTCTGCTGTGATGGCTGGGAATAGATCCGCGTGTTTCACAAGATAATCGTATGTTTTTTGATCTACAGAACCACCTTCAACAAGATTAGGAACGACCGTGCTCATCAATTCTGCAGTAACAGCAGTTTTTTGTTCCGGAGCACTTGCTGCGGTTGTTTGAACTTCAGGCTCTTTCTCTTCAGCAGCTTCTTTTTCAGCAAGTTCTTTCTTCAAAGCCTCAGCTTCTTCTTTTAACTTTTGGTTCTCAGCTTCAATTTCTTGCTGCTTAGTATCTGTTTGACTAGCTGGGGAAGCATTATCTTTGGAATCTCCGCAGCCTGACAAAACTGCTACAAGTGCAAACATCATTGTGAACAAAACTACTTTTTTCATTTTCTTTTCTCTTCTCTTTTCTAAGCTCCATCGGCTGGAGAATTTGCTTGAACATCTATGTATATATATGAACATCACAGCGTAAAAAAGTTATACGTAGTGATGGAGCTGCTAAATTGCAAGATAATGTTGATAATAGTCAGGAGATATCATAGGGGTTGTTACTGGTTGGGATTAATCCATAATAAAAGTAGCAGAAAGGTATTAGATCTACTTCAAGAAATCTTGAAGTTTTTTTCTGAATCGATTGTTCGCATAATCACTCAGCTGACTTTCAGGAATTCCAGTGATTATGTGAACCATTCGTTGAGTTATGCCTATTTGTTTGTAGAATTTCTTGAGTTGGCAACGATCCGGTTCGTACCGCATCACTCTGCTCCTCTTAGTTAGCATCACCAGATAGTTCTACTGCATTGAGAAATTTTGCTGCTTCATTTGTAAATTTAAAGAAGGCTCTCTTTCATAACATACTTATTGCATTTTCACTGAGCTTGAATATTTTCGCAAGCTTTTTTTGCGTCAAATTGTTTTCTGTGCGAATTGTACGTAACTTTTGCCCAAAAGGGGCCATTAAAATTTATCACCTACTCACAATAATAACACAGTACACTTTAAAAATAATTAAACAACACAGAATGTGTAAGTAATTTATGAAGATATAAAAAAGGGGTGTGACGTTGTGCAAAATCTTTTATCTCAATTTCGGGTGATACTTAATGTGAATAAATGGGAGAGACACGACCACCAAATATGAACTCCAGTAATTAAAATAAAAAAATCATTTTAAAAACACAAAAATAAAATCTAAAAGGAATGTCATATGTTGTCGATATAACTAAAGCGAGCATTCGCTGTAATTTATATCGGAGGGAACTAATTATGTACATCATGAAAGAACTAACCAAAAAACTGGCATCATCCATTATGGTGCTGACCTTGATGCTGTCAAGTTCAGGTGGAATGGCTTTTGCAACGCCGCAGCCTGATCAAGACACTCAAGTTTCAGTAACGTCTACTGAAGACGATTCAACAAACATGCCCTCGGATACCCCTGAAGACACATCGACTCCGCCTAGTGACGGAGAGCAAACGAATGCTTCATTGATTGCAAACGACGATATCCTTCCATCTACGATTAAGGGTAAAAATTATGTTCAGATATTATTTTCCGATCTTTTAAAAAATGATACTGCTATTCCCAGCGAGGGCAGCAATGAACTCAGCGTTATTGGGTTTAGTGATGCAGTAGGCGGAGAAGTAAAGCAATATGGTCAAATGTTTGATTTTGTACCTGATAAAAGTTTTTCGGGAACTGCTTCATTTAAATATATAATTAGTGATGGGCTTCAGACATCGACAGCATCAGTCAGTTTTGAGGTGATGCCTAGAACAACCGTAACTACTGTAACAAGTTCACCCAATTCGTCAAAACAAGGTGAGATGGTACGGATACAAGTGAGAATTGAATCTGATCCTAGAACAACTGGAGATTTACACGGTACACTTATCCTGAAAGATGATAATAAAGAATTAGCAAATCTCACAGTAAATCCGCATGGTATTTCTAACGGTTACACATTAGTGAACTATGAGACCAGCAGTTTAATTATTGGAGATCATCCTCTTACTGCTGAATATAACGGGGATGCTTTGTTTGAACCAAGCACTACAACTAAAGCATATATCCATGTCGTAACTGATGGCAGTGTGCCGAAACCTGCACCAATGCCTGACCCTACGCCAGCACCGACGCCGACACCAGGGCCGTCACCGACACCAGGGCCGTCACCGACACCAGCACCGACGCCGACACCAGAGCCGTCACCGACACCAGCACCGACGCTGACACCGGCACCAACACCGACGCCAGCACCAGCACCAACGCCAGCACCAGCACCGACGCCAGAAGAGGCTGCAGACAAATTCTTTAAAAAGACGGTATTTAAACCAGGTATTGATATTACGCTGACTCTGGAATCCAAAATCAAAGAGGCTCAAAAAAACAAAAGTATGGTATCAGCTCCGAAAGATACAAAAAATCATTGGGCTGAACAAACGATAGATGTCTTCACGAAACTGAACATCATTAAAGGTTACGAAGACAGTTCGATTCGGCCGGATCAAAATATGTCACGTGGGGAGTTTGTGGCAATTCTTTCTCGCATTTTTGAGGTTGAAGGAACAAACAAAGTTACTCTAAAAGATGTAAAAGGACATTGGGCTGAAGAGGCTATCTTACAATTTTCGAGAGCCGGAATTATATCTGGAAACAACAGTGGGACATTCCTGCCTAACAAATCAATAACTCGGGAACAAATGATCGTGATTTTATCAAGAATTGTTGACTTTCAAGAAGTCAATCAAAACTCTAATAAAGTCCAATCGGATGCCTTCCAAATGGCCGCGGAAGCAGGATTAATGAATCGCGATAAGCAGGGAGATTTAAATCTGCATGGAACAGCTTCGAGGGCAGAAGCGCTGCAGCTGATTCTGAACACACTCAAGCTTAACTCTAAAATTAAAACGATGCTGGAACTGCTGTAAATAGTCAAAACACAGTATACACACCGCCTTGAATAAGGCGGTGTTTCTTGTATCTTGTACTAAAAGTATTGTAGGTTTAACCAAGTAGGTAGACATTTATTGACGAAAGGATAATATATGTGATAGCTTCGTTTTAAATGGAAGATGAAGGAACGTATGAGCGGTGACTAGAAAGAAGGAAACCATATGGCTAAGTTAGGAATTATCCGGCATGGCGTAACCGACTGGAATGATCAATACAGGGCACAAGGACACACAGATATCCCGCTCAATGCAGAAGGACGAAGACAGGCGCAGCTGCTCTCAAACCGGATCGGTTCTGAGCAGTGGCATGTCATTTATTCAAGTGACCTGTCAAGAGCGCTGGAAACGGCAGCAATTATTGGTGAAGCTAATTCAATCGAAATTCGAGTGGATGAGCGATTGCGAGAAATGGACTGTGGACAGATTGAAGGTACAACAGAGCAGGAACGTGTCGATCGGTGGGGATACGGCTGGTCGAAGTTGGATCTTGGTATCGAGTCACAGCAATCCATTGTAAATAGAGGCAGACAGTGTCTGGCTGATCTGGCTGACCGCCATTCGAATCAGAACATATTAGTGGTGAGTCACGGGGCATTTCTCAGCTTCACGTTGAGAAGACTTCTTTCTCATATAGATATCACAGAAAATCTGTCTAACACGTCGGTAACCCTTCTGCACAGTGGGCAGCCTTGGTGGGATTGCTCCTTATATAACTGTACGAAACATTTATCAGCATTGTAAGAGCTGCGGGCAAGTTTCGATTCAAGCAGGCAGCAAATAGAGTTTAAGATTGTAAAGTTTATGATTTCATAGGTTCTTGCTAAAGAAGATATAAGTACATACGGAAGGGTGTCAAACTATGCAGATCGAAGATATTCCGTCCGAAATATTGGGGCAGATCGGTAATGTGAGGCATGTCATTTTACCGCGACAGGGACATACGTCTACTGTGGCTGTTCTGGATACATTCGATCGGAAATATGTGATTAAAAAAACGGAGCATGAACTCTACAATGAATGGCTATCGGATGAGTACAGAGCACTTCAGGTTCTAGAAGGCACAGGCCTGCCTGTTCCGAAAACGCATTCATTTTACGCGGATCAGCAATCCAGATGGCTGTTGATGGATCATCTGGAAGGAATCTCATTGAGGCAGTATCTTGCCAGTGATCCAGACCGCATGAACAGGGAGAGAGCCATTGCCAGCTTCGGACACAGCCTTAAACAGCTGCATGAATATCCGTGCCCCATGGAATGGCGGCAATCTGACCAAGATTGGCTTGACAGCATGCTCATCAAAGCAGCGAATAATCTGGCTCATTACTCCGTGGATGGAACTGAGGAACTGCTGTCCTCTTTGAGAAAGAATAGACCTAGTTCGGTCCAGCCGACCTTAATTCACGGGGATTTTACTATGGATAACGTGATCGTCCGTGACGGTGAAGTAATTGGAATTATCGACTGGGCCGGAGCTTCCTGCGGTGATCCCCGATATGACGTCGCTTTAGCCACGCGGCCTAAAGCGAATGCATTTGAGGATCAGTGGGACAAAGAGATCTTCTATGATGCCTATGGTAGGTTACGATTGACAGACGAAGAATATCGTTACTTCGAAGACGGGATATATAACTTTTTTTAAAATGTATAGAGGTAGGGCAGGAATGAATTTATGAAATTTCCGATAGTCGTTGTAGATTTGGATGGAACACTTTTGAAAGCCAACAAAGAAGTATCTGAGCGCAGCATCAAAGCCATTTTGAATTGTGCCAGCCGTGGTCTGAAATTTATATTTGCAACGGCGCGTCCGCCGAGGGCAGTGAAGGTTTTTTTACCGAAGCCCCTGCTTAAACTGGGGTCATTTGTTTATTACAATGGCGCATATATCGACTGTATACATACTGGTAATAACATTCATAAGGCGATTACACCTGCGCTGACTGCTGAAGTTCTGGATTATTGTCTGGCTTGCAATCCGGATCTGGACATCAGTTTAGAAGTGAGAGACGAATGGATGAGTTTGAAGCCTTATGATGCAGGGACGATGATGAATGTAAAAGGGCAGCCGATCGTCAGATCGTTGACGGAACTTAAGCAGCAGGAGGCATCCAAAATTCTGTTTACAGGAAATCTGGGCAGGGCTGCTTTTCAAAAAAGGTTTGAAGCAAAATTAAATATTTTGGTCACAGACGCAGGAGAACTTACGCAGGTCTCGGCGCTAAACGCTTCCAAAGAAGAGGCTGTTTCGCTAATATGTGACGCCATGGGAGCTTCGCTGCAGGATGTCATGGTGTTTGGGGATGATGTCAACGATATCGGTTTGTTTGATCGGTGCGGCTGGCCAGTCGCGATGGGAAATGCCATTGAAGCGCTCAAATGCAGAGCCAAAGAGATCACAGATACGAACGAACATGATGGAGTCGCTATCATTTTGGAGAGGCTGTGTCGTTAATGCTTAAACGAAAAGGGGAGGTTCAGCGCCATGAACTACATCATAAGACAAGCTGTGCTGCAGGACCTACCAGGGCTTTGTTCTGTCAGGAACAATGAGAAGTTATTTCGCTCATATTTGAATCAGCAGGAGAATAACAAAGTTATATTAGTGGCTGCAGCAGCAGAGGATATAGATCACGTTATTCTGGGGTTTGGTTTGCTTAAACTGCATGGTATGCAGGTCCCCAAATTAAGTGATTTGTACGTTAAGGAGGAGTTTCGCGGTCAAGGTGCTGGATCAGCAATGATAAAGTATAGAGAGAAGTGTGCCATAGGACTGGGGTTTAACGAAATATTTGTAAGCGTTGATCCTGTCGAAAATCCCAAAATGATTAAACTTATCACTTCTCACGGCTATCAGGCCATCACAGAACCGTATACGAAAGAGGCGGTCTACTACAATGAAGATGGTTCAGGCTATAAGAAAACGTACATACGAGTTGATCTGAAAAAACAGCTGCTGTAGTCTAATGACTTTACTAAGACATGTTCCTTAACTGAATTCCTCATTGTCTGAATAGATTACGAATGAATGTAATTATATAAGGGTGGTGCATGTATGGAACTCAAAATAAAAAATCTGATGAATGACCGCATTCTGGACGAAGCCGCGGCTAAATTTGGACTTAACTTGGGAGATGTTACTTCCATCGGTGGTTTTCAGAATTTCGTCTATGAATATATGAAAAAGGACAGGCCGTATATTCTCCGATTAACCCATAGTTCGCATCGAACCATCGACTCCGTATGCGGAGAAGTAGAGTGGGTGCAGTATTTGCATAATCACGGTTTATCTGTGAGTAAGCCTGTACCCTCTGTACAGAACAGCTTGGCCGAGGTACTGCATATGAAAGATTTCTATTTTACAGCTGTATCTTTCGAGAAAGCTCCCGGTCAGAAGATATTTTACCCCGAGTGCATGAACAATGATACGCTTGCGGAGAAATGCGGTGAGATCACAGGTCAGCTGCATCAGCTCTCTCGAAGCTTTGAACCCAGTAGTGAGGCATACACACGCCATGATTGGACGAAGAATTCGTATCTATCAACTATGAAAAAGTTCATTCCGGCTGATCAAGTCAACGTGTTTGAGAGTGCTGAGAGACTTATAAGACAGATTCATACTTTGAAAAAGGGTACTGCCTACGGCCTAATTCACGGTGATATTAATGTAGGTAACTTCCTGATAGATGAGAAGTGTTTAACTCTATTTGATTTTGATGAATGTCAGTACAGCTGGTACATAGAAGATATCGCTATTCAGATTTTTTACATGGTCTATGTAGTGCTCGATGATTCCATCCAAGAGCGTAACATGCAGGCGCGCAGATTTCTAAAGCATTTTCTCAAAGGTTATGAACGCTATAGCAAGGTGCATGAAGAATCTTTGCGGCAGCTTCATTTGTTTCTCAGATTAAGAGAATTCATCGTGTATGTCGGGATGTATCGCAGCTTTGATTTAGAACATTTGGATGACTGGACGGTAACCTATTTGAGCGAAAGCCGTGAAAGGCTGGAGAAAGGTATCCCGATTGTAGATGAGCTGTACTGAGATTGATAGAGAGGGGAGGGAGAGTGGAAATGCTGCGAGCTCATCTTCAAGCCGCTTACGTTAGAGGACGCGAGAGACATCACAGGCTGGCAGTACGAAGAGCCGTACACGCTGTACAGCTTTTCAAATTCAGATGAAGAGATTTTTGAATTAACGAGTGGAGATTATTTTTCGGCTGTAGATGATGAGAGAGGTACGGTTGGGTACCTGTGTTATGGCGGGGCAGCATGCGTCCCTGGCGGATTAGATGCTGGCATCTACGATGATAAAGAATACCTGGATATTGGACTTGGGTTAAAACCATCCCTGACAGGCAAAAGATTTGGGCTGCCTTTTTTGATACAAAGTCTGAAGTTCCTTGAAAAACAATGTGGTACTTCGAAGTTTCAACTCGTGGTCGCGACATTTAATCAACGTGCAATCCGAGTATATGAGCAGGCAGGGTTCAGGAGACAGCAGGAATTTGTTAGTGGAACAAACCAAGGAGCGATAGGGTTTATCCATATGAGGCTGGATACAGAAGGTATCATACAGACTAAAAATAATAGAATAGATAAGGTTCATCGTGCAGTTCGCGACATGTCTAATGAAGGCTTTTTAGGTCAAGAGGACGTATGGCTGCAGCTTGCAGGCGTCTCCAACTTCGCTTCTTTGCTTGCTGCTCGGAGAGGTAAGGATCGGGAGTTGGCTGCGATCACGGGTTTGCTTCACGGATGTTACCTCTATAGAACGGGAATGAAAGACTTTTCTGGACCTAACAGTGCAGATTCCGCAAGGCAGCTGCTTCGGGAGCTGCAGTTATTCAGTCAGGAAGAGCTATGTATCATACTGCAATCTATTTTTTATCAAGAGCAGTATGAGCAGATTCATGGACCGTATGAAGAGATTCTAAAAGATGCTGTTCTGATACAAAAAGTTTCCTCTCCTGGGGAAGCGCTCGTAAACCGAACAGAGAAAGACAGATTACATCATGTAATGCAGGAGCTTGGCATGACACATGAGGATTATGCTGCGGATTCAGAAGCTGACAATGAAGATTTGCAGGATGATTCGGAGGGAAGACGGACACTTCTTGCTGATTATGCAGAAAAGCTGGCTAAACAAGAGATTATCGGCATTCCAGAGGATGAACGCTTTCGGGAAATTTGCAAGTATTGGCCGGATACAGATATATACGCCGTTCTTAAAGCGAATTGGTGCGCAGCATTTGTGTATCATTGCTGTATGCAGGTGGGGATTAAACTGCCCATTCGTTATCCGAATCATACCTATCGACTAGCTGGAGTAGGGGCTTGGCTGGACTGGTCCAGATCATCTGAGACGGGATTTTTCCATAATGATCGAGAAGGCGGCTTTAAGCCAGGTCGTGGTGATTTGGTTATATATGAAAAGCTTCTGTCTGATGACTCACATGATCACATTGGCATTGTTTTGTCCTGCGAAGATGATTATTTGCTCGTCGCTGAAGGAAATGTCGATAATCAAAACTACTCGGGGATCATTAATCGATCCAGAGAACGTTGTATTCTCGGGTATATTCGAATCAGCGACGATTACCGATTTCATTTTCAAGGGGAATACAGTCCGTTCTAACAATGCTAACCGACGGAAGAGTGAATGATGTTTAAACATGCATTAGATGAAACGAATTCGGCCTACATATCGCTGTTTACTTCCAATGATGCGGCAGCGTTATTTCAACTCATTGATCGCAACAGGAAGCATCTCGGAGCCTGGCTCCGAATTCCTGGTATGACAGTAACAGAAGAGGATTCAAAAGGTTTCATTGAACGCACTCGTCTGCGTTACGCGAGAGAGGAAGGCTATTGGTTAGGGATTTGGTTCCGAGGTGAGCTGAGAGATTATGAGTTTTTGAATGGAAGATTTCTACATAGGGTGATGTATGGCCTAAGAGCTGAAGAATGGAAACGATCCATAGTACAGCAAAGGTAGGGTGGTTGAAATGTTAGGTTGGCTTTATCGGATATTGTTATTTCCCTCTCCAGCGATCAATTTTTCCGCTACTGAGATGGAGGCTTATGAGAAATTAGCCTTAAAAACAACGGAAGACGGCCTGATTGAATATAACTTGCCTTATGCTAAGTTTCGATTCTTAACTTATTTATCTTTACAAGGACTTTATGTATTTCACGGGTCAAATCACACCGCTATACATACCTTTGAACCACGAGAACAGACCTTATTTAACGGCCGATGGACCAATGCTGTTTTTGCTTCTTCCGATCCACACTGGCCGATGTTCTACGCTATTCTCAACCGCAGCAGACTGAAGGGCAGCTTTC
The DNA here is from genome assembly GCF_040702995.1 of Paenibacillus sp. AN1007. NCBI lineage: Bacteria > Bacillati > Bacillota > Bacilli > Caryophanales > Paenibacillaceae > Paenibacillus > Paenibacillus sp. AN1007. The sequence goes on from NZ_CP159992.1 coordinate 2,181,507, forward strand.
GTAACGGATGCATTCTGGGACGCAGACAAAAATATCATTTCTATTCCCTTAATCAATCTACGATATCCAACGATCCCTGGACAGAAGGAATGGTCTATCTCCTGCCCAGGGAGCTGTTTAGTACACCAAAACCAGGGCTAATATCGTTCGATGAATGGATCTGTCATGATCCTGTCGTTCCTATCGCCAAGTTGAGGGTCAGCAAAGAGGATTTTTATTACCACAACAAAGTTGCAGCGCATAACGACGGAGAGCCATTGTTCAAAACATGGCTTTTCTATAAAGCAAGAACAACAGGAGGAAAAATAAAATGAGTAAACGACCTTTATTTGTAATTACAGGTGCGAGCGGTACTGGAAAAACAACGGTATCATCGCATGTTCGCCAGCTTTTGCCTGAATTTGACGTCTTTGATATGGATATCATCGATAACGTAGATTGGCAGATTGCCAAGGAGAACTGGCTGCGCGTTGCTTACAGCATATCATTAAGCGGGAGAGGTACTATTTTATGCGGCACAATGGTACCTGAAAATATTGCATCCTCCAAATATATTGATCAATTCGATCAGATTCACTACGTGAACCTGCACTGTGATGATCACGTACGCGAGGCCCGGTTACAAGCAAGAGGTTGGAACGAAGATGCGATTGAGGACCACCGTAACTTTGCGAACTGGCTGCTGCAGCATGCGGATACCGCCTTTAATCCGGCCATGCCGACAATCGATACAACGGATCTGTCTTCCGAAGAGGCGGCAAAACAAATCGAGCGGTGGGTTAGACAGAACTGGAAGTGAGCTGTATGTGGGAAACTTATAATCTTTGGGAAAAAGTAAAAAAAAGTGAACCGTATAGATGGAGGTAGGAGGCTCTGATGTTACCCTTTCAAGTGAATGATTCAATTGAGTTAAAATTAATTCAATCTCAAGATCGAGATGAGTTATATGCCTTAATTGATAAGAACAGAGCAGTTTTAAGAGAGTGGCTGCTTTGGGTTGATCGCCGGCAATCTCCTGACGATTTAGACGCTGTCATACAAGTCTGGTCACGTAATTACGAAGAGAGAAATGGTTTTGACGCGGGAGTCTGGTTCAATAAAACATTGGTTGGCATGTTGGGTTTACACTACATAGATTGGAAAAATAAAGCGACAAGCATTGGATACTTTTTATCGGAATCCGCACAAGGAAAAGGAATCATTACGACTTCCATTGAGAAATTGATTCCGTATTTGTTTAACGATCTGAAGTTAAATCGAATTATCATCCAATGTGCAGAGAGTAACATCAAAAGCAGAGCCATACCAGAGAAGATCGGATTTATAAGCGAAGGTACGTCCAGACAGGCTCAGTGGTTATACGATCACTATGAAAACATTGTGACGTACAGCTTGTTGTCCAGTGACTGGCAGGAAGGAATTTCGAGATGATACTTAATATTGTGCTGTGGCTGGTCATCATCTGGTTAATTTATCACTATTTTAGCATTCCGAAGAAAGATTACATCAACAGCGTGAATACACCTGCTTCATTTTTCATTACGTCTCCAAACAGGACCGAGGTACAAAAAAATGTGGAATGTGCTGCCTTTTCCAGTGCGTTTGTATTGAGGCATTTTGGCATCGAGTCAGATGGCAATCAGCTGTATCGAACGTATCCGCGAAAACTATTGGATGGCACCTTTTATCCCAAAGCGATCACTGTTTTTTTCAAAAAGCTGGGGTACCCGGCTGCGTATCTGCGCGGTGATGTACATACGTTAAGAAAGCAGATCAGCCGCGGTGTGCCTGTCATTCTATTTATCAAGGTCCATCCGGATAAGAGATTTCAGCACTTTGTGCCGGTCGTGGGATATGATGAAACTCATTTTTATCTGGCCGAGTCCCTGGATTTCAAGCGCAATTGTGACGAAGCACATTACAACCGAAAGATTAGCGTAAGCGAGCTGGAGTCATTGTGGAAAACATGGCTTCCTTTCAGTCGAAACTCCTATATGGTTATTGAGCCTAAACCTGATTCTCTAGGTCAATCTGCGTAAAGAGACTCCTTAAAGAATCAACATGAAGAATCGTTAAAGGCTCGCCTTCTTCAATAAACGATGTAAATATTTCAGCAGGTTAACAAGTTCTGTGTTCGTCTGCATATACATTACAGAAGACGGGTCAAGACTCCGGCTGTCCGAAGTGTATGAACGGAGGGGAGAGACATGGGCATTGAATCATCCTGGATGTTTGATTTGTTTGGAACCGTCTTTCCGGTGGCATTTGTCCTGATTCTGGGTATCGTGCTGTTATCAATGGGGAAAGAAGTATGGAGGTGGGGGCGCAACAATGCAGAGCCTCTGCTGACCGTACACTCACGAATTACCAGCAGACGGGTAAAGGTGAGTCAGTCAGATTCCAGTAGTGCGGCTGCCGCACGATCATTGTATTATGTCACCTTTGAAGTGGAGAGCGGCGATCGGTTGGAATTCAAAGTAAATGGTGAAGAGTACGGCATGTGCGCAGAGGGAGATGAAGGACGGCTATCGTTCAAGGGAACCCGGTATATTGGATTTGAACGAACCAATCGTCTGTATACCGAACGTCTGCGTGGTTAAACGTGGAACAGCTTACGTCCAAGTGGCGTGAGCTTTTTTTGTGAGCTAATAATCAAATATCACAGGCTCGCCTTCATTGTTGGTCAAGACTGAATTAAACCGACATATGGGCTTCTTCTGCCCAATTAGTCTGTTTCTTACTAAAAATCCGCTAGGTTTTTAATTGAAATGGTTGTTCGTCCACGCATCTGTTCATCTCTATACGTACGTTAAACTATGTCTATAGGGAGGTGTCCATACGGTGAGTCATTCAGAAATGAAGAAACGTTGGAAGAAAAAAAGGGGAATGGTCTACCCTTGTAAAGTCAAATGTAAAGCCAAAAAAAATGGGCGCAGAACGAAGATTATCAGAAAAATGGTGCAGGTAAAATGCCCTCCGCCTGAAGTGAATATTTCGACGCCTACTGTTATTGGGCCAACAGGGGCGCAAGGCCTTCAGGGTATACCGGGAATTCAAGGTATTCAGGGGAATCGTGGTACTCAGGGGGCAACCGGCCCAACCGGACCTGCAGGTGGCCCACCTGGACCACAAGGTCCGCAAGGACAGCCTGGTCCTGCCGGCGCGGTTGGTGCCCAAGGTCCTGTAGGGCCTGCTGGTCCTGCAGGGGCACAAGGGATTCCGGGAGAAGCTGGCAGTGTGGGGCCTCAAGGCCCGCAAGGGAATCCAGGACCCGCTGGTGCAATCGGACCCCAAGGTGTCCCAGGTCCAACTGGGGCGACAGGGGCAGCAGGTCCAACTGGAGCGACAGGTGCCGCCGGTGCCGCAGGAGCAGCAGGTCCAACTGGAGCGACAGGTGCCATAGGTGCTGCAGGAGCAGCAGGTCCAACTGGAGCGACAGGTGCCGCCGGTGCCGTAGGAGCAGTAGGTCCAACTGGAGCGACAGGTGTCGCCGGTGCCACTGGAGCAACCGGAGCAACCGGGGGTGTGCTGGGCTTTGCAGACTTTTTTGCACTGATGCCACCTGACAATGCGACCACAGTTGCCCCGGGTACGGATGTTAGCTTTCCACAGGATGGCCCTACAAGTGGAACTACAATTGCACGCACAGGTGTCAGCTCATTCAACTTGGCAGCGATTGGTACGTACCAGATTTTATTCCAAGTAAGCATTGATGAAGCGGGTCAGCTAATTCTAACGCTCAATGGAGCAGACTTGGCTGCTACTGTCGTCGGGAGAGCAACGGGAACCTCTCAGATTGTCGGTATCGCTCTGGTACAGACCACCGTTATTAATTCCATCCTCACCGTGCGAAATCCGGCAGGTAACGCAACTGCATTGACAATTACTCCGTTGGCAGGCGGAACCAGACCTGTATCGGCGCATCTGGTCATCACCCAATTGGCATAATTAAACGAATACATGCTGCCAATCCAGCGAGGTTTCCAAATCTCTGTGCTTCACATCGAACAGCTTGCGCCTGATGACGCGAGCTTTTTTCCATCGTTTGCGGGACAAGCGTTTCTTAAGGGGGAGATCGTGTTTGTATATAGGTATGGGGCAATGGAAATCCATGAATAATGTAATAAACTATAGTCATAACCAGACTGAACAAACCAATATATCAAACACAGAGATCATACCAGAGGAGGAAACCACGATGTCATTTACAGATCAGGTTGTTGTTGTAACGGGTGCTGCACAGGGGATCGGTCGAAGTGTTGCTGAAGCATACGCAGTCGCCGGTGCGAAAGTTGTGCTTGCCGATGTCCAGGAAGCCGAGGGGGCAGCGGCGGCGGCTTCAATACGCAATGAAGGCGGTGAAGCCATCTTTGTACATTGTGATGTGCGGAAGGAGCAGGATATTCTGCAGTTATTTGATATCGCAGTCAAAGAATTCAAGCAGATTAACGTATTGGTAAATAATGCTGGCGTGTCCAGATGGAAGTCGCCCTATGAGCTGTCCGTGGATGAATGGGACGATGTGCTCCATACCAACGTGAGAAGCTGTTTTCTGGCAAGTCGGGAGGCGGCCCGGTATATGAAAAAAAATGAACATGGCGGCGCCATCGTAAATATGGCTTCTACTCGTGCACTGATGTCTGAGCCGGATAGCGAGGCATATGCCGCCTCCAAAGGTGCAATTACTGCCCTGACTCATGCTATGGCAGTCTCACTTGGCAAAGACCAAATTCGGGTCAATTGTATCAGTCCCGGCTGGATTGAGACCGGAGATGTGTCCAAACTCAAAGCTGAAGACCATGCGCAGCATCCATCCGGCCGGGTTGGCGTGCCATCGGATATATCAAGAGCCTGTCTGTATTTGTCCGACCCTGCTAATACATTTGTCACTGGGACTAATCTCGTAATTGACGGCGGCATGACCCGAAAAATGATATATGAGGACTAGAACCGGGACGTTGACCCGAAGCAGCTCTAGCGAGATTCCTCGGAAGTGAAATAAGCCCAAGTTAAGCACTTGGGCTTATTTGTTTTTGATAAGTCGGTTGCTATAATGAATGTGATTTTACAACAGAACAGAATGGAGGGAGTATATGTTCGGGAAAACATCCCGGAAGGTATTTTGGCTGTTATTACTGATCGGAGGAATGATAATGATCGGGATCAAGTCACCTGCTCAAGCTGATGACGTGGATATACGGGCAGCCTGGGTATGGCAGGCACAGTCTGTTAAGAGTGCAGGAGATGAGCTGCTGACAAATGCGGCTGAACATAAGATTAACCGGCTGTATGTGAACGTAGACATGACAATATCCAAAGAGGTATACCGGACTTTTATTGCCAAAGCGAGTCGTGAAGGAATTGCGATTGAGGCACTGGGCGGTGATCCTTCCTGGGGTGTCGAAGGCCGTGAAGGTCCTATGCTTCGATTAGTTTCATGGGTAAAAGATTATAATCAGGCGGTGGAGCCGGAAGAACGGTTCGATGCAGTCCACCTGGATGTCAAACCATACGTGCTTCCTGCATGGAAGGAAGACGCTAAACCTTTGGTGCAGTCCTGGATCAGCAATATGAAGCTGGTATTGGATCAGTCCAAGCAGGAAGGTGGAATAGCTGTGCATGTCGATTTGCCTTTCTGGCTTGATTCTTACACAGTCAAGGGCAGCCGAACGGCAGATGATGCAGATAACGAAGCACTGTCACACTGGTTTATTCGAAACATGGATCATGTGACGCTGCTCGCTTACCGTGATAATGCACAAGGAAGTAACGGAATTATTCGTCTGACGGAACAGGAAATGCAGTGGGCAGACGCAAGTGGTACTCGTGTTACTGTTGGGGTGAACACCAAGCCGATGCCCGGTGAAGAGTTTACCAGTTTTGCGGGTAAAAGTTCTTCACAGCTGGAAAGTGCACTGCAGGAGGTTGCTGCTGCATTCCGGGAGCACAAGTCTTATGCCGGTACAGCTGTACATGATCTAACGTATTGGGGAGAACTGGAGCCAGAAGAACAGCCGATGCCTGAGAAACCTGTGAACCCGCCTGCGAGTTCACCTGGCATTCGCGGCACCTACATCTGGGAGGCTTCGCAGGTGACGGATGATGGAGGCGACCACATACTGGCCTTCGCCAAGGAACAGCAGATCAATTGGTTATACGTGCGCCTTGATCTGGATCAGCCTTACTCCAGCTACCGCAGCTTTGTAAAAAGAGCAAAAGCCCAGGGAATCGAAGTCCATGCGATGGGCGGACATCCAATCTGGGGTAAAAAAGAAAATCGTCCTCGCATCAAACGGCTGATTGATTATGTGAAAAACTATAACGCCGAAGTGGAAGCAGATGAGAGGTTTGAGGGTATTCATCTGGATATCGAGCCGTATACACTCCCCGAATGGCAAGCTAATCGGGATACCCTACTGACCGAGTGGGCGTCGAACATTGCCTATTTCCAGGAGGAGACCAAGAAGGACAGCAGCCTTGAAACCAGTGCGGATCTCGCAGTGTGGCTGGATACTTTTCCGCTGCCGGGCAGGGATGTCTCTGTGACTGAATTTATGATTGACACGCTTGATCATGTATCTCTGATGGCATTTCGCAACACCGCAGAAGGCTCCAACGGAATAGCTGCCGTGGTAAGTCAGGAAATGGAGATCGCAGACCGTCTGGGCAAACCTCTGCTCATTTCTGTGGAAATGAAAGAAAACTTTGAAGGCACACATATTTCATTTCATGAAAAAGGAGCTGATGAAATGGAGAGCCAGCTGAGCAGGCTTCCAGATCTGCTCTCCAAGTATAAGGCATATAAAGGCAATCTGGTCCATGCTTATGATTACTGGATTGAAGCCAAACGTTAACGGATTTTAGGAATATAGAACACGCAGCTGGGATCGCGATGTGATCAAAAGAGGCTCAAAAAGAGGTTGATGAAATCGCCCGGGACTTCACTTTATGTGAGGTTCCGGGCTTTTTTTATGGAAAAAATCTGGAATAGTGTCACCGAATAGGCTCCTGCACAATACGATGTACGGTGATGAACAGCTGCTGTAAAGGAGGGAACAGGCGATGGCAGTAATTAAGACTAACTCGGAAGACGTCAAGCTCTTGGCGAGACTGATGAGGGCAGAGGCCGAAGGTGATGGAGAGCAGGGCATGCTGCTGGTTGGGAATGTCGGCGTGAATCGTGTGCTGGCGGACTGTCTGGATTTTGGCAATATCCGTGACATGAATCGCATGGTCTTTCAGAATCCTGGGGGGTTCGAGTCCACACAGAAGGGATACTTCTATCAGCGGGCAAGACAATCCGAGATTCGGTTGGCGCAGCGTGTCATTAACGGGGAACGTTTCTGGCCGGCAAGCAACTCGTTATGGTTTTTCAGACCGGTTGGCGACTGCCCGGCGACGTGGTATAACCAGCCCAATACGGGACGTTTCAAAGCGCATTGTTTCTTTAGCCCGACAGGTGAAGACTGTCCGGACGTCTACTAAGGGGTTAACAACATTTTTATATTCAGGGAGGAATTATTATGATTAATCAGCCTTATCAACCAACTCAAACTATGGGTCAGCAAGCAAATGCAGTAATGAGTGCACAAGCGAATTCTCAAGTTCAGGGAACGTCTTACAAAATCGGCAACAGCATGCCGTCGATGTCTCCAACACCAGGCATGGTATCGCCAAGCTCCACCAGTGTACCTCCGCTGGTATCCAGCGGAAGTCCAATGACACCGACAGGTACAGTGATTTCTACAACAGCTCCGCAATTTGAGCAGTCGTACATCGAGAATATTCTGCGTTTGAACCTGGGTAAATTCGGTACATTTTACATGACATACGAAGGAAACAAGGAATGGAACGCTCGCATATTCCAAGGCATTATCGAAGCAGCTGGACGTGACCACATCATTATCAGTGATCCTAAAACCGGCAGAAGAATTATGCTGCTGATGGTTAACTTCGACTATGCAACGTTTGATGAGCCGCTGCTGTATCAATATCCAGGCGTTGTGGGCAACTTCCCGCAAGCACCCAGCAGACTTTAATTGGTTAAGAATTTCCCATGTTATCTGACATAAGGCCTGCCGGCCAACACATACGGTAATCCGGGCTGTCCTGAATGCAGTGGAATTTGCAGACAGGGCAGCTTTTGCAATATATATTAGAAACTAAAGTAAAGTCGAAAATAAAAGTAACCTGAACAAGAATTTACGGCACTTACATATGAAAAAGAAAAAAAGGTGAGCGTCAGCTCAAACAGATCAGACAGCTGAAGATGACAGAAGAAAGGAGTCACGGAGTTGAAATCTTGGATTGAAGGAGCATTAAAGGGAGAACCGGAAGCTTATGAGCAGCTGGTGGCCCATTACCGCGGGATGGCACTTGCTGTAGCCTATCAACGGCTGCAGGATGTGTATACAGCAGAAGATGTCGTGCAGGAAGCTTTTGCAGAGGCATTCAGCAATCTGGTCAAACTCGAGAAGCCGGAGGCTTTCCCTGGATGGTTTAAAGTTATTGTGGAAAGACAGTGTTATCGCTGGTTGAGAAGCAGGAGGCATGCAGTTGTCCCTATTCAGGAAATAGAGCATGTATTTCTTGAAGAAGATCAGGCGCGTGATCCGGAAGCCCAGGCGATACAGAAGGAACTGAAGCAGACGCTGCACAGTTCCATTGCCAAACTGCCCTCGTCGATGCAAATTGTCGTTGATTTATTTTATTTTCAAGGCTGCACGCTGAAAGAAATATCCGATTTCCTTGGGGTGAACGTACCGGCGTTAAAGAAAAGATTGTTTGATGCCCGAGCTAAACTTAAACGTTCCATACCTGTGCGAAATCTGGCATCCATGTTTAACGAGCTGTATGAGGGAGGAAAAAGTATGCTGCATATTATGAATGGAGACCACGCCGCTAATCGGCTGCGGGAGAGCGGTATCCAGGGAGATATCGTTGTGTGGCGTGAACTGTACACCTACGGCCCTGTAACAACGGATATGGCCGACCGGAAAGCAAGGCAGCATCGAGCATTTGTGCTGGAAGACGAGCTGGGCATACCGCAGCAGGAGTATTTGCAGATCGAAGCTCTGGAGAACAAGCTTCGTTCACTGCAGCCGGATCAAGAGGTCGTACTGTGGTTTGAGCATGATCTGTATGACCAAACGATGTTGAGCTATCTGCTGCACTTATGGAGCAGTAAAACCTTTCAGAAGTTCAAGCTGCATTTGCTGTGTATTGATTCTTTTCCGGAGGTAGAGGATTTCAGAGGGCTGGCACAGCTCACCGCTGCTCAAATGCAGACCTTGTCCGGAACATGGCATGTAATCCAAGATGAGGAGATTCAGGCGGGAAGAGCGTTCTGGAAAGCTTATTCTTCGTCAGACATTTGTCATCACGAGCAGTATATGAAACATGCTTCTGATGCACTTCCTTTTGCCCGTACTGCGTTTCAGGCTCATCTGTCCCGTCTGCCATCCAGTACGAACGGCTTGGGCTGCATTGAGCAGGTAACACTGGAAACGATAAGAGCTGGTGTGGATCGTCCATATGCCCTGTTTCAAAAGGTAGGAGACAAGCTGTCTATTCTCGGGATGGGTGATCTCGAATATTGGGCACATCTAAGAAGAATGTCGACAGGGAAGTATCCGCTCGTCCGGATGACTGGGGCAGCGGATTTGCCAAAGTACAATCAGCATAATCAGGCTTTTCGCGAAGCCGAACTTTCTTTAACGGAACTGGGAGCGCGTGTATGCGGCGGTGAAGAGAATTGGAACAGCTGGAGAGAGGACGAATATTGGTCCGGCGGCCTGCATATCAGGAAAGGTAAAGTTTAAGATCAAATGTAATCATGTGCAGGGTGTGACAAAATGCATATCGTATACCTTGAACATCTCTATAGGAGAATTGGACAAGAACGTCCATTCTCCTATTTTCTTTTGTTTAGTAAATGTAAAAAAAACAGCGCAATTGCTGCCTTTGTAAATGAATTGTACCGATTTGGCCTTTAGGTGTCATAGGACACGGATTGACTGTGTAGTGTAGAATTATATAATAAAAGAAGCATATGCTTGTTATTCGAGGATAAACGGCAGGAGGTGGAAGCATTGGGAAGTTGAAACTGCATTTGAACGGCATAATGGCTGATATCCTACATTTTCGAAGGAGGTGGACCTATTTGCCGAAAGATCACGGCAAATAGGAAGAACATTTGAGTGACCCCTTACCGAGTATTATGAGTTTGATTTTAATCGGTTTACTTGTATTAATGAATGGTTTCTTTGTCTCTGCAGAATTCGCAATGGTGAAAGTGCGGAGCAGCCGGATTGAGGCCTTAGTAGAGGCCGGTAATCGTAACGCGAAATACGCGTCTAACATTATACGTAATATGGATGCCTACCTGTCGGCTTGTCAGCTTGGCATTACGTTAGCTTCACTTGGGCTGGGATGGCTCGGTGAACCTGTCATCGCACGACTGCTTGCACCTGTTTTTACGGCATTTGGCCTGGGTCCGGTATATGTGCATGGCATTTCAATTGTGATTGCTTTTGTCATTATTACCATTTTGCATATTGTCCTGGGAGAACTGGCTCCCAAAACGATGGCCATTCGCAAATCTGAAGCGATCACACTGTGGTCTGCAGTGCTCCTGACGTTCTTTTACAAACTAATGTATCCCTTCATCTGGGTCCTGAACGGCATGGCGAATGGACTGCTCAGACTGTTTCGAATGGCGCCAGCCTCGGAACTTGACGATGCACATAGTGAAGATGAAATACGTATTCTTATGAAAGAAAGCAATAAGAGCGGTTTAATTGATAATACTGAATTAGCACTTGTTGATAATATATTTGATTTTACGGATACAACCGCCCGTGAGATCATGATTCCACGGACGGAAATGATCTGTCTTAACGCCAATCAGTCCATGCTGGAGAACTTGGAGATTGCAAGCGAAAGCATGCGTACACGTTATCCGGTGTATAACGGAGACAAGGATCATATTATCGGCTTCATTCACATTAAAGATTTGATGCGATCTCAATTAACGGACACGATATCCGTAATTCGTCCGATTCTGGCTGTGCCGGATACTACGCTAATTAGTGACCTGCTCAAGCGTATGCAGCGCAGCAAAACACAAATTGCTGTTCTGATCGACGAATACGGAGGAACCTCTGGTATGGTCACGCTTGAGGACATTATGGAAGAGATTGTTGGCGAAATTCAGGATGAATTTGACCAAGAGCGTCCGGTGATCGAACAAGTCAGCGAGCTGGAATATTCCATTGACGGATTAATGCTGATTGAAGAGGTCAGTGAACGATTCGGTATAGAGATGGACCGGGCTGATTATGATACGATCGGAGGCTGGTTATACTCCAGAGTAGAGGCTATTCCACCTGAGGTTGGTCAATCGGTTGAACATAACGGGTATCTGTTTGTGATTGAGGAAACAGAACACAAGCGGATTTCACGTGTGAATGTGGTGAAGCTTGAATTGCTTGTTGAAGGAGAGGGCGCGTAGTTCCTCAAGCGGTATTATTATAGGTGGTACACAGGAAAGCCGCTAATTCAGCGGCTTTTTTGCTGCACCGGAACAAATTGCTGATTCGGGTTGACGCTTGAAGAAGCTCATGGTATTATTCAACTCAATAAAAGAAGAGGGAGGCACGTTCCTATGACTCATTCCATGCGTCTTCGATAAGCAGGTCAAAAAAGCGAATTTCCACAATCGTGGGCTTTTTTGAACTGCTTATTTTACGTATGGAGAGAGATATAGGTTTCGATCGAATGGCTTATTTTGCTATGCTTCGATCGACGTGTCTCCATACGTTTATAATGCAGGTTCAAGTCCACGTGGTGGCTTGGATCTGCATTTTTGATTACCGTGATAAATTCAGAACTTAACGTCAAATAGAACCTCAAATAGAATTTAAGACCAGCATGGAACGCTCGCCTTAAAATTGAACCTGAAAGGAGCTGCCGGAATGAGTTGTTATATGCATTGGTATTTCTTTATATAATCCTCCCTTCTTGAATCGCAGGGAGATTCGTCCTGCGAGCATAACAACTGCGATTTTAGAAGGAGGAAATGAGATGAATGTATTAATTAACGCAAAAGAGATTGTTGTGGAATATGCCAGTCGTGAAGTGTTGGACATTGACCATCTTGAACTTTATGAATATGACCGAATTGGCCTGGTTGGAGCGAATGGTGCAGGCAAGAGTACACTTCTGAAAGTATTACTGGGCAGAACCCAAGTGTCGAAAGGAAACATCGTAAGGCACGGCAGCTTCGCTTATATCCCGCAGATGGAGCATGATATCGATCAGCAAAAAGTGAGTTCCGCACTTGCGGGCAAACTTGGCGTAAACAAAATCGATGCAGATCAGATGAGCGGTGGTCAGGAAACGAGGCTGAAAATCGCAGAGGCCTTGTCCGGCACGGTACATGGCATCTTGGCGGACGAACCTACGAGTCATCTGGATACCGAGGGGATTGATTTTCTGATCCATCAGCTCTCATTTTATACAGGGGCGCTGCTGGTCATCAGTCATGACCGGTATTTTCTTGATCAAGTGGTCGATAAAATCTGGGAGTTGAAAGATGGAAAAATAACGGAGTATTGGGGTGGATATTCGGAGTATCTGGCCCAAAAGAATGAAATTCAGAAAAAGCAGGAAATCCAATATCAGCAGTATATGAATGAACGAGAACGACTGGAAAAAGCCATCAATGACAAGCGGAATCAGGCTCGTAAAATGGATCATAAAGAAAAAGGGGCTTCAAGGAAAAACAGCTCGGATCATGGCGGGCGGCTTGCACATCAAAAATCGGTTGGAAGTAAACAGAAGAAGCTGCATCAAGCCGCAAAAAATATGGAGCAGCGCATCGAAGCACTGGGTGAACTCAATGCCCCTGCTGTGAATCGTACGATACACTTCCGTCAGAATAATCCGTTAGGACTTCACAATCCATTTCCGATTACAGCTAAAGAGATCAATAAAACGTTGGGTGATAAGGTAATTTTGCAGAAAGCTTCGTTCCAATTCCCGCTTGGCGGTAGGATTGCACTAACTGGTGCAAACGGTGCAGGAAAAACAACGCTTTTCAAAATGATCCTGGAGCGCGAGGAGGGCATCATCCTGTCGCCAAAGGCAGAGATCGGATATTTTGCACAGAATGTGTATACGTTTGACCACCATCAAGCTGTTATGACATTTATGCAGGAAAACTGTGATTATCAGGTGTCCGAGATTCGAGCTGTGCTGGCATCTCTAGGATTTTCACAGCATGATGTCCGTAAGAAGCTGGCGGTATTAAGCGGTGGTGAGATAATGAAGCTGCAGCTGGCGAAAATACTGCTTGGAAGATATAACATTCTGCTTTTGGATGAACCGAGCAATTTTCTGGACATGCCTGCCACGGAAGCACTGGAACAGATGATGAAAAGTTATGTGGGAACCATTATTTTCATTTCACATGATGCTCGTTTGGTCGAAAATGTCGCCGATCAGGTATATGCTGTAGAAAATAAACAAATTGTTCGAATCAGGTAGATAAATCCGATTCCGATAAATTTGACTATGTTCTTCATACGGGTTGGAAACATTTAGGTTTCAGAGATGTTAACCTTCCGAAACAATGAAAAGGACGCAGCCGATGGAACATCGGTGCGTCCTATTTTTTTGAAACCTGTCCTCCGTTCCGTCCGTTTAATAGATTACATGTCATTAAACCATAGAGTGAGGAGGAATGATGATGAAAAAGGCCCAACCATGGGACCAATCTATATACCGTAAGCCCATTTTGAAAATAACACTTGTTCTTGCTTTGATCACGCCAGTCTTTGTTGTACTGCCCGAAATTTCGTCAGCAGCTGGAAGTCCGCTGATAAATATAACGTCGGGTGCACGAACAGCTCCGCCGCCGCTGGAACCTTGGGATAATTTCATTCAATCACGAGCTGCCCAATCGAAACATATCTATCAGGCGATTTGTTCGTTAACGCGAGGAGAGAGGCTTCAAGCCGTTGTGAGAACAACTACAATGACCTATAAAGAAGTGAAAACCTTGTCCGTCAAATATCGGTTAGAGCGCTGGACCGGAACAGCCTGGGTCACATTCGCGGGCAGCTCTTCAACGGACACACAGACCAATGAACTTCGTTCAGGTTCTGATTGGGAAGTCCTTGCCGGTTATTATTACCGTGTCGTTAGTGTTCATACAGCATATGATGGAACCAAATCAGATCAGTCCACCCATACCTCACCTAGTGTGTTGTTTTGAGTTATTTGGATTGAACAGGAGCGTTTTGCTCCAGAAAATCATTGGCAATGGCAATCATTTCTTCTTCGGTCACCGTTCCAAACAGACTCATACTGAGTGTACCTGTCATCCACTGAATTGAATTGAAGGGTGGGCCTACATACACAAGAGCATCATTTCCATCTGTGAGCTTCACCGCTTTGCTCTTCTGCAGCGGTGTTTTCTCAAGAGACTGTCCGGGCCTAACATATTCATAGTTTATCTGTATAAGTTCTTCTGTATCACTTTTACCCTGGATGGAGTATCGAATTCTCATCATATCGGATTCATAATAGTCGTCAGGATTTACCGGATTCTCTGTATCCAGCAGCAGTTCATATTTCATCTTGTCAAAACGGGCAGGAATGGCTTTAGATAATATAAATTCTCCTAAAAACCCTTCACGAGCGATCTCTTCTGTCACAGCGACTGGTCGAAAAACATGTTTTTCGAGTTCAAAAACAGGAATACCTTCAGCATCAGCATGGAAACTGTAGTTTGACTCCATGTCAGGTGGTGGAGGTGTTTTGGCAGTAGAGGGATCGGGACTCAGATCCACAGACTTCTCTTCCACGATGATCGATTTCATGCCATTGCCCCAATTTTTAATCGATTGTACAAGAGGGGATACAGCTTGTGTTCCGGTTGGAAGGCTGAACAGAACGGCTCCAATCATTACGGAAGCAGCGACAAGGCCCGACAGTTTCAAGGTGCGTATTCTACGTTTATGTGCTCCAAGGATTTCAATCTCTCTTTGTACCTTGTGCCAGGATTGCTGCATGGATTGGGAACGGGAAGCAGAAGGGGCGGTGGCAGCTTGCTGGAAAGCTTCATCAAAAGCCTGTTCAAACGCCGCATCAAAATATTCATCTTCCAGGCCTGAATCTAGTGGTTCTTCAAGCTTATTTAGCCTGCCTCTGTTCAATGCTTCCACCCCATTCCTTATGTAATTTCTTCTTGATACTGCCGCGGGCTCGGAATAAACGCTGCTTCACAATGTCCTCGGTAGTATTCAATAATTCTGCAATCTCGCGATAAGAGAAACCTTCTTTCCAACGCAGCTCGACCAGCACGCGGTATTCAGGTTTCAACTGGGAGAGATAGTGTTCAATAGACTCCTGCATCATTTGTGTCTCGACCATACTTTCCACCGAAGCGGCTGTCTGATTCATGGTCTCTATATCTATAAAAACACTATCCGTATCCAATTGGTTACGATTTTTTTTGTTTTTTCTCAAATAATTAATTGCAGTATTCCGGGTCACCACCTTGAGCCAGGCTTTAAGTTTAACCTCGTCTTCGAAGAGGGGTTTGCTTTTAATAATTTTGATAAACGCTTCCTGAATAATATCCTCTGCCGCTGCGCGTTCCTTGATGATATATACGATCAGTCCATATACCATATTGTAATACTCATAATATATTTCTTCTTGAATTACAGGTCCTAATTGATGAAAATCGGATGCAAGTAAAAGCTGGAGCCGATTGGCCATGATGTTCTCCTTTCTGGTCAACAGTCCACAAACATTGGTATCATTACATTTTACAACAGATTATGGAAGCGATACAATGTCCGATAGACCTGATTACAGTTCTGAAAAGAGGGAGTTCTGACCCTGTTTGATGTTTGCTGAAAAAGAAAAAACAGGCGATCTTGCAAACCATGGAATCCATGGCAGCGAAAATCGACTGTTCAATTCAAAGTAACGCTGATTTAAAAATTTGAAATCGCGGCTGCACACATTTTTTTAAAATGCCCAATTTCCTTTCAGGAAAATCGGTTCACGGTCACCACTTGCTGTAATGCCATAGATGTCTGTCTCAGATGAACCCATCATGAAATCAACATGGGTTATGCTGGAGTTCATACCGCGTTCCGCAAGCTCTTCGGGAGACATCGTTTTGCCTCCTTCGATATTGGAAGCGTACGAACTGCCAATTGCCAGATGGCAGGACGCGTTCTCATCATACAGCGTAGTATAATACAGAATGCCGCTTTCCGAGATTGGAGAGTGGAACGGTACGAGCGCAACTTCGCCTAGGTAATGAGAGCCTTCATCCATAGAGATGAGACGCTCCAACGTTTCGTGACCTTCCTCTGCATGAAAGTCCACAATCCGTCCCTTCTCAAATGTGAGCGTAAACCGGTCAATGATGCTGCCGCCGTAACTTAGCGGTTTGGTACTCGACACTGTGCCGTTCACACCGTATTTTGCTGGAGCGGTATACACTTCTTCCGTTGGAATATTGGCTACAAAAGGGGTACCTCGCTCGTTTACGCTGCCAGCCTGAGCCCAAATATGCCCTTCAGGAAGCTCGATCGTGAGATCTGTGCCCGGGGAGATGTAACGCAGTGCGTGGTACTTTTTGTTGTTGAGCGCTTTGGCTCGTGACTCTAGTCGTTCGATATGCTGTTCCCACGCAGCAATCGGATCTTCAACATCCGCGTGCACAGCTGCAAATATCGCCTCCCAGAGCTGATTCATCTGCTCCGCTGGCTGAAGGTCCGGGAATACTTTGGCGGCCCAGTCTGGTGAAGGACAGGCGATACCGGTCCAGCTCATTTTATCTGCCTGCAGGTACTGACGGTATTTGGCCATGGCCTGTCCGAAGGCTCGCTGATTCGCCGATATTCTTGCAGGGTCGATGCCCTTCATCAGATCAGGACTGGAGGATAAAATGGTCAGAAAGACAGCATTGTTCTCCGCCAGAGCTTCCATCTCCGCAGCATGCCACTTGGGAGGCTCTTCGAAGGAGTCCTCGGGAGCCATTTCAAAGCGTAAACGGTTGACCGTCTCATCCGAATATTTAACGATAACCTGCTTAGCACCTGCTTCATAACCTTTACGGACAAGCAGCTGCACGAGAGGCGCGGCATCGATCATTGCGTTGATGACAAAAGTCTGTCCCGGCTGCACGTTTGCCCCAACCTTGACAGCGAGTTCGGCGTAACGATCCAGTTTTTGTTCAAAACTTAACATAGAATCTCCTCCGTAATGCTAGGTATTAGTATAGATCCAGACACAGCAAAAGAGAGGAGAAGTCTCCTCTCTCTATAACAGGGGAGTCATTAAAACGCCCAGTTTCCATTCACAAAGATCGGCTCTTCCGCACCTTCGGAAGTTACACCGTTGATATTCATCTCACCCGAACCAATCATAAAATCAACGTGGGTCAGACTGGAGTTCATACCGTGTTGGGCCAGTTCTTCCTTAGACATCGTTTTGCCGCCTTCGAGACAGAACGCATAGGCGTTTCCGATCGCCAAATGATTGGACGCGTTTTCGTCAAACAGTGTGTTGTAGAACAGAATATTTGTATCCGAGATCGGAGATTTGTGCGGAACAAGTGCTACCTCGCCGAGATAATGTGCGCCTTCATCGATCTCGATCAGGTTTTTCAGTGCATCCAGACCTTGTTCAGCTGTGTAATCCACAATTCGTCCGTTTTCGAATGTGAGGGAGAAGCCGTCAATCAGATTACCACCATGACTGAGCGGTTTGGTGCTGCGCACAGTACCATTTACTCCTGTCTTGAGCGGCGCAGTAAATACTTCTTCTGTCGGCATGTTAGCAATGAACACATGCCCCTGCTCATTCACGCTGCCGCCAGATACCCAGATATGGCCTTCTGGAAGTTCAATGGTCAGATCTGTACCTGGAGCGGTGTAGTGCAGTTTCTTGTATTTTTTACGATTCAGAAGATCAGCACGGGAGTCAAGGTTATGCAGGTGGGTTTTCCATTCTGCGACAGCATCCTTCTCACCTATCCGTACCGTCTGGAAAATAACATCCCACAGACGGTCCATTTGCTGAGCTTCAGGCAGATCCGGGAATACTTTAGCGGCCCATTCAGGGGAAGGGACGGCTACGATCGACCAGCTGAACTTGTCAGCCATTTGGTAAGCACGGTATTTCTCCAGCGCTTTCCCGCGAACTTTTTGACTGGTGACGATACGCTCCTGAGCAACACCGTTCAACAGATCCGGATTTTCCGCGATAACGTGCAGCACTGCTGCGCCTTCCTCAACAAGCTCGGTCATTTCACCTGCGAACCATTTCGGTTCGATGGAGAATGCCTCATCCGGGGCCAGATCATAATGAAGACGGGTAACCGTCTCGTCACTCCAATTGACTTTGACCAGCTTAGCACCAGTGCTGTAAGCAGCCTTGACAATTAAGCGTACAAAAGGAGCTGCTGTAATCGGGGCATTCACCACAAGCGTCTGGCCAGGGTGCACATTGACACCTACTTTGACAGCCAGTTCAGCATATTGCTGCAGATTCGATTCAAAATTGTTCATGCTATTTTTTCCTCCAATGTGTTATGAATGTCGTAGCTGGCGGTCTATAATAGTCCTCTTTGAAGTAAGGGAGGAGTCTGCATAGGGCCTTCATTGAATAATGTATACGATGCTACGATATATATTGTACAATTAACCAATAATAATTACCAAACAGCTTTGCCAGAAAGTTGGATAAAGCTGTAAACCCAAAGATTTTAGAGAATACTGCGGAGTGAAGAATTCCGTAGAAATGCTTTAAACGAGAGATTAAAAGGAGAGTATGAAGGTGACTGTTGAAATTATTCGCGCTGAAATGCGCCGTGAGGATGAAAAAAGTTTTGTTGGAAGTACGGTATTCAAAACGGCTGGGGATAAATCCGTCTATGAAATCACGTTTATGAGCAAGAACGGCAAGGATTGGGACTACAGTTTGCACTTTACGGAGCAATCCGGAGACGAGGAAGAACTGTTGAAAATGGACGAGCTGCTTGAAAATGATGATGATTTGTACAATCAGCTGCTCGATGCTGCTTTAGATGCTTATCCGGCTTGACCTGCTGCAGATGTTCTTGTTCTAATGTCTGTTTGACATGACTATACTAGACGGTGTGTGCCCTGAACGGGTACGCGCCGTCTATTTTATATTGAAATCCCGAATAGATGATCCAGAAAAGGGAAAGTCTACGAGATGAACAAACCAGAGAGACAATTCGCCTGATGGGGGGTAACCGTGAATGGCATTTGACAATCTGATTACTTCAGGAATGACCAGTTATGAGGAAGCTGCTCCTGATATTTTGAGCTTGCGTACCCTTTTTGTGAATGTCGTGTTCATTGGAGAACCGGGAAGCAGGAATTGGGTCCTTGTGGACACGGGCATGTCGAAATTCACGAATTGCATTGTTGATATGGCAGCTGAACGTTTTCCAGGTCCGCCGTCTGCCATTATACTAACCCATGGTCATTTTGATCATGTGGGAACAGTGATCGAACTGGAGCAATTCTGGGGCGTGCCGGTGTACGCACATCCACTGGAGATTCCATATTTAACGGGTTTGAAAAATTATCCCCCTGCAGATCCTTCTGTGGGCGGAGGATTAATGGCGCGTCTGTCTTTCACATATCCTAACGAAGCGATTAACCTGGATGATCGAGTGTTCAGTCTTCCGCAGGATCGTTCCGTGCCTGGTTTATCCGGATGGAACTGGCTGCACACACCAGGTCATACACCGGGGCATATTTCCTTGTTCCGTGAAGCGGATCGTTTACTGATTGCCGGTGACGCGATTGTCTCGGTAAAACAGGAATCGCTCTGGAGTGTCCTGCTTCAGGACAAACAGCTGCATGGACCTCCGGCCTATTTTACAACGAATTGGCAGGAAGCCCATCGATCTGTCCAGCAGATCAGACACCTGGAGCCAAAGATGGCCGTAACGGGACATGGGCATGTGTTGAGCGGAGAGATGCTCCGTGAATCCCTTCAAGCGCTTGATCAGCATTTTGAAGAAGAAGCGGTACCTAAACAGGGCGAATATGTGGACTGAAGCCGGATGCCTGTGTTTATAGGAGGCGCTGAATACTGAGCAGGTCTTATCAAGACAGCCGCTTAACGAGCAGCTGTCTCTTTGGTTTGTAATCCTGTTCTTCATTTGTTCTCGAACTCGGATTGTTATTTTATGCCCAATCATGATATAGTCGAGCCGTATAATATAACCTTAGTATGCAGGAGGTACATATAACGATGACACAACAGAATACAGCGTTTGAGGAACAATTTGGTGGTATTCCTGCGGTATGGCTGCGCTTTGGTCCATTTGAAGCCGCTGTCCTTCCTAGTGTTGGTGCGAATCTGGTTGCTTTCCGGGATACGGAAAAAGGGTACAGCTATCTGAGAGAGCCCGATCAGGATCAGATGGATGAATTCATGGCGGCTCCAGCCGTGTATGGTATTCCTGTTCTATCCCCGCCTAACCGCTATGAAGACGGTCGTTTCCCGTGGAATGGTAAAGTGTATCAGCTGCCGATTAATGAGCCTGCGACAGGCAACCATCTGCACGGATTTTTACATGATGCAGCGTGGACAGTAGAGGGGTACGGCACCAATGATCTGGAAAGTCATGTTACACTCAGCCAAAGTATCGGCGAAGGACATGCTTTTCACAAATATTTGCCATTTACATTCACTGTAACACTTCGCTATTCTTTGAGCAGTCAAGGGCTGCAGCAGCAGCTAATCGTAAACAATACGGGTGCTGAATTTATGCCGAACCTGTTTGCTTTCCATACAGCGATCAAAGTACCTTTTGCACCGGACAGCCAATCTTCGGACTACACGGCCAAAGTAACTATCGGTCAGCGCCGTGAACTGAATGAGCGCTCTCTGCCGACCGGACAATTTCAACCGCTTTCACCAGAAGAAGAGCAGCTTAAACAAGGCGGGGTTAGTCCGTTTTTTGCAGCGATGGATAACCACTATACTGCTGAGCCGCAGAACGGCCGCAATTATATGGAACTGACGGATCACCGCACGGGTGACAAGCTGGTATACGATGTCGGTACGTCCTATAAACATTGGATGATCTGGAACAACAATGCCTGCAATGAATTTTTCTGTCCGGAACCACAGATGAATCTGGTTAATGCCCCGAATGTGGAAGGCATTTCAGCGGAAGAGATGGGACTTGTCGGTCTGCAGCCAGGTGAACTGTTTGAACAAACGAGTCGTTTGTATCCGATTGCTGCTCGGAAATAAATGATGCGCATCTGAAGCTTCGTACGGTTAGTCTGTTTTGCGTTACGCTTACAATTTTGCCCGAAAAGGTGAAAACCTGCTCGTAAATCATGTATAATATGACGAGATACACAAGCTTTGTAGAGACCCAGACCAACTTTTTGGAGGAGGACAAGCAAGTGGAATACCGCATTGAGAGAGATACGTTAGGCGAAATGAAAGTACCAGCCGACAGGCTGTGGGGCGCTCAGACGCAGCGCAGCAAGGAGAATTTCCCGATTGGACGCGAGCATATGCCGATGGAAGTCGTGCGCGCGCTTGCCATCTTGAAAAAAAGTGCTGCGGCAAGTAACCATAAATTAGGAAAATTATCAGCGGCGAAAGCAGATGCGATTGCTTATGCGGCAGACGAGATTATCGCAGGGCGCATTGATGACCACTTCCCATTGGTTGTGTGGCAGACAGGCAGCGGTACGCAATCCAATATGAACGTGAATGAGGTCATTGCTAACCTTGGTAATCAGCTGCTGGAGCAAAAGGGTAAGGAAGAACGACTGCATCCCAATGACGATGTAAATATGTCGCAGAGCTCCAACGATACATTCCCGACAGCGCTGCATGTTGCGGGCGTTCTGGCTGTAGAAGATCAGCTGCTGCCGGCGATTGCGGTGCTGAAAGCGACTTTTGCCGCAAAAGTGGAAGCGTTTAAAGACATCATCAAAATTGGACGTACTCATCTCCAGGATGCAACGCCGATTACGCTTGGCCAGGAGATCAGCGGTTGGGAAGCGATGCTGGGCAAGAGTGAGCGTATGATTCGCGAGAGCGTAGAATATATGAAAGAGCTTGCAATTGGCGGTACGGCTGTAGGAACGGGAATCAACGCACATCCCGACTTTGGTGATCTTACAGCCAAAGAGATCGGTAAACATACAGGCAAAGATTTCGTATCTGCGCCAAACAAATTCCATGCACTGACAAGCCATGATGAAGTGGTCTATGCTCACGGGGCAGTCAAAGCGCTTGCAGCAGATCTGATGAAAATTGCCAATGACGTACGCTGGCTCGCGAGCGGTCCGCGCAGCGGTCTTGGTGAGATCCGAATCCCCGAGAATGAGCCGGGCAGCTCCATTATGCCGGGTAAAGTAAATCCTACACAGAGCGAAGCCATCACGATGGTTGTGACACAGGTGATGGGTAATGATGCTGCGATTGGATTCGCGGCCAGCCAAGGTAATTTTGAACTGAACGTATTCAAGCCGGTTATTATTTATAATTTCCTGCAATCCGTGCAGCTGCTTGCTGACTCTATCGTTGCTTTCAATGACAAGTGCGCTGTGGGGATCGAGCCGAATCTGGATCAGATCAAACATAACCTGGATAACTCGCTTATGCTGGTTACGGCGCTCAATCCTCATATCGGATATGAGAATGCAGCGAAGATTGCGAAGCTTGCGCATAAGGAAGGGTTGTCTCTGAAGGAGGCTGCATTACAGACAGGACTTCTTACAGAGGAACAATTCGATCAATACGTAGACCCGGCCAAAATGATTGCACCGAAGGCTTAATATCTATTATTTTTTATATGAATACGAATAAAGTCCCGGAACGGCCTGCGAATGCAGGTCGTTTTTCTTATTTGCGCAGCACATTTTGCTTGTCAGACGATACCTATACATATAAAATACTAATGCAGCAGATTTCAACGATATAATGCAGTATTCATCTATATTTTGGAGGGTTCCACGTTGTCTAAAACGAGAAGATTTACGATACGCTCCAAAATTGTTTTGGGCTATCTTGTAGTGGTTCTTTTATTTGGTGCAGTTCTGCTGGTACTTTCGGCCCAAATTAATGTGCTGCAGAAGGAAAATGACTTTATCAGTCATCATGATCTGGATGTACATAATCTGACCAATGCGATTGAAAAGAATGTGCTGGATATGGAAACAGGGCAGCGTGGTTATATGCTTACCGGTAAGGAAAGTTATCTTGAACCTTATGATCAAGGGCTTTCTGAGTGGAATTCCAATTATGATCAGTTATATGCTCTCATCAGCGATAACCCGACACAGCAGCAGCGGCTGCAGAATATTAAGTCCCATATTACCCGCTGGATCGAGATTGCCGGTGAACGATCTGTAGAGCTGAAGAAGGAAGGGGACCAGAGCAAGGTTCTCGCTTTCTTTGCAACCGATCCAGGTAAAAACGAAATCGACCTGCTTCGTTCCCAGCTCGCCGACTTCCGCAGCACAGAGATTATGCTGACAGAAGCAAGGGTGACGGATTTGGCGCACCGCAGCTCAACGCTGCTGACAATCATGTATACCCTGTGGGGCTTAATCGCAGCACTATCCATTGCCGCCGCTTTGATTGTTTCACGCAATATTGTAAGCACGCTTCAAGAAGTGAAACAGACGATAAGTGATATTTCGAGCGGTGGAAACCTGAAACAGCGGATACGTGTGCGAACTCGGGATGAAGTGGCTGATCTCGGTCATGAAACGAATAAGCTGCTGGATGAAGTTCAGGAGCAAAATCAAATTAAGGACAAGCTTACCGGCATTGCTGCACTTTTGCAAAATCCAACGACACTGGAAGGGTTATCCCGTTTGTTCCTGAACGAGCTTGCTGTGATGCTGGAGATTCCGTACAGTGTGCTGTATTACTGGAAAGATAACCGACTGCTGCGTGTGGCTGCTTATGCAGGAGAGGGTGAGAAAGAACGTTCTCTCGGAAAAATATCACTTGCACCTGGCGAAGGGTTAGTGGGCCAAAGTGCGGTTGAGCAGCGAGTGCTGCGAATGAATGATTTACCCCAGAATTACATCCGGATCTCATCCGGGCTTGGTTATGCCTCGGCCAATTCACTCACCGTTGTACCGATCCTGTTTGAAGGCAGGACCATCGCTGTTGTTGAACTGGCCTCGATGAAACCTATACCGGAGCGAGCAATGGAATGGATTAAGGAAATAGCGGTTATTTTCGGTGTTTCACTGCATTCCACCGTTACACGGATGGAGCTGCAGCACCTTTACGATGAATCACAGGTCTTGAACGAAGAGCTGCAGGCGCAGTCGGAGAAGCTGCAGCTGCAGGCGGAGGAGATGCAGTCTCAGACAGAAGAACTGCAGATGCAGACGGAAGAACTCTATATGTTGAACGAACGTTTGGAAAGTCAGAAAGGCGCGGCTGAGAATGCAGCTCAGGAACTTGAAGTCGTTGCCGATCAGCTGCGGACCAGTTCGGGGTACAAGTCTGAATTTCTGGCGAATATGTCGCATGAACTGCGTACACCTCTCAACAGCATGCTGATTCTGTCCGAGATTTTGGCTGAGAATAAACATCATCATTTGAGCAGCGAAGAGCAAAATTATGCTGCCGTGATTCACAGATCAGGTAAAGATTTGCTTCACCTGATTAATGATATTCTTGATCTGTCCAAGGTTGAGGCGGGACAGATGGAAGTCGAATTCGATGATGTTTATCTCGATACGCTTTCCGAAGTGATGAATCAGTATTTCTTAAAGACGGCAGAGCAGAAAAAAATCGACTTTCGAATACAGCTGCAGAGTCCCCTTCCCGAAACGATTGAAACGGATGAGATGCGGCTGCATCAAATTCTCAGAAATTTGCTCTCGAATGCATTTAAGTTTACGAGCGAGGGTGAAGTTGCTTTGACCATCTCACAGATGCGATTGTCTGACCCTGATCAAGCAGGTCGGGATACAGATGTGATTGCTTTTTCTGTAAGTGATACCGGAATTGGCATTGAGGAGAGCAAACTGCTCCAGATTTTTGAAGCATTCAAACAGGCTGATGGTGCTACCGCACGTAAATACGGCGGTACGGGATTGGGGTTGTCCATCTCGCAGTCACTTGCTTCATTACTGGGCGGCTCCATATCAGCAGCAAGCCGACCCGGACAGGGGAGTGTGTTCACGCTGTTCCTTCCTCTGCAGAGAGAGGGTGCGGCTGTCCAGGAGGAACCAAACTCCAGACTTTTCCTTCATGAAGCGGCAGGATCATTGGTAGAAAAACGAAGCATGTCTCCCTCAACTCAGACTGAGATGGACTTGAAGGATGGGGATATGCTGCTGACTCCGCTTGAGGCATCATTATTCAGCGATCGTCAGATTCTGGTTGTTGATGACGATATCCGTAACGTTTATGCGCTGGCGAATGCACTGGAGCGATACGGCATGAATGTGGTTTCGGCTCAAAATGGCACGGAATGCCTGGAACTGCTGGAACAGGGAACAATTAAACCGGACGTTATTCTCATGGATATTATGATGCCGGAAATGGATGGATACGAAACAACCCGTCAGATTCGGGAGCGTCTCGGGCTGACACAAATTCCAATCATTGCGCTCACTGCAAAAGCGATGAAAGAGGACCGGGAGAAATGTATCTCCGCAGGAGCAACGGATTATCTCAGCAAACCGCTGAATGTCAAAGACGTACTGTCCCGGATGAAATTATGGCTGAATCACACGAATGAGAAGATGGAGATATAAAATACAACCTTGTTGAACCTATGTCAATGACAGCATGATGTGATGTTGTCGGCAGGCATAGGTTTTATTTTTTTCATGTAAGCTTATTTTTGGAAAATGATGTTATAATACTTAACAAATGAATGGGGTTATTGATTTGATTATCCCGTTTTTTGATTAAGAAATCTGAATAGATCCATTTTATGAAGAGTTTCCGTCTTTTTAATGTTAATTATATGGGAGGTCATGTCCATGCAGCTTACCGTTCAAGAAGCTTTACAGGTATATCCGCTGTCCGAGGCCAAACTGGTTGCAGGCGGGGAAGGCACTTCACGAATGATGAAGTCTGTCAACGTCATGGACGCTCCTGATATTGCAGAGTGGATCAAATCTGGAGAGATGCTGTTTACAACTGCTTTTATGATGAAAGACAGTGAGACGGATGCGATCCGACTGATGCGGCGTCTGAATGAACGGGGATGTGCCGGTCTTGGCATCAAACTAGGACGCTTCTGGCAGTCCATCCCTGATGGTATTGTGGAGGAAGCTGACCGGCTTCGGCTGCCGCTGCTGGAGCTTCCGTTCCAATTTACTTTCTCCGATCAGATGAATGCCTTGTTTAGAGCGGAACATGAACGCAGTCATCGACTGCTGCACGAAGTGGTACGCAAACAGAAGAAACTGATGCAGTTTGCATTACAGCAGCAGCATCATCGTAATGTGTTTGCCGAAATAGCCCTAGTTCTCAACTATCCGATTGCAGTAATAGGTTCCCGCGGGCATGTACTCTATGGCAGTGATGCAATGTCAGACAGCGCAGTTACACAGGGGTGGCCCTGGAGGTCAGTGATGCACCGGGTGAAATGGAATCAGGGGAGCTGTCACCGTGTGCCAATCAAACAAAAGGACGAAGAGTACGGGTTCCTGCTCGTATACACAGAATCTGCCTTGTCTCTGCGTGCAGAGGAGGATTTGTTCCAGCAGGCGGCTGATGTACTCGCCTTCTATATGGATATGACTTACCGTGAGCACATCAATCCAACGGTTCAGGATGAGATGCGTACACTGCTTACCCAGTATGTGGACCAAAAATTGACGATACAGGAACTGATGACGTTAAGCGAAAATAAGGGTGTGCATCTCTTCCAGGGGACGTATCAGTGTGTGCTGACCACGCTTGAACCGAATCTCTTCGCAGAGGGCAAGCTGCTTAAACAGATTCATCGTGAGCTGCAGTACAATCCGCTGATGCAGTTTACATCTGCCCAGCATTTTCAATTGAATGAGGGAATCTTGTCCATCTACAGCTGTCCAACCGGCCGTGATTATGGGGAGGAGTTATCCGCTTTCCTGTTAAATCGGTTTGCTGACGTGTTCACCGCTCAAGACGTTAAGGGAGCACCGGGCCCGCGTTTCTGGATTAGTAAAATGAAGCACGAGCCCGTGTCGCTGCGCGAAGCGTACCATGAATGTCTCGACACACGTCAGCTGGCTCACAGGTTTGGCATGAAGGACCGTGCCCTGCAGTTTGAGATGTTGGAATTTGCGTATGTGTTCCAGCATGTGCCGGAGCAAATTATGGAGAATTACTGCAATAAAGTGCTTGAACCGCTGCTCACAAGAGATGGTGATCCCAATCAGGTACTTATGAACACATTGGAGTCATTTATTGAAAATGACGGGTTAATTAACGAAGCGGCCAAACAGCTCTATGTGCATCGCAACACGGTAACCTACCGTATGGAGAAAATCGGAAGTTTGCTGCAGATGGATTTCAAGAAGACCAACGATTTGCTTAAATTAAAACTGGTTTTCACCTTCCGTAAATTTGTGCAGGAGAAGACGCCTTCGGTCCGAGTTCGAATGTAAAAGATTGCCGCATGCTGGTCATACTCGTACGGTTGGTCATGTGCACACTGCATATATGCTTCAGTCTTAAAGCATGTATTTTTGAATTGAAATGTCTTCAATAACCGCACTTTCATAATGATGAAGTGCGGTTATTTAACATGAAAAGCATATTTGAAAGGTAAACTTCCGTGCACAAAGAACAATCTATTCGTTTCATGTTAGGTTATATTACAATTTTGCGCAGATATTGTTGCCGCAGATGAGGATGATGCTTATTATAAGGAACAATCATCGATAAGAGACCGGGGGGATTAACATGAGTAATCTGATAAATCTGGTTAACAGCTGGTCTAAACTCCAATTCGAACAGACATTTGGCCCTTTATTCGAACAATCCGCGTGGATTGCAGCACGCTCCGCCGTGCTTCGGCCGTTCTCTTCCTTCGAAGAGATGATGCAGGCTATGACACGACAGGTACTTGCCTCGGGCCAAGAAGAGAAGCTGGAACTGCTGCGCAAGCACCCGGATCTTGGAGCGAGAGTCAGTATGAGCAGCAGCTCAGTTCGGGAGCAGACCGGTGCCGGCCTTGATTCACTTTCACTTGAACAATATAACGAGCTGCAGCAGTTGAATCGCAGTTATACAGCGCAGTTTGGATTTCCTTTCATATTGGCGGTGAAGGGTCATACGGCCGAGTCCATTCTGGAATCGATGCGCGACCGACAGGCAAGGAGTCTGCAGGAGGAATTCGAGACCGCATTTAATGAGGTATTCAAAATAGCCGAGATCCGGCTGCAGCAGTGGCTTAAAGAGCAGGAACAGCATACAGGTCTTCATGGAATTTAAAGAGATGGGGGATGTCTGATGCAGCCAAACGCAGGCCGAATTACTACCCATGTGCTGGATACATCCAAAGGTGCTCCTGCCGCAGGGATGCAGATCGAACTGTATTTCATAAAAGGTTCGGGCAAAGAGGAGTCCAATATCCAAGTCGCAGCATCGTGGACCAACTCGGAAGGACGTCTGGATTCGCCTCTGCTTCATGATGGAAAGCTGACAGAGGGGGAATACGAACTGCGTTTCCATGTTGACCGATATTATGCACAAAGCGTTCATGCAGAACAGAACCCTGTTTTGTGGACAGTGGTGCCCATTCGTTTTGCCGTATTGGATGCCCGAAGTCATTATCATATTCCATTACTGATTGCTCCAGGGGGGTACAGCACATATCGGGGAAGCTGATCATGATGGACTAGCGAATAAATAAAGCAGTCAGACAAGATGGAACCGGATAGGGGAGATTCACATGGGAACGCTGCTGCTCAAAGGCGCGCGATTAGTCACAATGAATGCAGAAGAAGACGTATTTACGGGAGATCTGCTCATTGAAGATAACAAAATCAAGGACATTGCAGTGCATATCGATGAGATGCTGGCGGATCAAGTTATTGATGCGCATGGAAAAGTGCTGCTGCCTGGATTTGTCCAGACGCATATTCATCTGTGCCAGACGCTGTTTCGCGGCCGTGCGGACGATATGGAGCTGATGGACTGGCTTCGCCAGCGCATTTGGCCGCTGGAAGCGGCACATGATGAGGAATCCATATATTACTCTGCCATGCTTGGCATCGGCGAATTGATCTCCAGCGGTACAACGACGATTCTGGATATGGAGACGGTTCATCATACAGAATCGGCTTTCCAAGCGATGGCACAGAGCGGTATTCGGGTGATCTCTGGCAAAGTGATGATGGATCACGGGGACGAGGTTCCTGAACCTCTGCGTGAGAATACCCAAGAGTCGCTGCAGCAAAGCGTGGATTTGCTGGAAAAGTGGAATGGATTCGGCGGAGGCCGCATTCAATATGCTTTCTGTCCACGATTTGTTGTTTCCTGCACAGAGGAATTGCTGATGGAGGTGCGAGACCTCTCCAACCAATATCATGTAAAGGTCCATACCCATGCCTCCGAGAATCGTGGAGAGATCGAACTGGTGGAACATGAACGAGGTATGCGCAACATTATCTACCTGGATCATATCGGGCTGGCTACTCCCCGGCTCGTGCTTGCGCATTGTGTGTGGCTGAGTGAGGAAGAAAAGGAGATTATCCGCAAACGCGGGGTCAAAGTAACCCACTGTCCCGGTTCTAATATGAAGCTTTCCTCGGGAGTTGCGGAAATTCCCGATCTGCTGAACCGGCAGATTGCAGTAGGTATTGGTGCAGACGGTGCTCCGTGTAATAACAATCTGGATATGTTTCAGGAGATGCGTATGACAGCATTGATTCAGAAAGTACCGCATGGTCCTACGGTGATGGATGCCAGAACAGTACTGCGCATGGCAACGATGGGCGGAGCCGAGGTATTGGGAATGTCCAGAGAAATCGGCAGTCTTGAAGCGGGTAAGAAGGCAGATCTGCTGCTGCTGGACCTCGATGATTTTCACACATACCCGTCCTACGAGACGGATATTTATTCCCGCATCGTGTATTCGGCAACCCGCAGCTGCGTGGACACAGTCATTATTGATGGAAACATCGTACTGAGCAATCGTAAAATCCAAACCATTGACCGCAGTATCGTTCTGAGAGAGTCGGATAAAAGCATTGCCCGACTGATGAAACGTATGCAGCTCGACCATAGGAAGAGATCTGTCCCGTTTCATTGATCCCTTAGTCTGGTTTCATTGATCCTTTATGATGGAAGGCGGCGGTTCAAATGGAAATGCATGATCTGTGTGTCATTGCAGTCCGGGAAACACGAAGTGTGCTCGCTACTGTCATCAAGGTTGAGGGGCATGCGTACCGCAAGCAGGGAGTCTCGATGCTGCTTACGGAGGGCGGCAGCATGTACGGCAGTATCAGTCCGGGCTGTCTGGAGGATGATCTTCTGGCGCGGGTGGGCCGGGTGCTGGAATCGGAGACGATGGAATTAGCTTCGTATGACATGCGTCCCGAGGATGACTTGTCCTGGGGCGAAACGATCGGCTGCGGTGGTCTTGTCATCGTATTGCTGGAGCCTGTCATCCGGGAGTTGAGATTCGTTATGCAGCAGATGCAGTGCTTTTTTGATGCAGGAGAAACGGTTTCTTTTACCAGGTCCTTCGATGAAGGCTCCCTTCACGTTAAATACGACTTGGCAAGAATAAAGCCAGGCCAAGTAAATTTCAGTACACAGAAAGATTTCACTATACAGAAAGAAAAACCTGAAATGTTTAGAAAACAACATCTGTCACTGCTTTCGCCTAAGGGACATCAGGCAGAGACATGGAATTTTCCTCTACAGATCATGGCGCTCTATAGACCTAAACCGCGTTTGATTATCATCGGAGCAGGTAATGACGTTATCCCTGTTGCACGGCTGTCTCAATCTGCCGGATTCCGTGTCGTTATAGCGGACTGGCGGGCATCGTTATGTACATCAGAACGTTTTCCTGAAGCAGAGCTGGTGCAGGGTTTCCCGCGGGAGTTTTTCGCGCAGCTGTGCATCGATGAGCAGGATTACATCATCCTGATGAGCCACCAGTTCCTGCGAGAACGCGAAATGTTAGAACTGCTCACGGGCAGCAAATATGCCTATCTCGGTATTATGGGTTCACGTACCCGGACAGCTCGTCTGCTCGAAGGACTAACACCACCAGAACATGTGCATAGTCCAGTTGGTATGCCCATCGGTGCAGACGGACCGGAGGAAATTGCGATCAGCATTGCTTCGGAACTGATTGCATGCAGACGTAAGAGAAATTCAGAGTTTCCCGAATTAATGACAGGTAAAAGGAGCGGCGTCTATGCAAACGACAGGTATCCTTCTGGCGGCTGGTAGAAGCTGCAGGCTCGGCCGCGATAAACTTGCGGTAATGATGCCGGATGGAAGAGCACTTGCAGCCTGGACACTGCAGGCGGCTCTGAATGCTTCTCTTGATCAGATTATCTGTGTGGTTAAGCCGGAAGATTCCCTTGAATGGTTGCCTGCCGAGTGGCTTCGTACAGCAGCCCGCGCGTATCATCCTGACAACAGATTACGAATTGTAGTATGCAGAGATCATGCCGGCGGTATGGCCAACTCGCTGCATTGCGGTGTATCGGCAGCTATGGATTATAGGCCGCAGGGTGTGTTGATGCTGATGGCCGATCAGCCCCTTATAACAGCTCAGGACATGAATCGTGTCACGACAGCGCTGGCTTCTCACCCGCTGTGTGATTATGCTGCGGCTGCGGACTTGAACGATCGGAGCGGTAAACCACCGGTTGCTTTTCGCTCACATATGTTTGGTCCGCTGCTGTCCCTTCGTGGAGATGAAGGAGCCCGCAGGATACTTTGTAACGCGAAGTATCAAGGTATACAAGTGTCGTTACCTCAAGAGAGCTTCTGGGATGCAGATACAGAGCCGCAGGTGCAGCAGATTCTGAATTATGCAGAAAAACGGATGTGGAGAGAGGCATAATACTGCGGGATGTGGAGAGAGGCATAATACTGCGGGATGTGGAGAGAGACCATAATACTGCTGTGTGTCTGTACAGTTAGCCTCTACAGCCTTGGGTCACTTGGTATGTGACCACAACAAACAGAATATGCTGCTGAAAAGGAGGAGGAGCTATGGTTACACCGGGATATCACTCTGGTGCGCAGCCTTCTGTATGGCGGCCAGCTAGTTTGCAAGAACTGCAAATAATGAAAATGCAGCTTGCCGAAACATGGTGTTATGCTGCCGGGGGCACCTTACTGCGAACCCAGTGGGAGACGGAACAAAACGTTCCACCTGAACATCTGATCAGCTTGGACTGCATTCCCGATATTCGCGGAATAACGATGCAGCGGGATGAGATTGTAATCGGAGCTATGACTCGCCTGAAGGAATGTGCAGCCGACCGCTGCTGCGGCAGCTTCCCATCCTGCAGGATGCCGTGCTGTCTATTGCGGCTCCTTCTGTAAGGAATGCTGCGACCATAGGCGGGAATATCGCGTCCGGTATCGGGGATACGTTACCGGCACTGCTCGTATATGATGCGAAGCTTCAATGGCTGACTGACTGTGGAACCGAGGTTCAGAGTGTATCATCCTGGCTTCAGGGTGGATGTGATGGCAGCCGTCATTCAGATAATGTATTATTGTCCGTTCATATTCCATATGACGTGGTTAGAGATAACCTGACGCCTTATAAAACAGCGCACGAAATATCGGAAGGAAAACGTGAGATATCCTTTTACCGAAAATTAGGTCGAAGAGAGGTGTTCACGGCATCACTTGTTACTGTTGCATTCACCGGTGAAATTGATCCTGGAAATGAACGCTGGATACGAATTGGGATTGCTGCCGGGGGCGGGTCTGGCACAGCTCTGAGGTTAACTGAAACAGAGCAGTGGCTTCAATCTGGCAGAGCCGACGCTGCTCAGGCCTCCGGGCTTGCGGCCCGGGCTGCGGCCGAATTTTCGTCTTATACAGATGCTTTTGCAGCAGAAAGCTTCAGGAAACAGGCCGCGGGTAATATGCTTGGGGCCGGTCTATGGCAGGGTTTTCAATCGTAGGCGTACCTCTACGAACAAGAAAGGGGAGAACGATCATGCTGCTTAACCGGGAACAGAGTGGAAAACGCTGGCACCTGCGGCCTGATGGCCCTCCTAAAGTTACGGGTGAACTGAAGTATCTCACCGATCTGACGCTCCCTGACATGCTCTATGGAAAAGTGTTGCGAAGTGTCTATCCGCATGCACGGCTGTTGTCTATCGATATCTCGGAAGCCGAAGCAATGGAAGGGGTATATGCCGTGCTGACGGCGAGGGATGTGCCAGGACTTAATCGGTTTGGTATAGCAACTCCTGACCAGCCGGTGTTCTGTGAAGATACCGTTCGTTATATCGGCGATGCGATTGCGGCGGTTGCGGCCGATTCCCCTGAACGAGCGCTGCTGGCCCTGGAAGCCATTCGGGTGCAGTATGAAGAGCTTGAGCCGCTGGACAGCACGGATGCCGCACTCGCTTCAGGAGCGCCTGAACTGCATCCGCATGGTCCAGGGAATGTGCTGCATCGCACGGAGATTAAGCGTGGCGATCCCGAGCAGGCTTTTGCCAACTGTGCTCATGTCGTGACGGAGACTTATTATACACCTCGGCAGATGCATGCGTATATGGAAACCGAGGGCGGACTCTTTGTTCCCGACGAGACAGGACGTCTGAATGTATATGCGGCAACGCAGCATGGATACAAGGACCGCATGCAGCTGGCCCGTATTATTGGCTGCCCGGAAGAGAATATTCGAGTGGTGTCTTCACCGATCGGTGGTTCGTTTGGAGGAAAGGATGAGCTGAACGTGCAGCCTTATGGTGCGCTCCTTGCCTTAAAGTGCGGCCGTCCGGTCAAGATGCACAACTCGCGCAAAGAATCGGTGCGGGCAGGGTTAAAACGCCATCCGATGAAGATCGAGATGCAGACCGGCATAAGCCGTGAAGGCATGCTGCAGGCTCATCGCGTTCGGATTACCGCGGACACGGGTGCCTATGCGACCCTTGGTGCGCCTGTTTTAAATTTCTGCACCGAGCACTGCATGGGGCCTTATGTTATTCCGCATGTGGATGTTGAGGGTGTTTCCGTATATACGAATAACGGATTATCCGGAGAGTTTCGCGGTTTTGGCGGCAACCAGGCGATTTTTGCGATGGAAGGACAGATGGACCGGCTGGCACAGATGATAGATATGGACCCGTGGGAATTCCGCAGGCGAAATCTACGGCAAAAGCAAGATCCCGGACCGCTTAATCAGCAGATTTTGCCCACAGAAGGGTTATCGCAGGTGTGGGAGGCAGTGGATCGTTCAGAACTATGGCAAAAACATGTTCATCCCCAGCCGGAATCAACACGCCCCCCTTGGATTAAACGCGGAGTTGGTGCCGCTATAGCGATGCATGGTGCAGGACTGGGATATGGTATTCCAGATCCGGCAGGCGGACGTTTATCGCTGAATGCAGAGGGCAAAATCGAAGCGGCTTTCAGTTATGAGGAGTTCGGGCAGGGTCTGGTCGCCACGCTTGAGATCATGCTCTGTGATCTGTTTCAGTGTCATACGTCCGATCTGAGTATCGTTATTGGAGATACAGATCGTGTACCGCATAGCGGCTCCAGCACAGCATCCCGTTCTACCACGATGGCCTGGATGGCGCTGCAGCGCCTGCAGCATGTCTTCCGTAACAAGCTGCTTACCACGGCCTCGCAGATTTCCGGAATTCCGGCAGAGCGGCTGATAACAGGGCCTGCAGGAATATGGACAACGACAGATTCCTCCTCACCCGTTTCCTCCAGACTTGTGACTGCTTATAAGGAACTGGTGAGACAGGGTGAAGCCGAGGATTGGATTTTTGATACCACCTTTCATTACCCTACGACGCCTGACCATGTGGTGGGAGGTCATTATCTCTATACGTATGCTGCAGTGGTCGCAGAGGTGGAAGTCAATAGACTGACGGGAGAAACCAAAGTGCTGGATACACGGCATATTGTGGCCGCAGGACCGGTCATGAATCCGATGGGATATATAGGGCAGATTGAAGGCGGCAGTGTGATGGCTCTTGGATTCACACTGATCGAGGATGCTGTCATGCAGCAGAGTCGTTACTTGACGTCCAATCTGGATACGTATTTGATTCCGACAATCAAAGACATACATTCCCGGCTGGAAGTCGAAGCGATTGAAGAACTGCCAGAAGGTGATCCATTTGGCCCGAGAGGCATTGGCGAGATTGGCTCCGTAGCGCTTGCACCGGCTATTACGGCGGCCATTCATCAGGCGGTCGGGGTCTGGATTAACCGTCTACCTGTACCGCGAGAGGAATTGATGATGGGTCTGGATATGCTTTTGCCGGAGGGAGTGAAACCATCGTGATGAAACCGCCTGTACACCAGGAATGGAGCGCTGTAGTGAATGGTGAAACCAGACATCTCTATACGGCTCCCGGAACACGGCTTGTCGATCTGCTGCGAGATCAACTGCAGCTTACAGGGACTAAAGTTTCCTGCGAGGTCGGTCGATGCGGTGCGTGTATGGTCCTACTGAATGGTGAACCTGTTAACGCCTGTCTTGCCATGGCTTATCAATGTGAGGGTAGTGAGATTACCACCATTGAAGGAGTTCGCGGTGAGTCCGAAGGGGAACTGCATCCCATTCAGCGGGCCTTTGTGGAAGAAGGCGGATTCCAGTGCGGTTACTGTACACCGGGTATGATTATCTCAACTAAGGCTCTCCTCGATGAATATGCGAGCCCTTCTCAAGAGCAGATTGAAACCGGGTTATGCGGCAACCTCTGTCGATGCACAGGATATGGCGGCATTATACGAGCGGTAAAGAGGGCGAGCGAGCATTACAGCAGCGGAAAAACGGAATCCCCTGTGGTAAAAGCTGCATCCGGCACAGATGCATCCGAAGTTTGAAAGTATCCGCAGGTGAAGTGATGCTTACTCTGCATACTTGATTATGGTAATATTATAAATAATAGAGAATTTTCTGCGAGTGGAGATAAAGCTCTGTCCGCAGCAAATTCTTTTTTTGTGAAATTTTCGTTCGTAAGAGAGTCATTTTAGGATCGAAAGGAGGAGCAGTAGTGTGCGTCTGATTAGGATGAAGAGGAAACGTTTCATTGCTATTACTGCAGCAGCGCTGTTTGTGATTATGCTGTTCGTAAATTACCTAGGGAATGCTGAAGCTGTCGTAAATACCAGTCAGGTGGTAGAAAGTTACGGGGGAGATCACGGAACGTACAAGGCGGCTGTAACCTTTGATATGATTCGCATGAAAAAAGCAAGCCGTGTACAGGTGATGGTTATATATCCGAACGATACGGTTGAGTATCATGATGTGTCATCCACGGATGGGCATTACAGGTTGAATATAACGAAAAACGTGGAAGAATTCACCATGAACAATAGCAAAACGAAGTCACCAGAATTCATGATCACCTGGATTTCAGGTCATAAAAAGAGAATAAAGTATGTTTATTCTGACATTAGATGAATTGCCTTTTTACAATACATAGACCCGAAAAATAGAATGTAATCCGCCCTAAGTGAAGCGTTTTCGTTACAGTGCTGCAGAACATCTTTTATTTCACTGCATAGCAGTATTTTCTTGGTTAGTCAGGGTATACACCGCCTGATTTAACCATATATTTACAATCGTTTGCTCTCGTGATATGTTTACATATGAAAGCGCCATCATGAATAGATTTATGCACATTTCGCTCTCACATTTCAGATGGAAAGGGAGATGAAAATGAGGAACGGAATGAAGACGGGAATGAGGAGAAGGGTTCAAAAGGTGTTCGCTGTGATGCTGGCTTGTACACTGCTTTTTGGCATGCTGGCAGTAACGACGACGGCTCCGACTTATGCAGATGCTCCGCTGTTCACCATTGAAGGGGAAGATGCCGAACTAAGCCCGGAACTGCAGGTGGTTAACCAAATTTATGGACAACCCAAGCCAGGATACTCAGGAAGCGGATTTGTATGGATGCAGGGCTCGGGTACAATCACACTGAATGTGACGGTTCCCGAAACGGGCATGTACAGCATTTCCACGCGTTATATGCAGGAACTCAGCATGGATGGCCGGCTTCAATACCTGGCGGTTAACGGGATGACTAAAGGCTCTTATATGCTGCCTTACACAACGACATGGTCGGATTATGATTTTGGTTTTCATAAACTAAACAAGGGCAGCAACACGATTCAGCTGAAGGCTGGTTGGGGATACGCTTACTTTGATACGTTCACAGTGGATTACGCCGATCTTGATCCGCTGAACGTGGAGCCTGTGCTTACGGATTCTCAGGCCACACCGGAAACGCAAATATTAATGAACTACTTAACGGAGGTATATGGACACAACATCATTTCGGGACAACAGGAGATATATGGAGGAGGGAATGACGGAGATTCGGAACTGGAGTTTGAATGGATTCATGATCTGACGGGGAAATATCCGGCGATACGGGGTTTTGATCTCATGAATTACAATCCGCTTTATGGTTGGGAAGACGGCACGACCGATCGCATGATTGATTGGGTAAATAATCGTGGAGGCATTGCAACGGCATCCTGGCACATTAACGTGCCGCGGAACTTTAATACGTACCAGCTGGGCGATTTTGTTGATTGGAAAGAGGCAACGTACAAACCGACAGAGACTAATTTTGATACAGCAAAAGCCGTCATTCCCGGTACGAAGGAGTACCAGTACGTTATCATGACCATCGAAGATCTGGCTGAGCAGCTGCAGATTTTGCAGGATAACGATGTGCCGGTCATTTTCCGCCCATATCATGAAGCAGAGGGGAACGGAGGATTGAATGGAGAGGGAGCATGGTTCTGGTGGGCTTCTGCTGGAGCGGATGTGTACAAAAAGCTGTGGGATATGCTCTACACCGAGCTGACGGAAACCTATGATCTGCATAATCTGATCTGGACCTACAACAGCTATGTATACAGCACTTCTCCAGCCTGGTATCCAGGAGATGATCAGGTGGATCTGGTCGGTTACGACAAGTATAATACCATATACAACCGATATGATGGATTGTCAGGGGTACCTAATGAGGATGCAATTACCTCGATCTTCTATCAGCTGGTGAACCTTACGAATGGCAAGAAGATGGTAGCGATGACCGAGAACGACACCGTTCCAAGTGTGCAAAACCTCATGGACGAAAAAGCAGGCTGGCTCTATTTCTGTCCGTGGTACGGTGAACATCTGATGAGCGAAGCATTCAATTACGCTGCAACACTCAAAACGCTCTATCAAAGTGATTATGTCATCACACTGGATGAACTGCCCGATCTGAAAGTGAACCAGCCAAATCCCGATGCAGCAATCTCGCCTGTAACAGCCTCCTTTAATAAAGCGGAAACTGCCGCTAAGGATATAACCATCTCGCTTACTCTGAACGGGCATCAGCTTACGGACATTGCAAATGGAGGTGCAAAACTTGTATCCGGGCAGCATTATACGGCATCAGGATCAACGGTGGTGCTGCACCAATCCTACATGAGTACGCTGCCGTTAGGCCAAACGAGTCTAACTTTTCATTTCGATGGAGGTAAGGATGCGGTGCTTAAGTTGAATGTCTTGGATGATACCGTTGTTGTAGTGCCGACGGATAGTAAACTGACGATCCAGGCTTATAACGGCAATACAAGTGCTTCGACTAACGGAATTGCACCCAAATTCAAGCTGATTAATTCCGGCGATACCGCCATTAAGCTTAGTGATGTGAAAGTTCGCTATTATTACACCGTTGATGGAGAGGAAACCCAAACATTCTGGTCTGATTGGGCAAGTGTGGGGAGTGCTAATGTCACCAGTACTTTTGTCAAGATGACAGCGCCTGCCGTTGGTGCTGACTATTATGTTGAAGTAGGGTTCACCAGTGATGCTGGTACGCTCCAACCGGGAGAAAGTGCAGAGATACAGGGCCGTTTCTCTAAAAACAACTGGTCTAACTACAATCAGTCGGATGACTATTCTTTCATGGCAGCGGGGAATCAATATACGGACCATAACAAGGTGACCGGATATGTGAGCAGTCAGCTGGTGTGGGGAATAGAACCATAATCTAAGTTAGAAAACGAGGCCGAGTCCGTTACAATAACGGATGCGGTCTTGTTTATTTCTGTTTGAAGAGAATAAGTGTTAATCCCTGCCTTGGCCTGTAATAAACAGACAGAAAAAGAATGAATGGATGCCGCGTTTTTCGAAGCACGCAGGGTGATTCCGATAGAATACCAAGTTCAAATTTTAATAAATGGAATTAAGTGGGTAGATTCTCTTTATTTTAATTACGTAATTATTATTATGTAAACTTATATTTTTCGATAACCTTTATAGACACCATCTATGTCATTAATGAAAGCTAAAGTCCTGATTAATACTAAAATGAGGGCTTTGTTTTATTGAACGAAGATCAGAATGCGTTCTATAGAGCTCATGTGTTAATTCCATTTTATTAATCGATGAGAAGGCTAACATTATTCCCCGAAAATCGTTTTCGATTCTCGCCTAAATTAGGCGAGGGGAGGTGCTGTATTTTGCCCGGAAGTGCATCCAGACCTGAGTTATAAGAACTTAGCAGCCTATCATAGTGTCCAGACGGCCTTAGCAGGCAAAAGGAAAGAACTCTATACTGAGAATTGGAAAAAATATTAATATTCAGACGGAGAAGAAGCAGCTTTCTCGCTGCTGAATATGGCCCTCCAACGAGTGCAAATGATCTAATTAATAAATAGAAAAATAAGTAAAAAGTTGATACAAGGCTGCTGCTTCGCCGTTTCGTAGATTGAATTCATATGGATTTGCGATAGATTTCGGGTGACCTTCACGTTATGCTGTGAAAAACCGGAAGGGAAGTGGCAGCATGGAACGCGAACTGGCGTTGGAAATTGTACGAGTAACGGAATTGGCAGCTTTAGCTTCAGCACCCTGGATGGGCAGAGGCGATAAGAATAGTGCAGATGAAGCAGCTACCCTGGCAATGCGTGCCATGTTTGATTCTGTGTCCATCCGCGGCACAGTCGTGATTGGTGAAGGAGAGATGGATGAAGCTCCCATGCTGTACATTGGTGAAGAAGTAGGAAATGCAGAGGGGCCAGAGGTTGACGTCGCTGTAGATCCATTGGAGGGAACGGAGATTGTAGCCAAAGGGCTGAACAACGCACTTTCGGTCATTGCGGTGGCGGGAAAAGGCAATCTGCTACATGCTCCGGATATGTATATGGAGAAGCTGGCAGTGGGTCCTGCGCTGGTAGGCAAAGTCAGAATTGAAGACCCGGTTGAGGTGACCCTGGAAAAGGCTGCAGCTGCTCTGAATAAAAACATCTCCGATCTTACCGTCATGATTCTGGATCGTGTACGTCATGAGAACACCATCAAAACACTTCGCAAAGTTGGCGTGCGTATCAAATTCCTCAGTGACGGCGATGTCGCAGGGGCGATGGCACCTGCATTCCCGGAAGCGGGTATTGATCTGTATGTTGGATCAGGCGGAGCACCTGAAGGGGTGCTGGCTGCGGCGGCTCTGTCCTGCCTGGGAGGCGAGATTCAAGGCCGACTTATGCCTGCCAATGCAGACGAATTCCAGCGCTGCCTGCAGATGGGGATCGATAACCCTTACAAAGTGTTAACGATGGAGGACATGATCGGCACGGAGGACGTTATTTTTGCGGCAACCGGTGTGACACCTGGTGAAATTCTTGGCGGCGTGCGCTATCTAGCAGACGACCGGGCCGAGACGGATTCCATCGTGATGCGGGCCAAAACCAAAACGATTCGTTTTATTCGTTCCCAGCACTTTTTGCCGAACAAGGAGGTCCTGCATAAAGTGCGTAAGCTTCAGGCTTCCAGCGAGCCGCTGGGCCGTATTCGGAAAATCGATAAAGCGATGGAACAGGCCGAGTTCAGCCTATCTTCCAAGGAATCAGGCATCACATCAAACGCATGAGGTCTATGTTCATCTGTATATTATTTGATTTGAAAGTATAGATCATATGCTCTAATTATGGCTCTGCTCTGCAGCTAGATGAGTATCCGTTACAACTCTCTATTTATAATAGAAGGCATTGTGCGCTGTGTTATTGACAAAAAAAGAATGAGGAAAAGGTTAATCCTGAATTCCTCATTCTTTTTGTTGTTTTAGCATTGACAACGGTTACATGGCATGAGAAAATGTACGCGCGTACATAAACATGATTTACGAGTTGTTTTTACCTGCGCAGTTCTCCTGAAGGAGGTGAAAGGCATGGCTTCTCGCAGAGAAGTGGCCGAACTTGCGGGGGTGTCCGAGGCTACGGTATCCAGAGTGCTGAACGGCGTTGGACCGATCAGGGAGGAGACTCGCCGTAGGGTGCTTGAAGCGTCCGAGCGATTAGGTTATGTACCCAGTGCGCTTGCGCGCAGTTTTGCCAGAAGTAAGAGCGGTAATCTGGGCGTAGTGCTGCCTTACGTTCCGAAGGCACATTTGTTTTCGGCCTATTTTTTCTCGGAAATGTTGAGCGGCATTGGAAGCAAAGCACGAGACAACGGCCTCGATCTGCTTGTCATGTTTCAGACCGCCGGTGAAGTCATGAATTATACGGATCTGTTTCGAAGACAGAAGGTGGATGCCTGCATCATTCTGGGTGCGAGACATGAGCATAATGAGCTGGCTGCCATGCAGCAGCTGCATCAGGAAGGACATCCATTTTGCGTGATGAACCAGCATTTTGCAGGAGAGTCGTTCATGGAAGTGGATGCTGATCATGTCGAGGGCAGCAGGCTTGCCATACGCCATCTTACCGATCAGGGTTACCGCAAAATCGCTTTTTTGAATGGACCAGACCGCTATTCCAACAGCCAGGACCGGCTTGAAGGTGTGCGTCTGGGTCTGCATGAGGCAGGCATGGAGCTGGACCGGAGCCTGCTGCTCGAAGGCAATTACAGCAGACGCAGCGGGATAGCGGCAGCAGCCTTGATTGCTGAACGATTGCATGAGATCGATGCGGTATTTGCAGCAAATGACCGGATGGCTATCGGAGTAATGCATGGCTTGCGTGAACGGGGCGTGCGTACCCAGGATTTCCCGGCATTTGTTGGTTATGACGACTCTGATGCAGCCGAGATGGCCGTTCCGGCGCTGAGCAGTGTGAGGGTTCCTTTTTTCGAGATGGGCGAACTTGCTGTGTCCAAACTGATCCAGGGTA
Source organism: Paenibacillus sp. AN1007 (assembly GCF_040702995.1). Lineage (NCBI taxonomy): Bacteria > Bacillati > Bacillota > Bacilli > Caryophanales > Paenibacillaceae > Paenibacillus > Paenibacillus sp. AN1007. The sequence goes on from NZ_CP159992.1 coordinate 2,223,882, forward strand.
CCCATGCTGCAGCAGATGCAAAGGAATACCATGGTGGGGTTCGTTACGACTCTTCACGGACTCTTTTGCCGACAGAATTGATTATTCGTGCCTCTTCCAGCCGGCGTACCTGAAATGAAGTACCGTTGAGCTGATAAAAGTAAGTGTTCTTATAAATTCTGTAGTACCTCATATATCTCATATTAAATGGTTATGGAATTGTTATGCTGACCGGTTATCTGGATTCTATTAAAGGAGGAAATGAACATGTCAAATCGTCTTCGTGTTGGAATGGTTGGTTACAAATTTATGGGTAAAGCTCACAGCAATGCATATCGCAGTTTGCCGATGTTTTTCCCGTCTGCCCCGCTGCAGCCTGAAATGTCCGTCATCTGCGGACGGAATGAGCAGGGAGTACAGGATGCGGCTAACCAGTTTGGATGGTCCGAGAGTGTTACGGATTGGCGTGAACTGGTGAAACGGGATGATATTGATCTCATTGACATTAATGCACCGAGTGATGCTCATAAGGAAATTGCGCTGGAGGCAGCTCGTCAAGGCAAGCATTTATTCTGTGAGAAACCGCTCGCACTCTCGCTTGCTGACTCACGTGAGATGCTTGAAGCTGCTGAAGAAGCTGGCATCAAACATATGGTTGGGTTTAACTATCGCTTCTCACCAGCGGTGCAGCTTGCGAAGGATCTGATCGAGAGTGGGCGATTGGGTAAAATTTATCATTTCCGAGCGTTCTTCCTTCAGGACTGGATTCTGGACCCGAACTTCCCGCTGGTATGGCGTCTGCAAAAAGAAGTTGCAGGCTCCGGTTCACACGGTGACCTCGGTGCACACTTAATTGATTTGGCCCGTTTCCTCGTTGGAGAATTCCAGGAGGTGATCGGTATGAGTGAAACCTTTATCAAAGAGCGCCCGCTCGCTTCCGAGATGACAGGTCTTAGTGCGAAAGGCAGTTCGAGTGCAGATGCCCCTAAAGGTGAGGTAACTGTAGATGATGCTACGCTATTCCTGGCAAGATTCGCAGGGGGAGCGCTGGGAAGTTTCGAAGCGACGCGATTCGCAGCCGGACATCGCAGTACGAACTCGTTTGAGATTAACGGCAGTCTGGGCAGTGTACGCTTTGACTTTGAACGCATGAACGAACTGGAAGTGTATTTCACGAAGGACGATGAGGATGTGCAGGGCTTCCGCCGCGTACTGGCTACCGATCCTGCGCATAAATACGCTGAAGCTTGGTGGCCTGCAGGTCATACGATCGGTTTTGAGCATACCTTCACTCATGAGATGCTGGAACTGGTGACAGCCATTTCGGAAGGACGTCAGCCATCGCCAAGCTTCCATGATGGTGTTGCGTGTCAAGCCGTACTTGAAGCCGTGGAGAGGTCCGTGTCAGAGCGCCGCTGGGTAACACTCGAAGAGATGTAACGAGGAAACAAGGATATAAATCAGTAGATGCAGGTGAGCTGCAATTCGATATTTTAGTCAGATAGTCAGTTTCAAGGAATGACCCAAATCGAATAATCGAAAGTGAGTGAACAGACGATGAGGAAAGCACTGATTGTGTGGGGCGGCTGGGATGGACATGAGCCGGAACAGGTAGCGGCTATTTTTGAACGTATTTTAAAGGAAGAGCAGTTCGAAGTTGAAGTCTCTGATACACTGGAATCCTATGCGGATGCCGAAAAGCTGATGGGTCTGGATCTCATTGTACCTCTGTGGACGATGGGGCAGATTGAACAGGAACTGGTGAACAACGTTTCGGCAGCTGTTCAGAGTGGTGTAGGTCTTGCAGGGCTGCATGGCGGGATGTGTGACGCGTTCCGAAATAACGTTGACTGGCAGTTTATGACGGGCGGACAATGGGTAGCTCATCCAGGCAACGATGGTGTTGAATACATGGTGAACATCAAACGCGGCTCCAGTCCACTATTTGACCATATCGAGGATTTTCAGGTGAAGAGTGAGCAGTATTACCTGCACGTGGACCCGGCTGTCGAGGTGCTTGCCACAACCCGCTTCCCGATTGTATCCGGTCCTCATGCGGCGAATGGACCTGTGGATATGCCCGTAGCATGGACGAAACGCTGGGGGGCAGGACGTGTATTCTATAATTCGCTGGGTCACCATGCAGATATTGTAGACATGAAGCCTGTAACCGAGATGATGCGCAGCGGGTTCCTCTGGACCGCAGCTGGCAAAGAGCTGGCGAAGAGCCGGAACGCGGGTGTGACCGAGGTGTACACCGGAATGGCAGATAACCAGACCTGATTTTTCTGGTGAGTTCAGGTAAGAGTGTACTTATTCGATATTTAAAGAGAGCTTAAACCACATATTTGATGCACGGCGAAGGGAGCAGGGGCATGAAAACAATGAAAGTAGGTATTATCGGCTGTGGTAAAATCAGCGGCATCTATATGGAGAACTGTCACCGTTTCGAGGTGCTGGAACTTAGTGCTGTAGCTGACCTGGACAGGAAACGAGCAGAGGAGCAGGCGGCGGCTTATAACGTTCCAAACGTATACACCGTAGACGAAATGTTCGCTGATCCCGAGATTGAGCTGATCATCAATCTGACGATTCCTGCCGTTCACGCCGAAGTATGCATACGTGCGCTGGAATCGGGTAAACACGTTTATGTTGAAAAACCGCTTGCAGTTACCCGCGAAGAAGGTCAGGCTGTACTCGAAACAGCCAAGCGGCAAGGACTGCTGGTAGGGTGTGCACCCGAAACTTTCTTCGGTTCAGGGATTCAGACAGCACTGCAGCTGGTAGAGGATGGTATTATCGGCAAACCGGTAGCGGCAACCGCCTTTATGATGAGCCGTGGGCATGAGTTCTGGCATCCAGATCCCGAGTTCTATTATGCCAGCGGCGGCGGCCCGATGTTTGACATGGGACCTTATTATCTGACCGCACTCGTGCAGTTGATGGGGCCGATCAAATCCATCGCCGGGATGACAGGTAAAGCGATGGAGGAACGGACGATTACAAGTGAGAAAAAAAGAGGCCAGATCATTCCCGTGGACATTCCAACACATGTCACCGGTCTGCTTCAATTCGAACAAGGAGCCATCGGTACGCTGATTACCAGCTTTGATGTGTTTGGTGGAAGCGCACTGCCGCCGATCGAGGTGTACGGGACTCACGGAACACTGCAGGTCCCTGACCCGAACACTTTTGGCGGTCCGGTGCGTTACCGCTTGATGGGTGAACATGAGTGGACGGAAGCTCCGCTTCTTCCGGGATATCAGGAAAATACCCGCGGCATCGGCGTGGCAGATATGGCCTATGCAGCACGCAGCGGTCGCGCACACCGGGCAAGCGGTGAACTGGCCTATCACGTGCTTGAAGCCATGTGGGCGTTCCATGACTCGTCTGATGAAAAGACGTTCTATACGATGAAGAGCACCTGTCAGCGTCCAGCGGCGCTGCCTGTTAACCTTCCGCTGTATACGCTGGATAAGTAAGCAGCAGGGTAGGATATGATGAGTTAAATTTACAACGAACAGCCTCTTTCCGTCTGATAAGGAAAGAGGCTGTTCGTTGTGCGTCCAGAATAACGTTTTTCTGTATTGAATTAAAGGATGAATCTGGGCTTCTGCCTGCATAATATCAAGGTTCGAAACCCGCCTGGCTGACAAAGAGTTCATGTGCTGCAAAATGCATCTCCATTTGCTGTAAAACCTGCTTATACGCATCGGGACGATACCACTGCTCTAGTCCGATCTCTTCATAAAGCTGCTCTATCCCAAGTCTGCGTGTTCGCTTACCTTCACTGCCATCGCCCATAAAATAGTCATCGATGCAGACACGCTCCACAAGGGGTCTTAGCGCAGCGGCGAACTGATCACTGCTTGGCAGCACGGGTGCTATCGCTGCCTGCGCCTGAATGCCGGCATCGCGCAGTGCCTTGAGCGCATGCAGTCGGCCTGCGATGGGCGGAGCAGACGGGGTGAAATGTTTACGTATATCGTCCAGGTCCGTTTCAACGGTCATACTTACCCGAACCCGATCACCAAGCTTCTGAAGCACATCGATATCACGCGTAACAAGCGGGCTTCGGGTCTGCAAAAGCACAAAATCAGGCGGATGCAGCAGCATGGTCTCCAGCAGGGAACGTGTAATCCGTTCCTGCACTTCAACGGGCTGATACGGGTCGGTGCTGGACGACATGAAGATGGTCACTTTTCCTTTCTTCCGGGCGCGCTCGCAGCTCTTTGGCAAGGAGGTCCGAAGCTTCTTTTTTCACATCAACCCAGCTTCCCCAGTCCTCCTTGCGAAATAAGGAGACCGGCATCTGTCTGACATAACAGTAGGAACATCCGAAGGTACAGCCTGTGTACGGATTCAAGGTATGGGTGTATCCGTTAAGGAAACCGGTGCCTTTATTTAATAATGATTTGGGTACTTTGTAATTGATTTGATTTTTCATGCTTCGTCGTGCCTTTCCCTGTAGTGTGCGGGGGTACAGCCGGTATATTTGCGAAATACGGATATGAAGTAGGCCGGGTTGGCTATGCCAACTTGGCGTCCAATCTGCGTAACGGTGAGATGAGTCGATTTAAGGAGTTTCTGTGCCTTGTTTATGCGTTTAGCCTGAATGTATTGAACGGGCGTTTGGCCTGTGATGCGTTTAAAGACCCGATGCAGATGGTATGGACTCCCATGGCTTACTGAAGCAAGTGCATTAAGCGTTAACGGTTCGGTATAGTGATTCTCAATATATTCGGTAATCCCGTAAATCCATTCCTGGTCAGGCACTCGTTCTCCAGTCGGTTTACAGCGCTTGCACGGTCTGAATTTGTGAGCCAGAGCTTGCTCGGCATCGCGGAAGATCAGCACATTGTCGTATTTTGGGGGTCTTGATCTGCACGAGGGTCGGCAAAAAATACCGGTTGTCTGTACTGCATAAAAAAACGTACCATCGTACGAGCTGTTATTCTGTATGATAGCGTCCCAATACTCAGCAGGAATAGGGTGCTGCAGGTTCAGGGCATCATCTTGCTGTGTATGTTTCATAGATTCACCTCTGCTCTTATTATACCCTTCATAATCAGGAAATTACGAGATTTCGAATCGAATCGCAAGATATCAATATTTGTGCATTAACCGCTCTGTACACATGCAGAAAAAGCTCTTTCTTCATTCCTGCTGCAATTTACGCTACAATGTACAAGACAGGTTATGAAGCAGCGATTCACCCTGATAAAGAACAATCTAAGAAGCAAACAATATCAGTCACAAAGAAAGAGGTAGATAGAATGGTTCGATTCGGTGTAGTAGGTACCAACTGGATTACAGAAAGGCTGCTGGAATCTGCTGTTCAGGTGGAAGGTTTCCAGCTTACGGCGGTATTCTCCCGGACAGCGGATAAGGCAAACGCATTTGCAGACCGGTATGATGCGCCCTATCGGTTCACGGATCTGGAGGAGATGGCGGCCAGCGACACACTGGATGCGGTATATATCGCCACGCCGAATACGCTCCATGCAGCACAGGCTGAGCTTTTTCTGAGAAACGGCAAGCATGTATTGTGCGAGAAACCCCTTGCAGCTAATAGTGCAGAAGTACAAAGCATGATCGAGACCGCACAAAAGCATAATGTGCTGCTGATGGAAGCGATGAAGTCGACACTCGTTCCCGTGTTCAAAAGTGCGGCACAGCATCTATCCAAAATTGGGCCTGTTCGCAAGTACATAGCAGGTTATTCGCAGTATTCTTCACGTTATGACAAGTATAAGGAAGGCATTGTGCTAAACGCATTTAAGCCGGAACTCGCGAACGGAGCGTTGATGGACCTGGGCGTGTATTGTTTATATCCGCTCATCACTTTGTTTGGGGCGCCGCAGCAGGTGCAGGCCCAGGCTATGATGCTGGAATCCGGCGTAGACGGACAGGGGAGCGTGCTGCTGCAGTATGACGGAATGGATGCGGTTGTAACGTATTCCAAGATCGCCAATTCGCACGTACCGAGTGAAATTATGGGTGAGCGCGGCAGCATGATTATTGATAAGATTGGTTCACCTGAACACGCCGAGATTCGTTACAATGATGGAACTGTAGAGACCCTAACGGTAGAGCAGCAGCATCCTGCGATGTATTATGAAGTGGAGGAGTTTGTCAATCTGGTACAGCAGGGGAAGAAGGAATCCGATATGAACACGTATGAACGCTCCTATCAAACGATGCAGGTGATGGATCAGATCAGACGGCAGATTGGACTTGTTTTTCCTAATGATTAATGGAAGGAAGCGAATGAGATGAGCCGAGACGAGCAGAGAAGTGTGAACGAGAATGAAGAGAGCAGCCTGGAGCTGGCACAGATTATTTTTATCGGTAGGACCTTTGAGGAATACATGAGCATGTTTCAACTGACAGAGCAGGAGCTTGGGGGCAGGGCCATTCTGGATTGTCCCGGAGGTGCATGTTCGTTCAGCAGTGAAGCTCGCAAGCATGGGGCTTATCCTGCAGCAGCGGATATCGTTTACCATTATGGCATTCATGAGCTGGAAACGAAGGGACTGCAGGATATTGAACACACGATGAAACAGATGCAGACTGCACAGGGAATGTATGTATGGGATCGCTTCGGTTCTATAGAGGGATTAAGGCAGGAACGGCTGCGTGCGATTACGGCGTGTGCGGCGGATATGAGACGTCATCCTGACCATTACGTGCCCGCTGTATTACCTGAACTGCCTTTTGATGATGAACAATTTGATCTGACTTTATCGGCGCATTTCCTGTTCACGTATGCTGACCGGTTTAATTTTGACTTTCATGTTCAAACGCTGCTGGAAATGCTGCGAGTAACCAGAGAGGAGCTGCGTATCTTTCCGACCGTTGACCTTACAGGCAGACGTTATGAACACATGGATGAACTCAAGCTTCTCTTGGAAAACAAGGGTTACTGCGTGTCTGAAGTCAGAACGTCATATGAATTCCAGCGAAATGCCCATACGATGCTTCGTATTTTGAAGCCGTCATAAACATAGGATTGGAGGGAAATAAGATGAAAAAAGTACTTATTCTCGGAGGTACGCGTTTCTTTGGCAAACGTCTCGTGGACCATCTGTTATGGGAAGGGAAGTCAGAGATCACGGTTGCTACACGCGGACAGACCGAAGCTGATTTTGGAGCGGAAGTAAAGCGAATCCGTATGGACCGGGAGAACCCGCAGTCCGTAGCAGAGGCGGCACAGTCGGATCAGTGGGATGTGGTGTATGATAATATCTGCTACTCACCGAATGAGGCGAAAGCTGCCTGTGAAGCGTTTGCAGGACGTACCAAGAAGTATGTGTTAACCTCTACGCTATCCGTGTATGGAGAACCGAGACCGGGATTTGTGGAGACCGATTTCGATCCGTATACGTATCCACTGCAGTACGGAAACAAGGAGGATTTTAATTACGGTGAAGGCAAGAGACTTGCCGAGGCTGTATTCTTTCAAACCGCTTCCTTTCCTGTAGCTGCCATGCGTATTCCGATTGTACTCGGAATAGACGATTATACCAAAAGACTTCATTTTCATATTAAACATGTGCAGAAGGGAAAACCGATCGGCATGCCTAATCCTGAAGCTGAGATTGGTTTCATTCATTCCACTGAAGCTGCAAGATTCCTTGCGTGGCTTGGGAATGTGCCTTTGACTGGACCTGTGAATGCAGCGTCCAAAGGCTCCATTACACTTACAGCCATGATGCATTTGATTGAAACGGTGACGGGGATGCAGTCCCAGATTTTGAAGCGGACCGTGGACGAAGACATGTCACCCTTTGGAGTGGAGCAGTCGTGGACTATGGACACCTCTAAAGCAGAACAGGCCGGATATACATTTGAAGCTCTGATGGATTGGTTTCCAGGCCTTGTGCGTGAGGTTGCGCTCGCTCTGCAGTCAGAACGATGAGCGGGAAGGCATAGGTGAAGCAGGATGAACCGGAAGTGATTGCCGGGACATCCTGCTTTTTGTACTTTTTGATGTGTATTCGTATGAAATATAAGTCAGTCACGAGGTGGGGGCGCAGCGGAAGCACGGATTCGCAGCTCGGAAGGGAGGATTATCGTTTGAACATCAGGAGGAAGCTTTCCTTCAATCCGATCCATCAGCATCTGCATTCCCTGATATCCGAATTCGTACGCAGGCTGTGCTCTAACGGTCAGAAAAGGATCAAAGGCGGAAGCCAGATCCAGGTCATCGAAGCAAACCACAGAGATGTCTTCAGGGACCTTAAGTCCACGCCTGCGCAGCAGGCGAATAACTCCAATCGCGAGCATGTTATTGGCTGCAAAAATGGCTGTAGGTTTCTGTGATCGAGACAGCAGTTTCCCCAGTCCTTCATCATCACTGAAATCCCGATAGTTGGTACGAAGGATCAGTGAAGGATCAGGAGCAATGCCAGCTTCAACAAGTCCCTCTATATAGCCTTCTTCACGGAGTCTGGCTGTAGAGACCTCAGACGAACCGTTGACCAGCGCGACGTATTGGTGACCTAGGCTAATGAGGTAGCGCATAAGCTCTACAGCGCCTTCACGGCTGTCTCCTGCAATCAGATCAGAAGTGATTTCAGGTACAGTTCGATCCAAAAACACAAACGGAATATGTCGCGCCTGTAATTGCTGTAGATGAATCAGTGAACGGTCTCCCGCAGGTGCAAACAGCACTCCATCCACACGTGTCGACAAGATGGCTTCCACATACTCTTTTTCTTTTCGGTAATCTTCATCACTGTTACCAAACAGAACGCGGTAGCCCCGAAGATGCGCAGCATCTTCAGCACCACGGGCGAGTGTTGTATAAAAAGGATTGGTGATGTCCGTTATAAGCAGTGAAAGCATCTGAGTTCGCTGCAGTACCAGACTTCTCGCGTTGGAATTCGGAATATAACCCAGCTCATCGATGACCTGCTGCACCCGCTCTCGTGTGGCCGTACTGATACGACCGGTGCGATTAATGACTTTGGAGACCGTCATTGCGGAGACATTGGCTTTTTTGGCGATATCATAGATTGTAATCAAAGGGATCGGACCTTTCCGCAGCATAGTCCTTCCATTCTATAGGATAAAGGCGATTGACAGCAAGATAGCCGCGTGCTATGTTAGGGTTACCGATAACCCTAATTGAGATTTAGGATGGAGTTTAACTTCAGTACTTAAATTAGGATGTTCTATATTCTTGATCAGAAAGTGATGTAATACACGTCGTTACTACGATAATCCGCAACATATTTATACATTGGCACAGCAGCCGTTCTCGTTATTTTCATGATTGTTCCATTGTCCCCGAGGTACAGTGAATGACATTTGATGATAATTAATGAGGGCGGTTTATTATTTTTGATACATGTAAACGCATTCAGATTTGGAGAAATTCAAACATAGTGGTTATCGGCTCCATCCCGCAGCATATGATTCCATTGCCCCCAACAGTACAGCTTATCGTTCAGTCAGAATATTCTCAATTCCACATGCATTTTGTTCAAAATGCACTAAAAGGAGGACGTTCTCGCATGACTCATCAGGATTATCGTTACAATCAGGCTTTTCCCAAAATTGGTATTCGTCCCACTATCGATGGCAGACGCAAAGGTGTGCGTGAGTCATTGGAAGAACAAACGATGCGGATGGCGACATCGGTAGCGGAACTGCTCTCGACTGAACTTTATTACGCAGATGGTTCGCCGGTAGAATGCGTTGTTGCCGAAACCTGTATCGGCGGTGCTGCTGAAGCAGCGCAGGCATCTGCACTGTTCAGTCGTTCTAATGTAGGCGTAACGATTACCGTAACTCCATGCTGGTGTTATGGTACAGAAACGATGGATATGTCACCATCCATTCCGACAGCGATCTGGGGTTTTAACGGTACTGAACGACCAGGGGCAGTATATTTGGCGGCTGTGCTTTCCGCTCACGCCCAGAAGGGCATCCCTGCGTTCGGAATCTATGGGGAGGATGTGCAGGACGGCGGGGACTCGACCATTCCAGATGATGTGCGTGAGAAGCTGCTTCGCTTCAGTCGTGCCGGTCTTGCGGCAGCGACGATGAAGGGGCAGGCGTATTTGTCCATCGGCTCTGTATCGATGGGGATTGCGGGTTCCATCGTGAATGATTCTTTTTTTCAGGAATATCTGGGCATGCGAAACGAGTATGTGGATATGAGCGAACTGACACGGCGGATTGAAGAGGAAATTTATGATCCTGAAGAATACAAGCTGGCACTTGCCTGGGTGAAGGAAAATTGCAAGGAAGGTCCGGATAACAATCCAGAGCATCTCCAGTCAGATCGGAAACGCAAAGACGCTGAGTGGGAAACGGTTGTGAAGATGACACAAATTGTACGTGATCTGATGGCCGGCAATCCGAAACTGGCGGAACTCGGATATGAAGAGGAGGCTATGGGTCACCACGCCATTGTATCCGGATTTCAGGGACAGCGGCAGTGGACGGATCACGCACCGAATGGAGATTTTCTGGAGTCCATCCTGAATTCCTCGTTCGACTGGAACGGTAAACGCGCCCCGTACCTTGTCGCAACCGAAAATGACAGTCTGAACGGTGTATCGATGTTGTTTGGCTCATTACTGACACATTCAGCTCAGATTTTTGCAGACGTGCGAACGTATTGGAGCCCTGATTCGGTCAAACGGGTGACAGGTCATCTTTTGGAAGGACACGCTGCATCAGGGATTTTACACCTGATTAACTCCGGTTCTGCCGCACTCGACGGTACCGGCGAGCAATCAAGGGATGGTAAGCCTGCGCTTAAGCCATTTTGGGAAATTACGGATGAAGAAATACAGCATTGTCTGAAAGCCACCTCCTGGAGACCGGCTTCCGTTGAATACTTCCGCGGCGGCGGATACTCGGCTGACTTTCTTACGAAAGGCGGTATGCCTGTGACCATGACTCGTTTGAATCTGGTGAAAGGACTCGGGCCGGTGCTGCAGATTGCTCAGGGTTACACGGTCGATCTGCCAGAGCACGTACATGACACGCTGGACCATCGGACCGATCCGACATGGCCTTCAACCTGGTTTGCGCCCATTCTGACGGGCTCGGGAGCGTTTACTTCCGTGTATGAAGTGATGAATCAATGGGGGGCGAACCATGGTTCGATCTCCTATGGACACATCGGTGCGGATTTGATCACGCTGGCATCGATACTGCGTATTCCAGTGAATATGCACAATGTGCCTGAAGCAGACATTTTCCGTCCGCGGGTCTGGGGAATGTTTGGTACAAGTGAGGCGGAGGGTGCGGATTATCGCGCTTGTCAAGTGTTCGGACCGTTATATCGTTGAACTGCTGTCTGAAGGAGGCTTTCAATATGGGCAATCAAGCTTCATATGTGCTTGCTGCCGATTTCGGCGCCGGCAGTGGCCGGGTAGTACGCGGAGCTTTGGACGGTCGCAGGCTGACGCTGCAGGAGGTCCATCGCTTCGCGAATGAACCTGTACAGCTTGGGGATGAATTGTGTTGGGACTTCCTTCGCCTGTTCCATGAGCTGAAGCAGGGCATTCAAAAAGGGGTGGAAGGCACGTCATCCCCGGTGCAGTCTATTGCTGTTGATACCTGGGGCGTCGACTACGCGCTGGTCGACGGTGCGGGAAGACTGCGCAGGAACCCGCGTCATTATCGTGATGCGCGTCATGCGAAATTCATGAACGACGTGCTTGCTGTGGTCAGTGAACGAGAACTGTACTCGATGTCCGGTGTACTGCCCCAGCAGATCAATACCCTATTTCAGTTATTTGGTCACCTTCAGGAAAGTGCAGCGGAAGCAGACGAAGACACACGTCTGTTATTCATGCCCGATCTGTTCCATTATTATTTATCAGGGGAACAAGCATGCGAATACACAATTGCAAGCACCAGCGGTCTGCTTCATGCCGGTGAATCCAGATGGAATGAAGCGTTGATAAGCCGTCTCGGCTTACCTGCATCGTTATTTCCGCGGTTGGTTCAGCCAGGGACTGTACTGGGTACGTTAACCGGTGATCTGATGAATGAATTTCGCACAGGACCGATGCAGGTTGTCTGCACAGGATCACATGACACCGCTTCGGCACTGGCCGCCATACCGGCGTTCGAATCTGATTTTGCTTTTATCAGCTGCGGCACATGGTCTCTCATGGGGGTTGAGAGGGAGCTTCCGGTATTAAGTGATCTGAGCCGTGAGTTGGGGTTCACGAATGAGGGGACCGTCAGCGGCAGGGTGCGCACGCTGAAGAATCGTTCGGGTTTATGGCTGCTTCAGGAATGCAGACGGCAGTGGCAGCGTGAGAATCGGTGGTACTCCCATGAAGAACTGATACAGTGTGCTTCAACCGTACGTTCGCATCAATCTTTACTGCTGCCCGGAGATGATGATTTTATAAGCCCGGGTGACATGCCCGAGCGGATCCGTCGGCATTGTCTAAACACAGGCCAGAAGGCACCCGAAACGGTGGGAGCTATCGTTCGCTGTATTCTGGAAAGTCTTGCACTGGAGTTCAGACAGACGCTCGATGAACTTGAACAGATTACGGGCACAAGACCCCCTGTTATTCATATGGTTGGCGGAGGTGTGCATAATCGCATGCTCTGTCAGTTTACAGCAAATGCGGCTGGGGTTCCGGTGATTGCGGGGCCGGTGGAGGCATCCTCGGCAGGCAATTGTCTGCTTCAATATGCGGCTCACGGGGAAGCAGGCAGCTTATCGGATGTCCGTGATATAGCAGCAGCTTCTTTTGATACAGAAACATACATGCCTCAAGATTCCGAATGCTGGGAAGAAGCTTACGGAAGGTACCGACAATTACCCCGGTTAAAAATCTAATTAAACCGTCGGAAATTATCGCAGATAAGGAGTGGTAGAGAGCATGTCTGAACAGAAGATAAGAGAAGAATTAACCAAATACGCCCGCAAGGCAGTAACTCAAGGGCTTGTTGTAGGACCTGGAGGCAATATAAGTGCACGCTCGGGCAGTACGATGCTGTTATCGCCAAGCGGCTATGCACTTGAGGACATTGAACCGGATGAATGGATTGCTGTTGACATCGAGACAGGAGAAACACAATCAGAATCCACACGGCCTTCCTCGGAAGTGCTGATGCATCTGTACAGCTATCGTGTGAACCCGGATATTCAGGCTGTTGTGCATACACACCCGGCATACACGATCGCGCTCAGTCTTGTTTTTGACCATCTTCCGCATCTGTTCCCGGATCAATCCGCTCTAGTGGGTGATATCGGATTTGTGCCTTACGTGCTTCCAACCACGAAACTTCTCGCTGATGTCTGCAGCCGCAAAAATCACCGAGCATACTGCGCTCATTCTTATGAATCACGGACTGGTGACAACAGGCAAAAATCTGCGTGAGGCCTATTACCGAACACAGGTGGTAGAGGAGAGTGCGAAAGTATACATGATTGCGAAGGCTGCAGGAGAACCTCGAATTTTGACAGCTGAGCAGTACAAAGAGATCCAATCACTGGAAAGCGAAGCCTATCGGGTACAGCTGCTGCAGCAGCAGATTAAGTGATAATCGGTCATAGGATGATAGGATTATGATAAGTATGAATTGGAAAAATAATAAAGAACGGTGCATTTATTTCATCAAAATGTGACATCGCGAATGCCAAGAGCTGCCTTTTTCTCGACAACTATTGCATATCCGAAAATACCGAGTATAATACTGGGTAAATAGAACGATAAGGGGATGCAGTAAACGATGAAAACATATGCTGAATTGAACTCACTTCTTGTTGACGATTATCTGGATCTCCTGAACATGGCAAAACAACTCGGGGACGAAGAATGGAAGGAAGCTATCCTGCAAGCATTGAAGGAAGAAGTCGATGCCAACCATCACATGGACTCAACTGAAGTAAGGCAGGATCTCTGGAATCAGTTCGAAGACATTAATGAGCAGATGCACGAGCTGCTGCTGCAGTTAAAACAAGCCGACCACCCCGAAGAGAAAGAACAGATTATTGAGATGATCTGGGGGCTGAAAATAGACCGTCATGCCATTACCCGAAAGCTTGAAACGATGAGCCGCGCCAGCGCTGGAACACATAAGCTGTAAGGTTAGAACGAAGAGTAAAGAGAACTACTGACGTAATTTATACAGAACAGGTATTTTGTTTGTTTTAAATAGAGAACTGTTTTATAGGATAGAAGCTGTATGTTTCAATTCTAGATGCTTATATGAAAGAACCCGCACACATCTTGAGATAATCAATCAGGACGTTGTGCGGGTTTGTTTATTTTATGAGCCTAAAATTGTTTGGCAAAACGCTGCGCTTCTTCGATTCCTTTTTGTTTGATCTCCTCGGCACGTTCCTTATACTGGTTATGTCCTTCCACAAAGATACCATCCAGTTTCGGCACACCCAGAAATGACATGATAATACCTAAGTACCGATGTCCTGACTCCATCTGAGCCGCAGGTCCTTCCGAATAAATGCCGCCCCGTGCTTGGATGTGCAGTGCTTTTTTGTTCGTTAGCAGTCCTACCGGTCCTTGTTCGGTGTAACGAAACGTTTTGCCCGCTACACAGATGGAATCGATATATGCTTTGAGCACAGGTGGGAAAGAGAAATTCCACAGCGGTGAGACGAAAACATACTTATCTGCACTCGCGAACTGATCGGACAGTTCATTCAGACGCTGGACTTTGGATTGTTCCTCAGAGGTGAGGTCGCCACCTGTCTGCAGTTTTCCCCATCCGCTGAATACATCCGCATCAATATACGGGATGTGTGAACGGTACAGATCGAGATGAATGATTTCGTCTGAGGCATGGCTTTCCTTGTAAGCGTCGATAAAAGCTTTACCGGCGGCCATACTGAAAGAGGTTTGATGATCATGCGGATGGGCAGTAATGTACAGTAAAGTAGACATGCTTGAGTTCCTCACTTTCGAATGGAATTTGATATCATAAAATCAAGGTGGTAAAAACTAAAGAGACACCTGAACAGCTCCCGTGACTGGAGTAGTATGATGTGCAGTGCCTTGTTTTATACATCCGTTGAAGCCCTGATGACGGAATCAGGAAGCAGAGTGAACACCATAATACAGGATGAGGAGTTCTCATGTTTTTGTTTGAATAGATAGAAAGCTGAGGCCGGATTTTGTTTTGGCAAAATATAGTGATGGAATACTTAATATATGTATAATATAAAAAACAGTATGCTTGCTTCTGCACTGTAATGAACCGCATTTCCGGGGTTGGCAGTGCGGGCGCTTCAGCATTCGTTCGTTAGCTGTAATGGAAGAATGGAACGTTTTATTTTTTGACGATAATGAAGATGAGTGAGATGAGCACATATGGGAATGGACCTGGAGAAACAGCGGTTAAGCATTGAAGCGGCAAAATTGTATTATCAGTCCGATTACAGCCAGCAGGACATTGCCTCAAGACTGGGCGTATCCCGCCCCACGGTATCGAGACTTCTTCAGTACGCCAAGGACCGAGGTTACGTGCGTATTGAAATTATGGACCCGCTGGAGGATATTGATATTATCGCCGGAGAGCTAAAGGTCAAATATAATCTGGAGACGGCTCTGGTATGTTTTGCACCTTTAAAGAGTGATGAGGAGATCCAGAAGCATATCAGCAAGAGGGCCGCGGACTACTTGCAGGAAACTGTGCAGGACGCCGATATTATTGGGGTCACGTGGGGAACGACAATGCATGCGGTTGCTCGCCAGCTAAGACCCAAGCAGGTCAAGGGTGTTGAAGTGGTACAGCTTAAAGGGGGAGTAAGCCACTCCCATATCAATACTTACGCCGCGGAGATCGTGCACCTGTTTGCAGAAGCTTTTCACACGGTTCCAAGGTATTTGCCGCTCCCGGTGATCTTCGATAATATCGAAGTGAAAAAAATGGTTGAGGCCGATCGCCACATTGGACGTATTGTCGAACTCGGAAGACAGGCTAACATTGCGATATTCACCGTAGGAACGGTGAAAGAGGATGCACTTCTGTTCAAGCTGGGATATTTTAATGAGCAGGAACAGCAGCTCCTGATGCATTCGGGTGCCGGTGATATTTGCTCACGTTTTTTTGATGCGGAAGGGCATCTGATCAGTGAAGAGATCAACAGCAGGACGGTCGGGATTGATCTGGCCGAATTAAGAAATAAGGAGAAGTCCATTCTTGTCGCGGGTGGCGGGCGCAAAATCGAAGCGATTCATGCAGCACTGAAGGGTCAGTATGCCAACATATTGGTTACGGACCAGTATACAGCGCAGGCTTTGCTTCGTTTATAAAGAAGGAGAAGGTAAGGTTTACTTGTCCCGGGCCTAAAATTCAATCTACAGATCAACAATGACAACATCTGCCACAGCACTTGGGCGGATGTTTTGCTATGTAAGGCAGAAAATAAGTATAGAAGGCAGTATTTTCGAGAGGTAACTTCGGAAGTGTAACAAAAAGTTCAACATTCTATCCTCAAACTCATTATGAACAAAGGTTCAAGTTGATTTTTACATATGTTCATGATAGTGTAAGGATATAAGTTCACAGTTCAGATAAGGGAGAGATTCAATTGACTACACCACAATTAGCCAAAATGATCGACCATACGCTGCTTCGTGCAGACGCAACTCGTAACGAGCTTACCAAGCTGACTGAAGAAGCGAAGGAGTACCAATTTGCATCTGTATGTGTGAATCCTGGCTGGGTATCCTACGCTGCAGAGCAGCTTAAAGGCACTGGCGTAGATATCTGCACGGTCATTGGCTTCCCTCTGGGGGCATCCACTTCCGAAACGAAGGCGTTTGAGACGAAAGATGCAATCGCTAAAGGTGCAACAGAAGTAGACATGGTCATTAATATCGGTGCGCTGAAAGATGGCAATGATGACGCGGTAGAGCAGGACATTCGCGCTGTTGTTGAAGCTGCGGCGGGTACACTGGTGAAAGTAATCATTGAGACTTGTCTGTTAACGGATGATGAGAAAGTACGTGCATGCCAAGCAGCTGTCAGAGCCGGAGCAAATTTTGTGAAAACATCAACTGGTTTCTCCACAGGCGGGGCAACTCCGGAAGATATCGCACTGATGCGTCGTACCGTTGGTCCTGACATAGGTGTTAAAGCTTCTGGCGGCGTACGCAGTCTCGAAGATATGCAGAAAATGATTGAAGCAGGGGCTACTCGAATCGGAGCAAGCTCAGGCGTGAAAATCATGCAGGGCGGTCAGTCCACTTCTTCTTACTAAACCAAGTCTATAATTCATGATCCTGAACTCTGCCTGAGATGCATGACAGGGTTCAGGGCCATTTTTTGCTTGAACATGAAACGTAATATATCCTGTTGTTTGTAAGCGCTTTATAAAATTTCTGAAATCATATGTTATGAAATGACACAAAATAAGATTCAGTAACCCTTTGAGCAGTTTATACAACGGGATTAACGACCTTCAAAGGAGAGATCACATGAAATACCTTATTGCCATCCTTGGCTTACTCGTTGTTTTTGGACTGGCTTATATCGCCAGTAACGGCAAGAAACAGATTCGATACCGACCGCTTGCGGTAATGATTGTTTTACAGATTATACTGGCCTATGCCTTGCTGAATACGGAAGTGGGAACATGGCTAATTGGCGGATTTTCCACCGTATTTAAGAACTTGCTTGATTATGCAGCCGAAGGGATTACCTTTGTTTTCGGTGGTTTGATCAACGTTGGAGCAGAAGGCGGGAGTGGTCCGTTTTTCCTGACGGTGCTGATGCCGATTGTGGTCATCTCTGCCTTAATTGGTATCCTGCAGTATATCCGAATCTTACCTTTTGTTATAAAATATATTGGTCTGGTACTAAGCAAGATCAATGGAATGGGCAAGCTGGAATCATATAACGCGGTTGCTTCGGCGATTCTGGGGCAATCTGAAGTGTTCATCTCCGTAAAAAAACAAATCGGGCTGCTGCCGAAACATCGGCTGTACACCCTCTGTGCATCAGCAATGTCCACGGTATCGATGTCCATTGTCGGCGCCTATATGACAATGATTGAACCGAAATATGTAGTGACAGCGCTTGTGCTTAACCTTTTCGGCGGTTTTATCATTGCTTCCATCGTCAATCCGTATCGGGTTACGGAGGAAGAAGATATATTGGAAGTGCGGGAAGAAGAGAAACAATCGTTCTTCGAAATGCTGGGAGAATACATTCTGGACGGATTCAAAGTAGCCATTGTCGTAGCGGCGATGCTGATCGGTTTTGTCGCCCTGATTGCCTTGATTAACGGAATATTTAGCGCTGTAATCGGTATTTCGTTCCAGGAACTGCTTGGGTATGTATTTGCACCTTTTGCCTTTGTTATGGGTGTCCCTTGGAAAGAAGCGATTCAGGCAGGCAGTATTATGGCTACCAAAATGGTGTCCAACGAATTTGTGGCGATGCTGAATTTGAGCGAGCAAACGGGATTGTCTGCCAGAACAACAGGAATCGTATCCGTCTTCCTCGTATCCTTCGCCAACTTCTCCTCCATCGGTATTATTGCCGGTGCAGTGAAGGGACTTCATGAGAAACAGGGCAATGTGGTGGCCCGCTTCGGTCTGAAGCTGCTTTACGGTGCATCGCTGGTCAGCGTACTGTCCGCGATCATCACTGGACTGTTCTTGTAAGCTGGATTAATGGAAGGAGTGCTTAAGTTATGTCAACATTCAAAAGAGTACATCTGATTGTAATGGATTCTGTAGGAATCGGCGAAGCGCCGGATGCAGCAGAATTTGATGATTTTGACGTCGATACGCTGGGTCATATCGCACGTGAGCGTGGAGGTCTGAAGATGCCGAATATGGCGAGTCTGGGACTGTCCAACATTAAAGAAATCCAAGGGATTCCTGCTGCGGATAAACCTAAAGCGTATTACACCAAAATGCAGGAGGCTTCACGCGGCAAGGATACAATGACTGGCCACTGGGAGATTATGGGGCTGTATATTGATACACCGTTCCGCGTGTTTGAGAACGGCTTCCCGGATGAGCTGATTCAGCGCATTGAGGAGAAGACAGGCCGTAAGGTGATTGGTAACAAACCAGCCAGCGGCACAGAAATTTTGGATGAGCTGGGTGCGGAGCATGTCGAAACAGGCGCTCTGATTGTGTACACCTCGGCTGACTCGGTACTGCAAATTGCAGCGCATGAAGACGTTGTGCCTTTGAAAGAATTGTATGAAATCTGTGAGTTCTGCCGTGAAATCACGCTGGAAGATCCGTACATGCTCGGCCGCATTATTGCACGTCCATTCGTTGGTGAAGCGGGGAACTGGAAACGTACGGCGAACCGTCATGACTATGCACTCAAACCATTTGGCCGTACGGTAATGAACGAGCTGAAAGACGGAGGCCTGGATGTCATTGCTTTGGGTAAAATCTCCGACATTTACGATGGCGAGGGTGTTACGAAAGCGGTACGTACCGTTTCCAATATGGATGGCATGGACAAGTTATCCGAAACGATGGACGAAGAGTTCACTGGACTCAGCTTCCTGAACCTGGTTGATTTCGATGCGCTGTATGGTCACCGCCGTGATCCGCAAGGGTATGCGCAGGCACTTGAAGATTATGACGCACGTCTGCCGGAGATCTTTGCAAAAATGACAAACGATGATCTGCTGCTGATTACAGCCGACCATGGTAACGATCCGACGTACCGAGGTACAGATCATACGCGTGAATATGTTCCACTGCTGGCATACTCCCCGCGTTTCAGCGAGGGGAAAGAGCTGGAGCTTCGCAGCACGTTTGCCGATCTTGGTGCTACGGTGGCAGAGAACTTTGGCGTGAAATTGCCGGAGTATGGAAAGAGCTTCCTGAATGATTTGAAGTAATTCAAAAGTCAATTTTAAAGTAATTATACAAGCCATTAGAATCATCAGAAATGATCTGGCCGTCGTCAGTGCAATTTACATGAAGTATTCGGATGAGAGATACGATTCTGTTTTTTCAGAAATAAACAGCGGTTTGTGATCCGTTTACTTGCTGTTGGTAAAAGGCTGCTGAGGATAACAAGGAAGCCTTCAGCGTACGGGAGCGACTGCAGAAAAAGCCCCTCCCGCGCTGGGCTGAATTCCATTGATAATTAATATATTGGAGGAAATGACATGAGCACACATATTGGAGCAAAACCCGGAGATATCGCAGAAACGATCCTTTTGCCGGGAGACCCGCTGCGCGCTAAATATATTGCTGACACCTACCTTGAAGACGTTGTATGTTACAACGAGGTTCGCGGCATGCTTGGGTTTACAGGTACATATCAAGGTCACCGGATTTCGGTGCAGGGTTCGGGTATGGGGATCCCATCCTTTGCAATCTATGCAAACGAACTCATCAGTGAGTATGGCGTAAAAAACCTGATTCGTGTAGGGACTTGCGGAGGAATGCAGGAGCATGTCCGTGTACGTGATGTGATCCTTGCTCAAGCGGCTTGTACGGATTCCAGCATGAACAAACACGTTTTCGGCGGATATGACTTCTCGCCAATTGCAACGTTCTCGCTGCTCAAAGAAGCGTATGACCGTGCCACAGCGAAAGGCATGAAAATCCACGTCGGAAACGTGTTCAGCTCCGATTCCTTCTACCGTGACGACCGTTCTGTGACTGAAAAATTGATGAAACACGGCGTTCTTGGCGTTGAGATGGAGACAACGGCACTGTACACGATTGCTGCCAAGTTTGGCGTAAATGCCTTGACCATCTTGACGGTAAGTGACCACCTGCTCACGGGTGAAGAAACCTCCGCTGAAGAGCGCCAAAAAACATTTAACGATATGATGGTCGTTGCTTTGGATACAGCAATTACCCTGTAAACACCGAAACTGGGTTTAGAGCACGGAGTGGAGGGGACGGAATCGATTCTGGAGAAGCGAAGCGAGCGCCTTTGTCTCCAAATTTCAACCATGGATAAGATGCTTCAGAGAAATTTGAGAGACAACAGCGCTCGGAAGAACGATCCGGAGCCGTAACGGTCTGCAGCGTCACGTGTTTTCTGAAGGCCCCTAATGAATTACACCGAAACTGGGTTTAGAGCACGGAGTGGAGGGGACGGAATCGATTCTGGAGAAGCGAAGCGAGCGCCTTTGTCTCCAAATTTCAACCATGGATAAGATGATTCAGAGAAATATGGGAGACAACAGCGCTCGGAAGAACGATCCGGAGCCGGAACGGTCTGCAGCGTCACGTGTTTTCTGAAGGCCCGCTAATGAATTACACCGAAACTGGGTTTAGAGCACGGAGTGGAGGGGGCGGAATCGATTCTGGAGAAGCGAAGCGAGCGCCTTTGTCTCCGAATTTCAACCATGGATAAGATGATTCAAGAAATTTGGGAGACAACAGCGCTCGGAAGAACGATCCGGAGCCGGAACGGTCTGCAGCGTCACGTGTTCTGTTTAATTCAATTTTAAAATAAGGAGAGATCATCATGAGAATGGTAGACATTATTGCCAAAAAGCGCGACGGAAAAGAATTGACAACGGAAGAGATTGATTTCGTCGTTCAAGGATATACGCAGGGAGAAATCCCCGATTATCAAGTCAGCGCGTGGGCCATGGCTGTGTTTTTCAAAGATATGACGGATAAGGAACGTGCGGATTTGACCATGTCCATGGTGAATTCGGGCGAAACAATCGACTTGTCTGCGATTGAAGGCGTTAAGGTAGACAAACACTCCACAGGCGGCGTGGGTGACACGACGACTCTGGTACTTGCGCCGCTTGTTGCTGCACTGGATGTACCTGTGGCGAAGATGTCCGGTCGTGGTCTGGGACACACGGGTGGTACTACGGACAAGCTGGAATCCGTTGCGGGCTTTCACGTTGAGCTGGAAAAAGAAGAGTTTATTCGTCTCGTAAACGAACACAAAGTAGCGGTTATCGGTCAAAGCGGCAACCTGACACCTGCGGACAAAAAGCTGTATGCTCTGCGTGACGTAACCGCAACGGTAAACTCCATCCCGCTGATTGCCAGCTCCATCATGAGCAAGAAAATCGCAGCAGGTGCGGATGCGATCGTACTGGACGTAAAAACAGGCGCGGGCGCGTTTATGAAAACAACAGAAGACGCCAAAGAACTGGCGCACGCCATGGTGAGCATTGGTAACAATGTAGGCCGTAAAACAATGGCGGTTATCTCCGATATGTCACAGCCGCTGGGTCTGGCGATCGGTAACGCTTTGGAAGTAAAAGAAGCAATTCTTACACTGCAGGGTAAAGGACCGAAAGATCTGGAAGAACTGTGTCTTGCACTTGGACGTCAAATGGTATTCCTCGCAGGCAAAGCCGATTCACTGGAGCACGCGGAAGAGAAACTCAAAGAAGTCATTCAGAACGGTAAAGCACTGGAGAAGTTTAAACACTTCTTGGCGAACCAGGGCGGCGATGCTTCGGTAGTAGATCATCCAGATCGTCTGCCGCAGGCAAAATATCTGATTGAAGTTCCAGCAGATCGTGACGGCTATGTTGCCGGAATCGTTGCGGATGAGATCGGAACGGCTGCGATGCTGCTCGGTGCAGGCCGTGCAACGAAAGAGTCCGAGATCGATCTGGCAGTAGGTTTGATGCTGAATAAAAAAGTCGGCGACCCGGTGAAAGCTGGAGAGTCTCTAGTAACTATTCATGCCAACCGTGAAGATGTGGATGCGGTTATCGCCAAAATCAAAGAGAATATTACGATTGCCGATCACGCCGATGCACCCGTGTTGGTCCATGATATCGTAACGGAGTAATGAGATAAACAGAATGTAAGGAACATAATATAACAAAGAAGACGGAGCAGATATTAATCTGCCCGTCTTTTCTTATGTTCGTAGGCTGCATGCATGTATGCTAAAGTACATGGATTACCACATGATGCGATTAACTCCGCAGCCCTACACGCACATTCTTATCCAGCATCCTCTCAGCACACTAATAAACCTCATTTCCGCTTACTTACGATCTTATCAAAGGCCGCTACGGAGTCAGCGTTGGTGTAGATGTAAGGCGAAGCTGGCTGATCCATCGGTGTTACGGCTGCTGCAAGAATCTCCATCGAATCTTTACCGTCGACTTGCGCGGAGCCAATAGTACCTCGAATCTGAACCCAGCTATCTTTCTCAAACTGGTTTGCATCGGGAATATGAATCATGACGCCGAAAGGAGCTGCATCTGCTGGACAGCACATCACGAGAAAACGTCCCAGGGCAAAATGAGATTGGTGCTCCATGCTGTCGTCCCGATATACAAATCCAGTAAGCATAATCTCTTTGCCCGTGAATTGGCGCTGGAACATATCAATCGTGCCGAGGGTTTCTGAGAATATTTCGGGATACACTTGGATGACAGGCTCGGCATATAACCTTTCCGCCAGTGCTGCGAATTCACGGCTGTATTCATCCGGCGGTACAAACTGCACACCAGCTGGTTTCGCTGACCATTCGTTTGTTTGAGATATTTGAGGTGCTTGTATTACTGGCGGTATGGTAAAATCCCGCACATTCAATCGGGGAGCGGCATCTGGCAGCGGCTCTTTCCGCCGAATTTCAGGGGGAGCATAGGTCAGGGACATCCCCTTCTGACTAGCCATCGAACTGCCCAAAGCTTGATCTGGAAGCAGAAATCCAAGCAATAGCGGCAGCGCAATCAAACTGTAGACCAGTGAGCTGCGAATCACGCCGGAAGGAGGGTGATGCTCACATTCGCAGCCCAGTTCATGTCGACCAAAAAGAGCGTGCCATACCATAATAACCGCAATAAACAGGAATGGAACCGCAGTGCCGAGAAGCAGTTTTTGCATCGTGGGAGCAAGATAATAATGCAGAGCATTGTTCGATTTGAGGTGCATGATATACACAGCAAGACTACCAATCCAGCCTGCACGAATAAGAGTATGCCGCTGGGCAGCTATTCTTTTTGCAAAAGAGTTCTGGTTCATCGCAAAATTGGCGGGACTCATGACCCTCACTCCTTTCTGTAATGGATTACTTTATCAGAACCCTTAGCCGGAAAATAATTCACGGCATTAATCATTAACAGCATGAATCAATCCTTCTTTTCATTCTCATAGCTCCTCTTCGCGTGAGCTGTCTTTCGTCTCCCTCGACTCAGCCTTATTGCATTCCTTGTTGTCACAAGTCATCCCCACAACCACAAGTTCACCACCCATGATCCTGCAAACACAAGTGCTATAATCGCCAGACTTAATCCAATCACGAAGCGGGTGCGGAAGGTGGAGAGCAGCATCAGCGTACTTTTGAAATCGAGCATCGGACCAAGCACAAGGAAGGAAATCAGCGGACCCAAAGCAAAGGTATGCGAGAATGCCGACGCCACAAAAGCATCGGATGTAGAACATAAGGACAGAACATAAGCAAAGCCCATCATAAATACATAGGACGCTGCAGGGCCGTTCCCCAGCGCAATCAGATCACTGCGGCTCACAAACGTCTGAATACACGCTGTAATCAGGGCACCAATCACCAAATATTTGCTCATATCGACGAACTCGTCTCCCGCATGAATGAAAAAGCTGCGCCAGTTTTTTGGGTGAGCATGATGATGGCCGTCGGAGATTCCGTGCGAGTGATCATGTGCATGAGTATGAGAGTGTGAGTCATGGTCAGGAGATAAAGCCATTTTAAAACCCGGATGTGTCTTCACCTCGGCTGCGGCAATTTTAGGTCCACGCAGCGGATTACGTTTAACAAACAGATAGACAAGCCCGCCAACAGCAGAGGCCACAGCAAAAGCCAGTCCCATACGAGCGATGGTGATCTCCGGATGATTCGGAAAAGCGAGCAGGGTAGCGGTAAACACAATCGGGTTCACAACAGGCCCGCTTAGAATAAAAGTAATCGCAATATACACAGGCATCCCTTTATGCATAAGCCGCCGTACAACAGGAATCATGCCGCATTCACAGATCGGAAAAATAATACCGAGCAGCCCGGCTGCAAGTACGCCGCCAACAGGATGTTTCGGTGTAAGCCTGCGCACCATTTCTTCGGATACAAACCACTGCATGAGCGAGGACAAGAATACACCCATCAGCAGAAAGGGGACAGCTTCGAGAAAGATACTGACAAACACCGTTTTTATATTTTGCAGTGCTTCGCTATGCCGGACCTGATTTAGATCAGGAGCAAGTGTGATGATAACCGGGACAAGGAAAGCACAGGGAACCAGAAAGGTTAGAACCTTCAGACTGGCTGCCATTCTCATATAAAAGACCTCCGTCACTTGAACTTTGCTAGAATATATGCTTGTACTTGCGGCTGCATACATCGTTCTTTCATGTAAATCAGTAAATTTACGATTAAACGACCGGCCCTCCATGATCCAAGTTGACAAGTAAAAGCGGAGTAAGCTATAGTTGTTGAAGTATTTAATAGTAACAATTACGATTAAATACTCATGAAAATCAATTCATTATCATGTTGTTCCCTGAGTCTGGAACAGAACCCGTCTATGTTTCAAAGAAATAGAAGAGAGCGGAGGAAATGAATATGTCCATGTCTGAGTTAATATCAGAGTTAGAGTCAGTGTCAAGATCAGAACAAGAGCAGCAGATGAACAAACGTATACCTGTCACGGTTCTTAGCGGTTATCTTGGAGCTGGTAAGACGACGCTGCTTAACCACGTGCTTCATAATCGGGAGGGTATGCGAGTGGCTGTCATCGTAAACGACCTGAGTGAAGTTAATATTGATGCTGGCCTGATCCGGGATGGAGGAGGTTTATCACGAATTGACGAGAAGCTGGTCGAGATGTCAAACGGATGCATCTGCTGCACACTTCGTGAAGATCTGCTGAAAGAGGTAGAGCGGCTTGCGCTGGATGGATCGTTCGATTACATATTAATTGAATCTACGGGCATTGGCGAACCGCTTCCTGTGGCTCAAACATTTACCTATATAGATGAGGAACTCGGCATTGATCTGACCCGGTTCACGCGTTTGGACACGATGGTAACGGTGGTGGATGCAGCTCAGTTTTGGCGTGACTTTTATTCAAAAGAGACGCTGAAGGATCGTGGACAGGAGGTTGGGGAAGATGACATGCGGGGCATTGTGCATTTGCTGACCGACCAGGTTGAATTTTGCGACGTTCTCGTATTGAACAAATGTGATCTGGTGTCCGAAGAAGAGCTGTCGAAGCTGGAAAAGGCACTGCACGCGATGCAGCCTGAGGCCAAGTTGATTCCTGCGACACATGGACAGATTGATCCGAGAGAGATTTTGAACACGGGACGGTTTGATTTTGAAAAAGCAAGCCAGTCCGCGGGATGGATCCGCGAATTAATGAAAGAAGAGCATACGCCTGAAACCGAGGAATACGGTATTCATTCGTTTGTATACCACCGCAAACGTCCGTTCCATCCCGAGCGCCTGCTGCGCTGGATCGCCAAGTGGCCGGAAAACATCATACGTTCCAAAGGTTTAATGTGGTTGGCGACCCGTAACCATATGGCCATTTCATTCAGCCATGCGGGAACTTCCAAACAGCTTGCGCCCGCGGGCATATGGGTTGGTGCGATGAGCGAGGAGGAGCGGCATCTGCATTTTGGCGGCACACTTCCAGCTATTCCGGATTGGGATGAAGAATGGGGTGACCGGGTTACCAAGCTGGTGTTTATCGGGATCGATATGGATCGGACGGCTGTTGAACAATCACTCGATGAGACACTGCTGACAGATGCAGAGATGCAGAAGAACTGGCGCGAGTTGAAAGATCCTTTTCCACAGTGGAGCTGATATATACATGTTGACAAAAGAAAAAGCATAGGCTACTATCATTAAATAGTAATTATTACGAATAAACATAAGGAGGCAGTACCATGAGAGTCATTGTAACTTTAGCCTGCACAGAATGCGGAGATCGCAACTATACCACAACAAAAAACAAGCGCAACCATCCGGAACGTCTGGAAATGAAGAAGTATTCACCTCGTTTGAAGAAGGTGACCATCCACCGTGAAACACGCTAAAAAAATTTGATTTCTTTAAATCGTAATATTTACGAATTGGAAAGAGGTAAACGCATGATTTTATCTTCCATGCGAGATGTCGTATTTGGATATGGCAAAGAGCCTGTCATTGATCAGCTGTCGCTGGATATTCTTGTGGGCGAATTTGTCGGCATCACGGGGCCGAATGGCTCTGCGAAGACAACCATGCTGAAACTGCTGCTCGGGCTCTTGAAGCCCTGGAGCGGTTCGGTACATATGAATACACAGCAGCTCCGAGGCAAAAAGCTGGAGATCGGTTACGTACCACAGCAAGTCGCCTCGTTTAATAGCGGCTTTCCCAGTACGGTGATTGAACTGGTGCGATCCGGTTGTTATCACAAGTTAGGTCTTTTTCGGAGATTCACCCCGGACAAAGAAGCGATTGTTGAAAGAAGCCTGCGTGAGGTCGGTATGTGGGAATATCGCAATGCACGCGTAGGAGAGCTTTCGGGCGGACAGAAGCAGCGAATCTGTATCGCACGAGCCTTGGCTGGACAGCCGCACGTGCTGGTGCTGGATGAACCCACGACAGGTATGGATCGGCGCAGCAGGGAAGGATTTTATAATTTAATGCGGCACTATGCGGATGTTCATGGTCTCACCATCATCATGGTTACTCACGGTCTTGAAGAAGTTGGCAACCGGTTAGATCGAACGATCACCTTGGAGCGACAAGAAAGTGAGGAATGGCAGTGTTTGAGTACGAATTCATGCAGCGTGCTTTCTGGGCTGGCGGATTAATCGGGATCATAGCTCCCATTCTGGGGGTATATCTGATGCTCAGACGGCAGGTGCTGATGGCAGATACACTTTCTCACGTTTCGCTGGCAGGGGTTGCGCTTGGTTCCATTATGAATCTGAATCCGGTTCTAAGCGGTTTTGCTGTTGCGATGATTGGTGCGCTGCTGGTTGAACAGCTGCGGCGAAGTTATCGGACATACAGTGAGGTGCCGGTTGCGATCATTATGACATCGGGTCTTGCTTTAGCGGTGGTGTTAATGAGTCTGAAAATGAATCTTTCCAAAACCTTCAGTTCTTATCTGTTTGGTTCCATCGTCGCGGTAAGTAATATCCAGCTGTGGATGATGGCAACGGTATGTTTGATCGGATTGACCTTTTTTATCGTTCTGCGAAGACCGCTTTACAATTTAACATTTGATGAAGAGACGGCCTCCATCGGAGGCATTCAAGTGAAAGGTTTATCCTTTGCCTTTGCGGTGCTAACCGGAATGACCGTGGCCTCTGCGATGCCGATTGTCGGTGTACTGCTCGTATCTGCACTAATTGTACTGCCGGCAGCTTTAGCTCTTAGAGTCGCACAGAGTTTTGCCGCAGCAGTCGTTATTGCTGTTATTACAGGTCTCACGGGCATTTTCAGCGGTCTGACCGCTTCATACGAGTGGAATACACCGCCGGGAGGAACCATTGCACTTATCCTGTTATTTTTCCTGTTGACTGGAATATCAGCCCAAAAGCTGGTTTCAATATACAACCGTAAACGTCATCGAGCCGTTAAGCAGCAGTATATATTCATACAAAAAGCAGCACATAAAGATGAAATGGGGAAAACACGATATGAAATTAAGTAAAATTTCCGCGCTGGGACTGATCCTCAGTTTGGCCCTTGCTGCAGCAGGTTGCGGTCAAAAAACAACAACTTCCAATCCGGATTCATCCGCAGCAGCCAGTACTTCAGCGACTTCGGAACAAAAATTAGATGTGCAGGTCAGCTTTTATCCGATGTATGATTTTACGAAAAATGTAGCTGGCGATCTGGCTGATGTACATACACTTATACCGCCAGGCATGGAGCCGCATGATTGGGAACCGACACCTCAGGACATCGCCAGCATTGAAAAAGCGGATGTTCTCGTCTACAACGGGGCAGGCATGGAATCTTGGATGGATCAGGTCAAAGACAGTCTGACTAATAGCAAACTTGTGCAGGTGGAAGCCAGTCAGGGAATTACACTTCACGAGGGTGGAGAAGAAGACCATGATCATGGCCGCGATCAGGACCATGCAGACCAAGCGACGAACACTGAAGATCATGATCACGCGGATGCTGATGCTGCGAAAGATCATAACCATGACCATGAAGCAGCGGCTGGCGAGGAGCATCATCATGACCATGATCACGATCATGGCGGGATTGATCCCCATGTATGGCTTTCTCCGGCACTGGCTGTGAAGGAAGTACGCAGCATTGAAGCCGGACTTGCAAAAGCAGCTCCCCGGCACGCTGACCAGTTTAAGCAAAATGCCGACGCATACATCGCCAAGCTGGAGGCGCTGGATCAGGATTTCAAGACGGCGGTGAAGGACAGTAAACGGAAGGACTTCATTACACAGCATGCGGCTTTTGGATACTTGGCAGCAGAATACGGTCTACAGCAGGTTCCGATCGCCGGGTTATCTCCTGAACAGGAGCCATCCGCAGCACAGATGGCGTCTGTTATTGATTTTGCCAAAGAACATAAGGTAAAAACCATTTTTTTCGAAACCCTTGTTTCCTCTAAAGTATCCGAGACTATTGCCAAAGAAGTCGGAGCCAAGACAGCTGTATTAAACCCGATTGAAGGTCTGACTGAGGATGAGGTGAAGGCAGGCAAGGACTACATTAGTGTGATGAGAGAGAATCTCGAATCGCTGAAGCTGGCATTGAACGAGTAGGAACTTTAATGAGAATTTGATGCTTTTCACTGAAAAAGGTACAATATAACAACATGCTGAGGAATGGATGTGGCCTGTTCCTCTGCCTTTTGCGAAGCAGAGAGCACAGTGATGTGCTCTTTTTCGCTTGAGATGACCGGACCGTGCAGAATAGGAGGACACGATGAATTCACATGATAAAGAGGGAGAACAGGAAGTACTGCTGAGTGAACAGCCTGCCCATCTGTGGCGAAGACGGAAACAGGAACTCCTGCACTGGACAGAGCGGGACAAACGGACCGTATCACCCAAACGAACAGCGATATGGAATGGGGTAGAGGTCGATGCGGAACTGGTTCACACACTGAGTCTGCTGCAGGGAGCAGGAGTGCAGACCGAGTATTCGTGTGCGGGTGTCAGCCCGCTGGACGAACCTGTAGATCATTCACTTTATGCATATGTAACGCTTATTCAGAGTCAGGCGGCAGAACAGTTTGTGTGCTGCGCACGCAGCCGGATGCGGAATCGATTACTTGTAACTTTTGAAGCGGAACGGGGCCGATATGATCTATCCTCATTTTTTATTGGACACAACCGAAGCTTCTGCTGGTGGATTGAACGGTGCGCACTTGATTTTAAAAGGCGAAACGAAGCAGGGCAGCCTGACGTAATATAATGGATAAGCTCGCTTACTTGAAGGCAAGGAGGTCTGACCCGAGTGAACAAGTGGCTCAAAACGATACTTTTTCTAGTGGCCTCTGTATTCCTGACCCGTTTTATCCCGTTCTCGTCGTTGTTTCGCAATCTGGATACGATGATCCATGAATTCGCTCATGCGCTGATGACGCTGGTTTTGTCGGGCAAGGTGCTGCGAATTGAACTGTATGCGGATCACAGCGGGGTAACATATTCGTCCATGCTGACAGCAGGCAGATCGATATTCGTCTCGCTGGCAGGTTACATCGGGGCTTCCCTTTTTGCCTGGCTTCTGTTTTACCTGTACCGCAAAGGGCGGCACATGTGGGGTTTGGGGATTATGACCGCTGTGGCACTTGTGTCGCTGGTGCTGTACGTCAGAGGTGAATTCGGCATGTTGTGGTTGACCGGGTTTATTGCGCTGAATGTCGTGATTATGATATTTGGTGTGAAAATCGCCAAGTACTACTATCTGCTCCTGGCCTTCATAACGCTGGAGGAGTCGGTTGTCGGTGCGATGTACATCGGCTGGTTGTCCTGGACTCGACCGTCTCAGGCTGGAGATGCAGCGAATCTGGCGCACCAGACGTTCATGCCTGCACTGTTCTGGGGTACGCTGTTTGCGTTGTTTGCCCTGTGGTGTGCAAGAGGAGCGCTCAGTCTCTTTTTTCGCAAGGAAGGCACAGCAAACGGCTCGAAGTCGAAATCCCGCGGCTTAAATCGTGCATAAGGATTAATGTGAATACGGTTCAACGAATATACAAAGAGCACCCCTTTTGCCGAAAAGGAGGTGCTTTTTGCTGTCGGTTTCCAGGCTGCATTGCAGCAGCTGTTTATATGTGTTCTGGTTTATAGGGAGCTAGTTCCCTAGATTGTCCCATAAGGCGTAAAAGTAATAAATCTCCTCCATGATCGCCTGATCATCTCGTGCAGTAATGCCTCCCTTGATTCGAGCGAGCGCACCCAGAATATCATAAATGCTTTCACGTTCCACGCTGAACTGAATCCGATTGACAATTCGATCCCATGCCTTCATGGCGTAATCGATTTGGGTTTTGGCTGGGGTCCACTGCTTGTTCTGAACCTGTTTCTCCAGTAATTGAATGGAGTCAAGTAATCGATCCTGTGTACCGAACGGTTTTTTCAGCAAAGGCCCGCTGACCATGACCATGATAAACAGCAGAAGCATAACGATAGGGATCGTATAGAGCAGCCATTTATGTTTTTTCATCTGCATACCTCCCGAGACAAGCCTGATTGGATCAGAATAAGCAGTCACTTATGTTTTGTCATTTACGACCTTTTTTATCATCATTTGTTCCAGCCTCGTCCGATATCTGATCCTTGTATAAATCAACATATAACTTGTCATTTGGCAGAATGGCAGCAAATGCAATGTCCTGGATGGTCAGATTTTGCTTTTTCAGCTGCTCTGTTAACCAACGTTGATCCTTATTTCGTTCCGCCAGTTTCTCCTTAATCAGCACACCGTCGATAATCAGCTCGGTCATGAGCTTCTGAGGCGGCGGGTGCATGTGCATGTCACTCGCGGTAACAGGCTGATTCTCTGGTTTCAATGCAATGGAGAGGGTACCGTCTGGTTCCAAAATCCCATAGTTGACCGTGGTTATGTCAAATACGTCCTTTTGCCGCAGCATCATGGTAAGTTCATCGAACTTTACTCGCATTTGATTCAGGTTTTGTTCCAGAATGCTGCCGTTCTGAATAACCAGTGTGGGGTCCGAATCCATGATTTTGGAGAAAGCACGACTTTTCAGCGTAATGTATTGAAAAATGATGGTGATCAACGTGAAGATGGTCAGCGCAACAAAATGAATCCATGCTTTGGAGGACAGATCCGTCGCGAACGTACCTGCAATGGAACCGATCGTAATGCCGTTAATATAGTCAAAATAGGTCAAGTTGCCCATCTGCTGTTTTCCCAGCACCCTTGTATAGATAATTAAAGTGAGAAAAGCGATAATCGCTCGCACAACAACGACCGTAGTTTCCTCCATCATATATGGATCACCACCTTTACACCCACAATCCTTGCCCACAACGAGGCAATTTATTCCTTATCACCTGAAGGTCAAATCAACGTCAAAAAAACCGAAGCCCGTGATCATATCACGAGGTTCGGTTTAAGTGTGAATCTGTTCCAGACAATCGATGTGTCCAAAACGAAGTCTATACGCCCGAATAGGCCATGAATCCGCCGTCTACAGGGACGACAATACCCGTCACAAAGCCGGACTGCTGTTCATCTGCCAGCCACATTAACGTACCCAGCAAATCTTCGGGTTTCCCAAAACGACGCATTGGGGTATGCGCAATAATTTTGCTGGAACGCTCCGTAGGTGAGCCGTCAGGCTGCAAAAGCAAGCTGCGGTTCTGCTCGGTCAGGAAGAAGCCTGGAGCAATTGCATTGACCCGAATTCCCGACTCTGCCAAATGCACAGCAAGCCATTGCGTAAAATTGTTAATAGCCGCCTTGGCAGCACTATACGCAGGTACTTTGGTCATAGGAGATGGGGCGCTCATGGACGATATATTGATAACCGCAGCCGGTACATCGCGCTCAATCATGTGTTTGGCAAAAATTTGAGTAGGGATGAGGGAGCCAACAAAGTTCAGATCCATCACCTGCCGAACCCCCTCTATACTTACATCAAAAAAGGTGGTTACGTCTGGATTAGCCAGATCCTCGGGTTTAAAAATTTCATTGGTTGTATTGGCACTGGCGTGATTACCGCCTGCACCGTTAATTAATATGTCGCATGGGCCGAGCTGTTCGCGAACGATATCGGCTGCTGCCTGTACACTTTCGGCCTGGGTAACATCACATGCTGCGGCAATGGCACGGCCGCCTGCTTTTTCAATTGCAGATGCAACTTCCTGTCCTTTGGACACCGTCCGGTTCAGAATGGCAATTTGCGCACCGTGTCTTGCGAGTTCTTCGGCCATTGCCCGGCACAATACGCCGGCGCCGCCGGTAATGACAACCGTTTTGCCTTGAAGACGGGAAGTGCGTTCCGGATTCAGGTTCGAATTGAGTTGACTCATACTTTTGCCCTCCTTTGCAGCGAATCCCAGACACCCCAGAGATACATTATACCAAGCGCGCGATCATACAGCCCGTAGCCCGGTCTGCATTGTTCTCCCCACAGATGCCGTCCGTGGTCCGGTCGCGCGTATCCTTCGAAACCAATATCGTGATAGGCTTCCACAATACCCGCGATATCTACACTTCCGTCCTGACTGCGGTGAGAAGTTTCGATAAAGTCCCCATTATCATATACCTTCACATTCCGAATGTGGGCAAATGGAATCCGATCTTTGAATTCATGGATCATGCCAATGATATCATTGCTCGGGTTGGCTCCCAGAGAACCGCTGCACAAGGTTACACTGTTAGCTGGACTATCATACAGATTCAGGTACCTGCGAACATTGTCTTGATTAATAATGATTTTCGGAAGACCGAAAATTGGCCAAGGCGGATCGTCCGGGTGAATAGCCATTCGAATGCCAAGCCGCTCGGCGGCCGGGATGATCTCCTGCAGGAAGTAGCGTGCATTCTCCCACATGTCTTCCTCGGTTACATCTTTATAGGCTTCAAACAAACCTGTCAGATACTGCAGTCGCTCCGGCTCCCAGCCGGGCATCGTCAGGTCAGTGTTTTCAGTAATTTTACGAACAAGCTCCAGCGGTTCGATGTTGTGCAGTCTGCTGCTTTCATAGAAGAGGGCTGTTGAACCGTCCTCCATCTCTTTGTGCATATCCGTACGCAGCCAGTCAAATATCGGCATAAAGTTGTAACAGATTACTTTTACGCCTACTTCAGCAAGTTTCTCCATTGTTTTAATGTAATTCGCAATATACTTGTCCCGGGAAGGCAGTCCTAGCTTGATATCCTCATGAATATTCACACTTTCTACGACATCCAGATGCAGCCCGGCTTTGTCTGCAGCGGCTTTGACCGCAAGTATTTTGTCCATTGGCCACTCGTCGCCAGCAGGAACGTCATGCAGCGCCCATACAATGCCTTCAACTCCGGGGATTTGCCGGATATGATCCAGTGATACTGTGTCATTGCCTTCGCCAAACCAGCGAAAAACCATCTTCATTCTATTCACCTCATCATGATTAGTGGAAGCAGCAGCATGCCTTGTGATGCACAAGCAGTAAAGTACAGCTCATTGAAAATAAGAAGGATATGTATCCCGCAGCACAGCCAGGTCCGTCACAGTCAAGTGCAGATGCTCTTGAGCCAGACGTTCTGCTTGTTCCGCATCCTGCTGCTTAATCGCCTGGACCATTGATCTATGCTGCTCAATCAGGTGATCCCAATGATGGTCTGAGGACAGACGAAGCATACGGCTTCGATTCAAATGTACACTCATCTGCTCAATCACCGTCCAGGTTTTGCTTTTGTTACAGCCTGCAAAAAGAGTGCTATGGAACTCCTCATCCAGTTGAAACATACGCTCGTCATCCGGTTCGTTCTGACACTGCTGCTGGAGTGTGAGATTCTGTTCAAGGGCAGACATCTGCTCCGCCGGAAAGTGTTCACATGCCAGCCGAATGACTGCACGTTCAAGATGTTCTCTCATGAATCGGGCTTCCTCAACGAGATCAACTTGAATGAGAGAAACATACGTACCGCGCTGCGGGTACACTTCCAGCAAACCTTCTTGAGCCAGACGGACAAAGCTCTCGCGGACAGGTGTCCGGCTGACTTGGAAGTCCAGCGATATTTCTTTCTCCGAGATGGCTGTGCCCGGGGGCAGATCCAGACTCAAAATCTGTTTTTTCAGCGTGTCATATACAAGATCTCGCGTCGAGTAGGACTGTTTATTCAGCGCTGACAGATGACTGGTGATCGGCGGCAAAGCGGTTTTGGATGACAACTTCGGAATTTGATCCACAACTTCAACTCCTTCTCCGCCATACTACCATACAAGTATGGTAGATTGGAAGCGTTTTATTTTTTGATTGCATAATTATGTCGGAGAACTGCGCCTGGGAACTTGACTTGCGATTTAATCCGAATAGAAGTACAATTTGAATGATTACGTTCGTTTGTTTAAACATTTGGAATTATAGAATGCGATGCTGTAATCTCAGAATGATAATGGAGGTGTAATCATGAGTCAGAAGGCAATGACGATTTTTCAAACTTGTATTCCACTGTTTCAGGTGCTCAGCGATCCTCATCGTCAGTCCATAGTGCTGATGCTGAGCGAGAAGGGCAAAATGACTGTGAATGAAATAACGGAGAAGTCGAATCTGTCCCGACCGGCCATCTCCCATCATTTAAAGCTGCTGCTGGAAAAAGGATTAATCTCGGTGGAACAGAAGGGGACACAGCGTTATTATTCAGCTTCCCTGCATGCTTCCGTTGATCGATTGAAAGAACTTGTCGCTGCGCTTGAAGAGGAATGCCTGTAGGCCGCAATGCTTCAAGTTCAAATGTTCGATGAATCTTATAAAGAGATAGAACGGCTGTATTGAGAATCATAAACATGCCTAGGCATGTCCTCTATAGGTTCGTCAGTTTAAACGTTTCATCTATAAATCTAATCAAAGGAGCATACCCGTCATGAGTGAGTTTCAAGAACTAACTACAGAAGATGTGCAGGAAATTCTGGATAAACAAAAGAAGTTTTTTCGTTCAGGAACCACACGATCGGCAGAAACCAGAATTGAGAGGCTGACTCGGTTAAAAGAAGGTATACAGAAATATGAATCCAGACTGATCGAGGCCTTATATCTGGATTTAGGCAAAAGCGAATTTGAATCCTACACTACGGAGATTGGCTTTATGCTGGACAGCATTTCACACACCATTCGTAAAATCAAAAAGTGGGTGAAACCTGTGAAGGTCAAAACACAAGTGGCGCTGCTCGGCTCCAAAAGTTATATCATGCCAGAACCCTATGGCGTCGTTCTGATTATCGGGCCGTTCAATTATCCTTTCCAGCTTCTTATTGAACCGCTTGTCGGGGCGATTGCAGCAGGCAATACGGCGGTGCTCAAAGCATCCGAGAATACGCCAGCGGTATCTGCCGCTGTACGTGAGTTAATTGCTGAGGTGTTTGAACCGGAATATGTGCATGTAGTGGAAGGGGCGAAGGATACAACCACCGCGCTGATTCATGCGCCGTTTGACTATATTTTTTTCACGGGCAGTGTGCCGGTGGGGAAAATTGTGATGCAGGCCGCAGCCCGAAATCTCGTTCCTGTTACGCTGGAGCTCGGCGGAAAAAGTCCTGTCATCGTCGATGAACAGGCCGATATTCAAGTCGCGGCTGAACGGATTATCTGGGGTAAACTGCTCAACACGGGGCAGACCTGTATTGCACCTGACTATCTGCTCGTACATGAACGCGTGAAGCAGCCCTTGATTGAGGCGATGAAAGCTGCGATCGTCACCTTTTTCGGGACGGACATTCAGAAAAACAAGGATTACGGGCGTATCGTGAACCATTCACACTTCAAACGCCTGACCACTCTGATTGAGCGGGATCGAAATCAGGTCATCTATGGAGGGGCTTCTGATGAAGGAGACCGTTTTATTGAGCCGACACTGATTGATGCCGAGTCGTGGGACGCGGCTGCGATGGAAGACGAGATTTTTGGACCGATCTTGCCGATTATCAGTTATGGTCATCTGGATGAGGCTGTAAACGAAATCGTAAAACGTCCGAAGCCGCTTGCTTTGTATCTGTTCACTTCTGATCAAGCCGTTCAGGATAAAGTGTTAACCGAGGTTTCCTTTGGCGGGGGCTGTATTAATGATACGATTACACATGTAGCCAATCCGCGTCTGCCGTTTGGGGGTGTGGGTCATTCCGGTATTGGCTCGTATCATGGACGGTACAGCTTCGAAACGTTCTCTCATATGAAGAGTATTTTGAAAAAAAGTACCAAGCTTAACCCGCCCGTTTTGTACCCGCCTTACGAGAACAAGCTGAAGCTGATCAAACGTTTGCTGAAATAACGGTACAATGATAACAGCCTGCTGCTGGAATTACTCCAGAGCAGGCTGTTCCTGTCTATATTGCGAAGGGGACATACCGGACCAGCGCTTGAATTGACGGCTGAAATGGGCAATATCCTTGTAACCGAGCATAACCGCAATATTTTGTACCGAGAGCTGCGGATTCCCCAACAGAACTTTGGCTTCATGCAGCACCATTTGGGACAAAACCGCACGCGGAGACTGCCCAAACACCTGCTTGAACACGCGATTGCAGTGCGAAGGACTAATGCCCAGTTCAGCAGCGATATCGTCGATGCCATAGTGACTGTCGGATTCGTGTCCCTGCTTGAACTGCTGACTCATCAACCCCTGCAGCCGGGTACGAATCTGATGAGCCAGTTCAATCCGCTCGTATCCGTCTGTAAACGTTTGAGCTGCTTCCTGGGAGACCGTCTCCCACAAATGTCCGAACAGTTCGAATACCGCCGACTGCAGCTGCATGCGCTGCACCATCGCGCTGGCGGATTGGCCGTGTGAAGAGGACATCAGCTTATGCAGTATGGGCTCGATCTGCAGAGTGACCGGATTGTCTGCGCTGAACAGTATCTGTTTGATTCGAGCCAGCAGGGAAAGGAACAGCTGATCATCAATATCGAAATGCATACAGAAGTAGGTGAACCCCTGTCCGTTTCGGCTCTGGCTGGAATGTACGCTTCCCGGAGGAATCAGGAGCAGTTCGCCCGTATTTTGCACATATAAAGTACCGTTTATCGTCATATACTGAACACCCTCTGTTACATAATTAAGCTCATACTGAGGATGCTCGTGCGCGGGGTAGTCCCAATTCGCTCCTACACTGCGCAGATGAATGGCGAACAGATTGACGGTAGTCTGTACATCTGGATAAAAAATTTCATGTACGCTTTCTCCCAAATCGGGAGGTAAATAGGTGGAAGACATTCGAATTCCTCCTTCTGTCCATTCATGTTTGTAGGTCTTCAGAACAAATTCCTTCAATTATAAATAAAGTGTAACCGCTTTATATTCTACCATACTCCAGCTTGATTTGGGTAAATATCCGATTGATTTGTTCATGGTCTGGACGGGCAGTGCGTGATAGGATGGGGCTAATGAAAACGTATGCATATCTTAATCTGAGAGAGGTTATTAAAGATGAGTACATCCAAATCCATTTTTTACAATGCACATCACGCACCAATTGGTGCATTTGCCAGTTTCACGCTGGGTTACAAAGGTGCAAAAGGAGGGCTGGGTCTTGAACTTGGCAAGCCGGCGGACCAGAATGTATATATCGGATTACAGGCTCGGGATGGAGAGCACTATCAGGCACTTCCTTTTTACGAAGCAAGTGAAGATGAGAGCAGCCGTTATGATGTGGAGAAGCTGGAAAACGGAAATCAGGCATCAGATGCAGGTTCACAACCGCTGATCTCGGCATTTCGCGATGAAGACATTACGCGTGAGTTCACATCAGGTACAGATACGTGGAATGCAGGTGATCTGAAGTTTCGCATCTATTCACCGGTTCGTTCTGTTCCAGATCCAACAAGTGCAGATCGGGAAGCACTGATGGATGCCCTTGTACCCGCTGTATTGGTTGAAATGACCATCGATAACAGTCAAGGTAAGCAAACGCGGAAAGGTTATTTCGGTTATCAGGGCAGTGATCCATATGCTGCGATGCGTTTGATTGGCGGACCAGAAGGCGGCTCACTGACAGGGGTTGGACAAGGTCGTCTGACCGCGATTGTGTC
Source organism: Paenibacillus sp. AN1007 (assembly GCF_040702995.1). Classification (NCBI taxonomy): domain Bacteria; kingdom Bacillati; phylum Bacillota; class Bacilli; order Caryophanales; family Paenibacillaceae; genus Paenibacillus; species Paenibacillus sp. AN1007. The sequence continues at coordinate 2,262,962 of NZ_CP159992.1, forward strand.
CAAAAATGAAGGACTCTGGCCGGCGCGCGGATTCACGCTGGAGAAGATTCTGGAGGAAAAACACCGGGACAATCTGGCTTTTGGTTTGGGGTCTGCATCTGTACTGCTGATGGAAGTACCAGCAGGTGAGAAACGGACATTCCAATTCGCGGTATGTTTCTACCGGGGCGGCATTGTAACAACCGGAATGGACACCACGTATTGGTACACGCGATATTTTGCCGATATTCTGGAAGCGGGAGAGTACGCTCTGAACCGTTTTGACGCATTAACCGCATCCTGTGCCGAAGTAGATCAGCGCCTTGGAACAGCAGCGCTCAGCGAGGACCAGTCATTCATGCTGGCTCACTCCATTCACAGCTATTACGCGAGCACACAACTGCTCGAAGCCGATGGCGAACCGCTCTGGATTGTAAACGAAGGGGAGTACCGGATGATGAATACGCTGGATCTGACTGCAGACCAGCTGTACTTTGAGCTTGCTCTTAATCCATGGACAGTGCGCAACGAACTGGAGTGGTTTGTGAAGCGTTACAGCTATACGGATCAGGTTCGTTTTCCGGGAGAAGAGAAGCTGTACCCGGGCGGTATTACGTTTACGCATGACATGGGTATTGCCAACGTATTTTCCCGTCCAGGCCACTCTGCTTACGAACTCGTAGGTATCGATGACTGCTTCTCGCAGATGAGTCATGAAGAATTGGTAAACTGGCTCTGCTGCGCGACGGTATACATTGAACAAACGAAGGATCAGGCTTTCGTCAAAGAGATGCTGCCTATCATTCAACAATGCTTCGAAAGCATGCTTAACCGTGACCATCCTGAAGAGGATAAACGCAACGGCTTGATGGGGCTTGACAGCAGTCGTACACAGGGTGGTGCTGAGATTACTACCTATGACAGTCTGGACGTATCCCTCGGACAGTCCCGTAACAACATCTATCTTGCCGGTAAATGCTGGGCTGTATATGTTGCACTGGAAAAACTGTTTGCAGCAGAGAAGCTGGCTGATTTGTCACATCAGGCAGGAAAACAAGCAGATCGCTGCGCGGCCAGTGTTGCAGCTCAGTTGACAGACGGAGGCTACATTCCGGCTGTTATCGCAGAAAATAATGATTCACGTATCATTCCGGCTATCGAGGGTCTGGTATTCCCTTATTTTACGGGCTGTGAAGCCGCTCTGGATGTCAACGGCCGGTTCGGACCATATATGAAGGCGCTGCACACGCATCTGAAAACGGTCCTTGTTCCAGGAACATGTCTGTTTGAAGACGGTGGCTGGAAACTATCTTCCACAAGCAACAACTCCTGGCTGAGCAAAATTTACCTGTCCCAATTCATTACTCGTGAAATTCTGGGCCTGGAGTGGGACGAGACAGGAAAAGCAGCAGACGCAGCACATGTGAAATGGCTGCTTCACCCGGAGGAATCCTACTGGTGCTGGAGTGACCAGATCTTGTCCGGTGTGGCTGTGGGCAGCAAATATTATCCACGCGGCGTAACTTCAATACTGTGGCTACTTGAGGGAAAAGGGAATCAACTGGCTGAAATATATGCAATTAAGGAGGCTGTACAATGAGTCAATCTACCATTCAATCTAGTCTGTCGGGTCCCCAATATGAAGCATGGCTTGGTTATCATGCTGCACTGCCAGGAGCGAACGGAGCTGCACGAAAGGCAGCTCCTCTCTGGAGCAAACGGATTGAGGTACAGGAACAGCACCAGGTCATTGAGACAGCACTTACCGAGCTCTCGCAAGGACTCGGTAAGTTATACGGTGTACAGCCTGCAATCTGGAATTCTCAAATTCAGAATGCTGAAGAGAATGAAGGCGGGCCAGCGATCCGCTTGGGCACGTGGGCAGGAAGTGACACTGCAGCCCATTCTTTCTCCGAGGCAGAACGTTCCGCGGTGCATGGCGAAGGTTTCATCATTCGTGAAGATGAATCACGCGGTGAACTGGTGATTGGTTCAGAAACGCCGCAAGGCGTCTTGTATGCTGTCTTCCATCTGCTTCGGGAGCTGACGCTGCAGCAGGGCGAAACGGTTATGGCGGATTCCACGATTCATGGGGAAGCAACGCGGATCGATATTACAGAACAGCCTGTGAATCAGCTGCGAATGATTAATCAGTGGGATAATGTGGACGGCAGTATCGAGCGGGGATATGCCGGACGTTCCATTTTTTACGATAACGGAGAGTTTACACAGGATATAGGACGAATTCGAGATTATGCACGGCTGCTGGCTTCAAGCGGCATTAATGCAATATCGATCAATAACGTGAATGTGCACAAGCAAGAGAGCTTGTTTCTGACAGAACGCTACCTGGATGATGTTGCAAAAGTAGCGGCTGCATTCAGAGCTTACGGTATTCGTTTATTCCTTAGTGCCAATTACGCCAGTCCAATTGAGGTTGGCGGACTGCAGACGGCCGACCCGCTTGATGAACAGGTGCGGGAATGGTGGAACATTCAGACAGCCAAAGTATATGCAGCGATCCCGGATTTCGGCGGATATCTGATCAAGGCTGATTCCGAAAATCGCCCGGGTCCGTTCACGTATAACCGTGATCATGCAGATGGTGCCAACATGTTAGCCGAAGCACTGCGTCCGTTTGGCGGATTAGTGATCTGGCGCTGTTTCGTTTACAACTGTAAACAGGATTGGCGTGATCGTTCCACAGACCGGGCACGTGCGGCTTATGATCACTTCAAACCGCTGGATGGACGGTTCGCGGATAACGTTATTCTGCAGATCAAAAATGGACCGATGGATTTCCAGGTAAGGGAAGCCGTGTCACCTCTGTTCGGGGCAATGGAGAATACGAACCAGGTGATTGAATTCCAGATTACACAGGAATATACGGGCCAGCAGCGTCATTTGGCTTATCTGGTGCCTCAGTGGAAGGAAATTTTGGATTTCGACACGTATGCCAAAGGCAAAGGCTCCGAAATCAAACGCATTGCAGACGGCTCACTCTATCAGCGGCCGTACAGTGGATTTGCCGCTGTGTCCAACATCGGTGCGGATGCCTGCTGGACAGGACATCCGCTTGCTCAAGCCAATCTTTACGGGTACGGCAGACTGGGATGGAATCCTGAACTTTCAGCAGAAGAGATTGCAGATGAGTGGGTAAGATTAACATTTGGACATGATGAGCAGGTTGTTCAGCGAATTACAGGTATGCTGCTGTCTTCACTGGATATTTACGAAAACTACACGGCTCCCCTTGGTGTCGGCTGGATGGTAAATCCGGATCATCATTACGGACCTAATGTGGACGGTTACGAGTATTCCAAATGGGGAACGTATCATTTTGCTGACTGTCACGGAATCGGGGTTGATCGGACGGTGAAGAGCGGAACAGGGTATACCTCACAGTATCACCCTGAGAATGCTGACCGATATGAGTCATTGGAGACGTGTCCTGACGAGTTAATACTCTTTTTCCATCACGTTCCATATACGCATGTCCTGCATTCAGGAAAGACCGTTATCCAGCATATCTACGATACTCACTTCGAAGGTGCTGCACAGGCTGAAGCATTAGCGGAGACATGGCGAGAACTGGAAGGTAAAATTGACCCGGTTATTTTTAACACGGTTGCTGCAAGGCAGGAGGAGCAGGCGGAACATGCCAAGGAATGGCGTGACATGATCAACACGTATTTCTACCGTAAGAGCGGAATACAGGATGAGCAGTCGCGCAGGATCTATTAGAACGAAACGAGTTCTTTTTAAGAAAGTTATTGGATCAATGGTCTCATCTGGGAAAATATTCAAGAAATATCTTGTGATGGATAACAATAATGTACAGAGTACGCAGCGTTTTCTTTAGAAGCCAAACACAGCACTGATCTGCACAAGGAGGAGAATGCCGTATGAATCAACAAGGGCTTGACCTGCCAGAATTGATGAAAGCTGCAGTCATGACAGAGCCAGGACATATCACTATTGAGGAACAGCCTGTTCCCAGACCTTCAGCCAATGAAGTACTCATAAAAGTGATGGCTGTAGGTGTCTGCGGTTCAGATATCCATTATTTCGAACATGGACGCATTGGCAGATTCGTTGTTGAGAAACCGATTATTCTGGGTCATGAATGCGCTGGTGTTATTGCAGCAGTAGGTAAAGACGTTTCACGTCTGAAACCGGGTGATCGGGTTGCGATTGAGCCTGGAGTGACATGCGGACACTGTGCCGCATGCAAAGAGGGCCGATACAATCTGTGTCCAGAGGTTCAGTTTCTGGCGACACCTCCGGTAGACGGAGCTTTTGTCCAGTACATGACGATCAGGGAAGATATGGCGTTCCCGATCCCGGATCATCTGACGTATGAGGAAGCAGCGATGAATGAACCGTTTTCTGTGGGTATTCATGCAGCACGCCGCAGTAAACTGGCTCCTGGTACAACGCTGGCGATCATGGGTATGGGACCCGTCGGACTGATGGCTGTAGCGGCAGCCAGGGCATTCGGCGTACAGACGATCATTGTTACGGATCTGGAGGAGGTTCGTTTGGAAGCTGCCCGTAAGATGGGCGCTGCACATACCATTAACGTACGGCATGAGGATGCAATGGAAGTGATTAAGGAAATCACTGGAGGCATCGGGGTGGATACAGCTTGGGAGACGGCTGGCAATCCGAAAGCGCTGCAGTCGGCTCTTTACTCGCTGCGCAGAGGTGGGAAACTTGCCATTGTAGGTTTGCCCGCACAGGATGAGATTGCTATCAATGTTCCGTTTATTGCGGATAATGAAGTGGATATCTACGGCATATTCCGTTATGCGAACACGTATCCGGCAGGGATTGCCTTTCTAGCCTCCGGGCAGCATGATGTTATGTCGTTGATCACAGATCGATATACGCTCGAGGAGACCCAGCAGGCTATGGAACGGGCGCTTCACAATAAAAGCGGCAGTCTGAAAGTGATGGTTTACCCGAACGGAATGTGAAAAATAATCAAAGGAAGTCCAGTACACTAATGTGTACTGGACTTTTTTGCTAATTCAAACGAAGTTTTTTTCTTTTTCACATAAAAGCCATGGACAAGCTGCCAGCACATGGTATAATTCATGTTGATTTTGTTATATAAATGAAAACACACCGTTAAAGGTGTATAGAACTCGGCGAAAGGAACTGAAGGTTGTGAGAACACATGAGTTTATGATTCACGCGGATTTTCATCGGGATGAGCTGTTGTCGGTATCTTCTCAGGCGTCACGTTTTTCCTCAGATATATTATTGTCTTATACGGAGTCTGAACACGAACATCGTGTAGATGTGAAGAGTCTTCTGGGCATGGCCCTGCTTCCGCTTCGGAATGGCAGTGTTGTCCGGTTACAGACAAGAGGAATGGATGAGCTTGAGGCGCTGGAATACATGCTTCATGTACTGGAGAAAGGCCCAGCGTAACGGATCAATCAGCTGCCCAATCGCATGGATTATAATTTTTTTGTCATTTCATTAAATCCTGCTGGTACTTCGTGCAAAAAAAGAGTATAATAAAATTTAGTTTGATTCTAGGGAGTACCCATATTAAAGGAGTGTAAATAGATTATGCCAAAAGTTGACATCCATCCTAAGACACAGCTCGTTATTTTCTACGATGCAAGTGCTGATTTCAAATTCCTTGCTTCTTCCACGAAGTTCTCCAACGAAACAATGGAATGGGAAGACGGTAACACTTACCCTGTTATTCGTGTAGACACCAGCTCTGCATCCCACCCGTTCTTCACTGGTAAACAAAGAAACGTGGACATCGGTGGACGTGTTGATAAGTTCAACCGTAAATACAACCTCAAAAACTAGTTTGTCCATAGATGACAGGAAAACCCCGGGAGATGATTCCTGGGGTTTTTTTGTGTCTCCACACAGCTGTATCGATTGAGTTCAGGCAGCCAATTATTGCGCTTTCAATAGATTCAGTTGTAAACTAGTACAGAGTCTGAACTTAGTGGAGGAGGAAACAGAAAATGAGCAGAATTACACATATGGTGACATTTACCCTTTATGCAGGCAAGGATACCGAGGAGGCCGAGGTTTTTTTGAAGGAAAGCAAGGAAGCGCTTGCGGTTATTCCGGGTGTTGAACATTTTCGAGTCCTGCGTCAAGTGAGTGCAAAGAACGAGTTTGATTACGGCTTTTCCATGGAATTTGCAGATCAGGAAGCGTATGATGCTTACAATGATCATCCCGTACACCGTCAGTATGTCGCAGAGCGCTGGGAGAAGGAAGTCAGCCGTTTTCAGGAAATCGATTTGATGGAACAACGTGCAAATTGATGATTGCAGGAGTCTGCAGAAATAGCATTAGGAAAGCATCTTCCTCTATCGTTTAATCGAAATCGTTTTCCGTGGAAGCTTCTAAACAGGTAGAATCCATAAGGAGGTGATCTCTGCAATGCAGCTGAATCTAACGGGGAAAACGGCATTAGTAACTGGAGCAACCGGACAATTGGGTAGAATCATTGCTCGTACACTTGCTGCTTGCGGCGCGAACCTGGCCCTTCATTACATAAACAATGAAACGAAGGCGAATGAACTGTTAGGCGAGATCGAAGCAATGGGGCGTCAGGCCGTCATTGTACAGGGTGACATTACCAAACAGGATACGGCATTTCGGATACGGGATGAAATCCAGAACAAGCTGGGTGGTGTAGACATTGTCGTTGCTAATGCAGTCATTCAATACGAATGGACCACTGTGCTGGAGCAGGCACCTGAGGACTATCTAAGTCAATTCGAATCCTGTGTGATGCAGAGTGTATATCTGGCCAAAGCTTTTATTCCGTATATGCAGCAGGTGAAGTCGGGTCGTTTTATCGGGATTAATACCGAGTGTGCGATGCAGAATTTTGCCCACCAATCGGCGTACAGTGCCGGAAAACGCGGTATGGATGGTGTCTACCGTGTTTTAGCCAAGGAGGTTGGCGCGTATCAGATTACGGTGAACCAGGTAGCTCCGGGTTGGACAATCAGTGAACGGGATCGAGCAGGTGAACCTGGGCAGGATGAAGCCTATACTCGGACCGTGCCATTACAGCGCAGAGGAGAGGATCAAGAAATCGCCAATGCGGTTGCGTTCTTGGCATCGGATCTGTCCTCCTTTATTACCGGAGCGTATATCCCTGTAAGCGGCGGAAATGTTATGCCAGCAATCTGAATTAGTCATAAGATATCGTATTTTTGATTTATCGGGATTCTCTGGAGCATGTAAAGTAGGATATAAAGCGCACCTTTATAAGATTATCCGTTTGCCTTCAAGGCAAACGGATTTTTTTGATTTTCTTTTTTTGATGTTCAATGAAATTATTGTATCGGTTGTCATCATCATATACTTGAAATGACATATGAGTTTGATTCGATTTTCAAAAATTTGGGGTATAAGAATAGGTATATTCACGGGAAGGTAACCTAATCAAAATAACATATCGAAGGAGTGACTGTGCATCATGAAAAAAACGATTGCAGATGTTCTTGTTGAAGCTTTGCTCAATGCAGGTATACACAGGATATACGGCATAGTTGGAGACTCTTTAAATGCAGTCCTCGACTCCATACGCAAGTCGGGCAAGATAGAATGGATTCATGTACGGCATGAAGAAGTGGCTGCTTTTGCTGCTGGTGCAGACGCTCAAGTCAGCGGCAGCTTAGCCGTGTGTGCAGGCAGCAGCGGGCCGGGTAATATGCATTTGATCAACGGACTATATGACTGCCACCGCAATCGAGTGCCGGTACTCGCCATTGCTGCTCATATTCCGAGTGACGAGATCGGCAGCGATTATTTTCAAGCGACTCATCCAGAGTATCTGTTTCAGGAATGCAGTCATTATTGCGAAGTGATTACAACCGCCAAACAGATGCCGCGTTCGCTCACCATGGCAATGCAGACAGCGGTTGCCCGTTCCGGTGTGTCTGTCATTGTGCTGCCAGGTGATGTTGCCGGGCTTGAAGCTGCTGATCTGCCTGTTCCTGAACATGTGTACCACGCACCACATCCGATCGTACATCCTTCTGAGCCTGAACTCGCCAAGCTCGCTTCATATTTGAATCAGGATAAAAAGATTACACTTCTCTGCGGAGCCGGGTGTGCCGGGGCACGTGAACCGCTGCTGGAGCTGTGTGACCGGCTGAAATCCCCTATGGTTATAGCCCTTCGTGGCAAAGAGTACCTGGAATACGACAATCCGTATTCGGTGGGACTAACAGGGCTGATCGGATATTCCTCGGGATACCATGCCATGATGGATTGTGATGTACTGCTCATGCTCGGAACAGACTTCCCGTATCGCCAGTTTTACCCGGAAGATGCCACAGTACTTCAGGTGGATATTCAAACCTCACATCTGGGCCGGCGTACGAAGCTGGATTATGGTGTGTGCGGAGACGTCAAGGCAACGCTCGAAGCCCTGCTTCCCTACCTGACGACGGAACATAGTGATAAACATCTGCGCAAAAGTGTGAAACACTACGCCAAGGTTCGTGAGGATCTGGACGAGCTGGCCGTAGGCAAACCAGGCAAAAAACCGATTCATCCACAGTATTTGACCAAAGTGATCAGTGATGCTGCTGCAGAAAATGCAATCTTTACCTGTGACGTGGGTACCCCTACCGTATGGGCAGCTCGTTATATTGAAATGAGCCGTAATCGCAGATTACTGGGTTCATTCAATCACGGAACAATGGCAAATGCACTGCCGCAGGCGATCGGCGCTCAGGTTGCTGAACCTGGAAGGCAGGTCATCTCCTTATCAGGTGATGGCGGTTTAGCGATGCTGATGGGTGATCTGCTCACGCTGAAACAGCATAACCTTCCAGTAAAAGTGGTTGTATTTAACAATGGCGCACTCAGTTTTGTGGAACTGGAGATGAAAGCAGCCGGATTCCTCGAATCCGGTACGGAACTTGTGAATCCCAACTTTGCGATGGTTGCTCAGGCGATGGGCATTGAGGGAATCCGTGTGAAAGACCCTGCAGAGCTTGAAGGGGCAGTTGATCGTGCGCTGCAGCACAATGGGCCGGTCCTGATCGACGTGGTGGTCAATCGCCAAGAGCTGTCGCTGCCTCCGAAGATTAATATAAAACAAGCTGAGGGTTTTACGTTATGGATGATGAAAGCTGTTCTGAACGGACGCGGTGATGAATTGATTGAGCTTGCCAAAACGAACCTGCTTCGATAGGGCATGGGTAACCGTGATAGATGCAGGAAGGATTCAAAAAACGAAATAGATTCAAAGAATTGGGTTTGTTTTCAAACCGAATGTTACTTAGAATAGGTAAAGTCAGGAAGGTATCCTTCCTGGCTTATATCATTTCATACATGTGAAGCCGAGCAAATGAATGAATTGGTACAAGCACACATGACACATATCGGAGGAGATCATCATGAGTCACACAGGAAAAGTAGCGATCATTACGGGAGCAGGCAGTGGATTAGGTCAGGCTGCAGCGCTGAAGCTTGCGAAGCAGGGCGCTTCAATCGTTGTCGTTGATCTAATCGAGGAAACAGGGCTTGAGACGGTGAAACAGATTGAGCAGCTGGGAAGTAAAGCTATTTTTGTCCAGGCAGACGTAAGTAAGGCCGACGAAGTCGAGAATTATGTGAAAAAGACAATTGAAGAGTTTGGCCGGATTGATCTGTTCTTTAACAACGCGGGGATCGCCGGACCGGGAATCAAATTGATTGAACATACCATTGAGCAGTTTGATCAGATTATCGACATTAATCTGAGAAGTGTGTTCTACGGACTAAAATATGTCATCACTGAAATGCTCAAAACAGGCGGAGGCGCTATTGTAAATACGGCTTCTACAGCAGGTATCGTGGGTGTACCGGCGGTTGCGCCTTATGCGGCAACCAAACACGGCGTTGTTGGTTTGACCCGCACAGCAGCAATTGAATATGGCAAGGATAACATTCGTGTCAACGCTATAGCCCCAGGTACTATAGAGACACCGATGGTTGTTCAGTTTGGCAAAGACAATCCGGAAGTATTCCAGGCTACGGTAGACAGCATTCCATCGGGGCGTCTGGGCAAACCGGAAGAGATCGCGAATCTGGTGTCCTTTTTGCTTGGAGATGAGGCTCCGTACATTAATGGCGCTGTATATCCGATTGATGGTGCAGTGACGGCACAATAAGGATTTATAAAATACACATATGGTTGATTAAGAAATAAGAAGAGGGGCTGTGTGGTGTATTTCGCTGCAGGTCCCTTTTTTGCATTGGATACAGTCCAGCCTGTCATACTGCCGATTGTGAGAAAGGCGTTAACAGTCTCTTTATCATCACAAAAAAACGAGCCGCTAGAATCGTTTCCAGGGCTCGTTTGGCCTACTATTTGTCCAGTGCATCCACCTGATCCTTGGCTTCTTTTAAAGAGAGGCCGCGGGCTTCACGCAATGTTTTGATCGCTTTAATTTTGTTCCCGCTGCGTACCATGGTAAGCAGTTCCTGCTCTAACTCACGATCCATTGTAGGATGAGACATCGTGCTGCTATCAGAAGAAGGAAAGAAGGATACAGCATCTGGTGCAGAAGAGGTGCTGTTTACACCAAAACGATGGGTATCGCCGGATGAACCGTACCGAAGCCCCTCCACCTCTGTCTTCAATTCATCTACCTGACGCTGCAGACTCCCTAGCTTGGACCATAATAATGGAGTGATGAGCAGCAGAACAACGAGCAAGAAGCCGCTCATTTCAGCTGTACCGGGAGTTCTTGGACGCCGCGTACGACCATGCCCGGTCTCCATTCCAAGGTGTCGACATCCTTTTGCAGTCTAATGTTGGGGAAACGCTTTAACAGCGTGCTGACTGCAATCTCTCCTTCAAGACGGGCCAGCGGTGCACCAAGACAGAGATGAATGCCTTTGCCAAAAGCTAAATGTGCGCTTTTCTCACGTGTAATATCAAACACGTCCGCGTCTTGGAACTGCTCTTCATCCCGATTGGCTGCATCCAGCGCAACGATCACAAGGTCTCCCTTGGCGATCTGCTGTCCGCGGAATTCAATATCCTCGGAAGCCCAGCGAGAAGTGCTGAATTCCACCGGCCCGTTATACCGCAGCATCTCTTCAATAGCTTGATGAATCAGCTCAGGCTGCTGAACTAACAAGTCCCGCTGTTCCGGATGTTCCAGTAGGGCCAGAATACCGTTACCTATAAGATTTACAGTCGTTTCATGTCCGGCAATAATAAGTAGAGAAACAACGCCAAGAAGTTCTCTTTCGGTTAACTGGTCACCGGATTCTTCGGCAATGACAAGCTGGCTGATGAGATCCTGTCCGGGTTCTTTTCGCACTTTGGCGAACCAAGCGGTCAGATACTCGGTGAACTCCCGTTCATGCTGCTCAAACAGTTCGACACTCTTGGTCGTGGATGCATCGATGACGGTGTTCGACCACATCCGGAATTTGTCACGATCCTCCACCGGAACACCTAAAATTTCACTGATGACAATAATAGGGAGCGGAAAGGCAAAGTCATCAATCAGATTCATTGTGTCCTGTGAAGGTAGATTGTCCAGGAGATCATCCGCGATATTCTGGATATGGCTTCTCATATCTGCGACTAGTTTAGGCGTAAAAGCCTTCTGTACCAAACCCCGCAAACGACGGTGATCCGGCGGATCGGAGAACAGCATGTTGCTGGAGAAAATACTCTGATTGCCCGCTCCGTATCGTTTGACCATGTCTTTGCTGAAGCGGTTATCTTTTAAGATTTGAACCGCGTCCTCATACTTGGATATCATCCAGCCAAACTCACCGTTAGGGAACATGACCTTGAAGACGGGATGCTCTTTTCTTAATTTTTCATAGACGGGATAGGGGTTGTGAGTAAAGGATGCCGTAAAAATACTGGAGCTTGAAGTGTCATTGGATTCATTCGGATTCAAATGTGTAATCTCCTCTCCTATGGCTTGATCGTATTTTACCCTCTTTTTAGGTGATAAGCAAAGAATGGAAATTGGATTCACGGTCCTAAAACCCGATTGCTGCAGGAATACAGGCAGGACTTCCAGAAAAGAAAAGAGTGAATCAAGATGAATGAAGAATACGCTTTCAAATTGAAAAATGAAAAAGAGGTGAGGACGGTTATGTCTTATAGACAGTTACCTTTGCATGATCATCAGATTCCGACAAGCCCTATGGTCCTGGGTTGTATGCGCTTTGGAGGGGACTGGGACGGTCAGCCCATTACAGATGATTTGGTGGTCGAAGGTCGGCAGGCGGTAGAAGCCGCGCTGGAGATCGGTATTCGTCACTTCGATCTTGCAGACATCTATACACGCGGTAAAGCTGAGCATGTATTCGGGCGGGTACTGTCCGATATCCAAGGACTTCGTGAACAGATCATCATTCAGTCGAAATGCGGAATCCGGCTGGCAGGAGATGACGAAGGTCCACAGCGCTATGATACTTCAGGTGCACATATTATCGAGAGTGTGGATGGTATTTTATCCCGGCTGGGCATCGATTATCTTGATATTCTGCTGCTGCATCGTCCTGATCCGCTTGCCCATCCGCAGGAGATTGGAGAAGCGCTGGCGAAACTGCATCAGGATGGAAAAGTAAGACATTTTGGCGTATCCAACATGGGCGCCGAACAAATTCGCCTGCTTCAAATGTACAGCCGCGTACCGTTTATCGTTAATCAGCTGGAGATGAGCCTGGATAAGATCGGTTTTGTTGAAGCAGGAGTAACGGTGAACCGCGCGCAGGCAAAAGAGAATGTGTTTCCTTATGGAACGATGGAATACTGTCAGGCAGAGCATATCCAGCTGCAGGCCTGGGGTCCTCTTGCTCAGGGAAGGTTCACAGGGCGCGTTGTCGAAGGCCAGCGGCCCGAGATTAAACCAACGGCAGATTTGGTGGCCCGCATAGCCAAAGAACGTGGTGTAACACCAGAAGCGATCGTACTGGCTTGGCTTATGAAACATCCTGCAGGCATTCAGCCCGTGATTGGTTCCATTCGTCCGGAACGGATTCTGGCCTGTCGCGATGCGGCTCAGGTGGAGCTGACGCGATATGAATGGTACGAGCTCTATTCCTCTTCGTGCGGACGCAGAATGTAATTGAATTCAGAAGATGAAGCACGGGCTCCCAGGAGCCTGTGCAATTTGCAATTTTTTTATGTAGGTGTGATTAAAGCCTATAGTGTATTGTTTATTGACTTGTAGTGTCTTTTCTCTGCAATCGTGCAGCTGGTAACATACTTAGATAGATACATATGCCTAAGATGAATACGTTGTAACGGGTGAAAAAATCACATGATTTGATATGAAGAGCGGATAGAAAATTCATGTTTGTGCGGCTGTGTAAGTCCTTGGACTTAGATAGAAGTGCAGATAAGAAGGACGTTTCAACCATTTTTGCTCGTTTTTTGGCTGAGTGGATGAAGGCTATGATAAAATAAGAGAAATAGGAACATACGATCTGTTTATACGAGAGGAGACATCGTCAATAATGGAGATGCTTAAACCGCCAGCCGAGACATTATACGAGGCCGAATTACGGGCGTTACAGCAGGAGGATCAGGGTCATCGGCCGCCTAACTGGCTGTTATCTCCAGCCTATGTGCGGGATTTTATTATTGGACGGGAGCAGCCAGCGATGCTGGATGGAGAGAAAATCAACATTACGCGTAAATTTTATGGAAATGATGTGTTAATTGAGCGTGCGGTTGTTACCCTGGCAGGGAATCGCGGGTTAATGCTGGTAGGAGAGCCGGGTACGGCCAAAACGATGCTTAGTGAGCTGCTGACAGCTGCGATCTCCGGAACGAGCCTGAATACGATACAAGGGACGGCTGGAACCACCGAAGATATGATTAAGTACTCCTGGAATTATGCCATGCTTCTGGACAAAGGTCCATCGGAAGCGGCTCTTGTGCCTTCTCCTTTATATAATGGGATGAAAAAAGGCATCCTCACCCGCTTTGAGGAGATTACGCGATGTCCGGCCGAAGCACAGGACAGCTTGATCAGTATACTTAGCGATAAGGTCATGAGTATTCCTGAACTCGACGGAGGTGTACTTTTTGCCAAACCAGGTTTCAATGTTATTGCTACCGCGAACATACGGGACAAAGGTGTGAATGAAATGAGCGGGGCGCTCAAACGCCGCTTTAATTTTGAAACGATCAAGCCGATCCAAAATGTGAAGATGGAAGCCAAAATCATTGAATCCCAGGCGAGAAACCTGTTATTACATAGTGGAATTGATATTGAAATACAAACCGACGTTGTGGAGTTACTTGCAACGACGTTTATGGAACTGCGTACAGGGATGTCACGTGAAGGTTATAAGCTGGATACACCGCAAGCGTCCATGAGTACTGCAGAGGCGGTATCCGTATATGTGCAGAGTGCGATGACATCTCATTACTACGAAGGGAAATCCATTGCGCTGGATCGTTTGGTGCAAAATATGCTGGGAACGATTGCAAAGGAAAATGACAAGGATCTAAGCATTCTCAAAAACTATTTTTCCAAAATTGTGAAAGCTCGCTCCGCGGAAGAGGAGATCTGGAAACATTATTATGAGGAAAGAAAATGGATCGGTTAGGTCAGGTACAGTCTGCTGACGCTGACGGTTTATTGGATGCTGCGGATTTAAGTCAACTGCAATCTCTGTTTGAGGCGTGTGTGTACAATCTGAATCAACGAACGGTTTATTTTCCAATACGGCATCACAGTCCAGCCTGTGCTCATCATCTGCTGCGTGCAATCGGAGAGTACCAACCCGATATCATTCTGATTGAAGGGCCGGAAAGCGGCAACCCCCTGATTTCCGTATTAACGGATGAAGCCACCCTTCCCCCGGTCAGTCTGTATTATACCTATGAGGATGAGCATGGAAGAGAAGCCTGTTATTATCCGATGCTTCGATATTCACCTGAGTATGTCGCGCTAAAAGAGGCTCACCGACTTGGTATCCCGGCACAGTTTATTGATTTGGATTATCGGCATGTTTCAAGAAGCAATGAAAGCTTGGTGGAAACGAAGCCGAAAGAAATCTCCATCCAGGACGAAACGCTGCTTGCCGGATCAGACTTCATTAACCGATTATGCGAGAAAACAAACTGCCGCAGTTTTGATGAGTTGTGGGAAAAGGTGTTTGAGATCGGGGGTCTGGAGAAGTCAACGTATGAATTTGTACGGGATGTGTTCACCTATTGTACGTTATCCAGAATGTGTTACACGCCCAGCCGTTTGATCGAAAATGGTGATTTGTTAAGGGAATCACATATGATGAAACGGATTAAGGAAGCCGAGGAGCAATATCAGCGTGTGCTTGTTATAACCGGAGGTTTCCATACGTATGGTTTAGTGACTGCGATAAGGCAGGAAGAGGAAGATCAGCTGAAAGTACGTACGGAGTCCAAGAAGAACATCGCTAGGGTCAACTCGTTGGAGAAGTCCGATCTACCTCCTGCCGAAGCAAAAATGAGCAGGTCAACCCGGAAGGCTGCCACAGATACAGCAGATGTACATCAGCAGATGTATCCAATGGTCTATACGTTTGCCGAAGCCGACCGTCTGAATGGTTATGCAAGCGGTATGCCTTATGTGTATTTTTACGATCAAATCTGGGGTCAGCTGCTTCGTTCCCCAAGTTCTCCTTATCGTGTAACTACGCTGCAGGTATTATCCAAGCTGATGCGCAGGCTGCGGGATAGCGAAGAACATGTATCTACGAGTGATGCGATCGAAGCTTACAGCATGATCCAAGGTCTGGCACAGCTGAGAGGCAAGCGGGAAGGCGGAGTCTATGAACTGATGGATGCGGCACGCTCCTCCTTTATCAAAGGGGAACTGACACTGGCCACGGACAAGCCGCTGCAGGAACTGCAGCTTCTGTTAACCGGGGATGCCATCGGAAGCGTTGCGCCTAATGCCTTTCATATTCCAATCGTGGAGGACTTTAAAGCGCGCTGTACAGCGTTCAAACTTCAGATTCGTACGACAGGACAGCATAAAAAGGTGCTGGACCTCTACGCCAAACCGGAACACCGGCTGCTCAGTCAGCTGTTCCAATGTATTTCTTATCTCGTTCCCGAATTTGCGAAACGTCAGGCAGGGCCGGACTGGATTGCACAGCGTGACATGAATCTGGTTCGAGAAACGTGGGAGTACATGTACTCCTCACGCATTGAAGCGCGATTAATTGAAAATTCTCTATATGGCGGTACGCTTGCAGGAGCCGCTGCTCGCAAAATGGAAGAGCAGATGCAGGACATACCGGACCATCACAGCGGTGAACTTGCCAGTTTGATGCTGCGGGCACTGTTAATGGGTCTTCAGGAGACGGCCTTGCATTTGTACGACAAAGTTCGGGCTGCCCTGCGGACAGATGGTCATTTCTTGTCCTTGTGCAGCAGCTTAACGATTCTGAACCGGATTCATCAGCACCGCAGACTGCTCGGTTTATCGGATGATCCGCATCTTTCGGACCTGGTGTCAGAAGCTTACAGTAATGCGGTGGACAAGCTGCAGCAGCTGTCCAGAACCAATGCGGATGAGCATGAGGGCATTATTCAGGGATTGAAGCTGCTGGCTATGCTGGCCGATTCATCGGAAGAGCGATTCCAGGATACGGCATTTCGGACCCATCTGGATGAACTTCTGTCCGATTCGAAACTTCCTGCCCAGCTTGAAGGTGTCTGTATCGCTATTGCCTCAGGACTTGGAGATCGATCCCGGGACGAGATTGTGGAGCGTGCCAGAGGGTATATCCGCGGTACGCCTGAACAGACCCGTCAGACGGCTTTATTTTTACAGGGCGTATTTACGGCAGCACGGGATGCTTTCTTATATGAAGATGAACTGCTCTACGAGCTTAACAGCCTAATAGAACAGTTATCCTATGATGATTTTATTGCAATGATTCCGGAGCTGCGCCTCGCTTTTACTTATTTTACGCCGATGGAAACAAGTCTAATTGCCGAACGTGCAGCCAAGCTTCATCAGGTGAAGCCGGATGAGATGGCGATTCCTGCACTGGACGAGCAGCTGCTCATAAAGTACAGAACGCAGGATGAGGCGCTTCGAAAGGAGTTTGCGGCATGGAAGCTAATATGAATGAAACATTGAATGAAACCCGACAGGGGCCGGACGAAACGCAGACAGAACTGTCATCACCGGAAAAACGAAGTGCTGCGGAAACATTGAATCGGTGGCGCCTGATTCTTGGTGAAGCTGCCGAAGAAGGCTTAAGTGAAGCCGATCAGTACCAGTCAGACGAGTTTCAGTATAAGGAACTGGATGAGATTCTGGGTTATCTGTACAACCGTGAGTACGGAGAGGAGCAGGGATATCGAAAAGAAGGCGGCCGCGGTCCATCCGAGCTTACCGTTCCCAATTGGCTGCACAAGGTCCGTGATCTTTTTCCAAAATCAACCGTTGAAATTCTGGAGAAACAGGCGCTGGATCGCTACGGACTGACAGAGCTGTTAACTGATAAAAAGCTGCTGGAGTCTCTTGAGCCCAATATGAATCTTCTCAAAAATATTATGCAGTTCAAAGGGCGAATGAAAGGAGACGTGCTCCGAAGTGCCAAGGATATTGTACGAACGGTGGTTGAGGATTTGCGCAGGAAGCTGGAGTCTCACGCCCGGGCCAGCATTATGGGAAAACGCAGTCGGTACGCATCCAGTTCGGTGCGCTCGCTGCGCAGCCTGAACTTTAAACGTACGATTACCCGCAATCTGAAAAATTATGATAAACAGAAACGAAGGTTTGTCATTGATCGACTTTATTTTGACGGGAACATACAGCAGCACAACAAGTGGAACATCATCATCGGTGTGGATGAGAGCGGCAGCATGATGGATTCGGTGATCTACAGTTCCGTTATGGCGAGTATTTTTTACCGTTTGAACGCGCTGCGGACGAAATTATTCATTTTTGACACCAAGGTTGTAGATTTGAGCGATCGGTTGGAAGACCCCGTAGATGTGCTGATGAATGTGCAACTCGGCGGAGGAACGCATATTGCCAAAGCGCTGCGTTATGGAGAGACACTGATTGAGAATCCGAGCAAAACGATCTATATTCTGGTCAGCGATCTGGAAGAAGGTTATCCGATCAATCAGATGTATCAAGCATGCAGGGATATTCTTGATGCGGGATGCAGGCTGTTGGTGCTCACGGCCCTCGATTTCAACGGAGATTCGGTGTATAACAAACATGCTGCGCAGACGCTGGCCAACATGGGGGCACACGTAGCCGCAATTACGCCTAACGAGCTTGCCGAATGGATTGGAGAAATTATTACCTGAATTTACTTTATTCATTGAGAAATATCAGATTAAAGGGTAGAGATTGAAGGCTGGATGTCCAAACGTTATTTTGACGTTACTTAGAGGAGGAATATATGATGCTTACCGCAGACCGCGCAGTAGAGAGTTTGGTAGAAAAGTTTGCTTCCATCTGTTCAGATGACTACTCACTCACGACGGACCGCAGTTCCGAGATTATTGATTATGTCATGGGTGTGACGGATAAATTTCCTGAAATGATGGGTAAAACGAGTCATTACGTCTATCGTACGGTAGAGGCGCTGGAAAAGCTGGGCAAGAAAGAGGATGGCGATATTTTTTTTCGTGCGGGTGCTGTTGCGATGCATCTGGAGTCGAATTATTTCCGAAGAAGTCCTTGGGGAGTTAATGCATTCGCAGCTTGTCTTGGCCAAGATTCGGAGGCGTACGGATTAAACGGGAAAAGCAAGAGTCCGGACCGGATGGGTGCCTTGTTATCCCGTTTGAAGAAAATGAAACAATTTGCTGGCGAAGAAGAGCTTCTCTCCGAGCTTAAGAGTCGTGTGAAGCGGGCACAATGGCTGTTTGATTCGAAAAAAGCAGATAGTCAGGGGAACTTTAGAGATGTTCTTGATGCATTGATTCTCGTAAATCTGTGTTCGCATCCAGATGTTGAGTTTGCGAATAAAGACGAGATCAAGAAACTCAGCGCCCTGCTGCCCGAGCTGTTCCAGCATGTGATGGCTAATGATGCCGAGAAGCTTCATAAAGAACTTTATGCTTTGATCGAACCATTAATTGCAGGCAGTGTGCAGGGAAAACAAAACAGTTCAACGCAGCTGCTTGGAGAGGAATTCCTTAAGCAGAAACGCAGTGAACTGATTGCCAGCCACTATCCTGAGATTACTTTTTCAGCAAAACATCATGTTTCACATGCCGTTTTCCATCAGACGATGGTGTTAATCAGCAGTGCAGTGCTGTACCTGACCAATATTAGCGGAGGCAAGCAGCGGTTTCTGGATAATGTCAGCGAGGTTGGCAAAGAGCTTATGAAAGTCGTGCAGCACCTGCATGAGCTGTATCCGATGGAAGTTCGCAAATATCTGCTCAGCATGAATCCTCGTTCAAGAAGTGAAGATGATCTGCTGGCTGGGCTGGTGCCGCTGGATGAGCCTTATCAGTTGATCGAATTAATGCAGATTGAGTTGAACTCATACAGAGTGTCATGGAGTATCCTTAAGGCGGCTGTGGCTAATCAGCCTGAGAAGTCCATGCGGGCTTATGAGATTGTCAAAGCGCCATTCCTGAAATTATGTTTTCAGAAGATGATGCTGGATCAGAACATCACTTTACTTCATCCCGAAAGTTCAATAGAAGAGGCTGTATTCCGCGTTTTGCGCCAACCTTTGGAAGGCGGGAGACAAGGACTGGCCATTGCCCGATATCTGAGCGGTGAATATTCACTCGAAGAGTACTGGGCGGATAAGGACAGCCGCGGATTGTTCAATCATGTTAACCGGGACCGAAAACGGATTAACAATCTGATCAGCATCAGCTTCCTGCCGATCGATTCAGACCCGATGCACCGCTTTGCGATTCTGCTCACCCATCCGGAATGGACGCTGGACATTATATCGGATATGTATCACTCGTATGCGTTTAGCGGGGAGCAGATTTTGAACAGGTACGGAGATGATCCCCAGGTCAAACGAGAGCAGCTGCTGACCAGTCTGATCTCCCTGAATGGCATGACGGATTATACGTATCAATCGATGCCTCAGGACGAGTATCGCCGTATTCTGCAGCACAATCTGGAGCATGCGTTGAAACAGTATAAAAAGCTGCCAACGGATACGCGTATTTTAACGCTGGAGGTGGCATTTGAGCAGCGGGATGCGATCCCTAAGAAACAACTGGTGGCAGCTGTTCAGGCAGGTCTGCAGGATGCCTCCAAACGGGCTAACAGTATCGCCCTGGCTGCGTTTAACCACGTTCCTGATCAAGAATTGTATATGATGATTTATCGTGCCGAGAAAAAGGCTTCAATTAAGGAAATGGCGCTGACAGCGGTCCGTAGTCTGGAGAACAGCAGGGAATTGTACATGGAGCTTCTACAGAACGAGAAGGCGGGAGAGTGGAAAAACCTGATTCAGATTCTGCTCGATACAGCTGAGCTGAGTCCTGAGTATGCGCATGCAGCACTTGCCGACTTGGCCGACGCCAAGAAAATGTCCCGAATCAGCTGGTTACCTCTTAAAGAGCTTCCGTCTCTGATTCGATCCGCGGATGGTCAGCCTTTAGATGATCGTATTAAACAGTATATATTACTGCAGTCGATTGATCATGGGTCTGGACCAAATGAGCGGTTAAATGAACTTAGAGAATATGTGAGCGAAGCTTCGCTTATTCGTTTCTCAACGGAACTGCTGCAGCTGTGGATTCAGGATGGTGCACCTGCCAAGGAGAAATGGGTGATGTATATCTCCGCACTCTTCGGTGATATTCAGATTGTTCATATTTTGACTCCGCAGATTAAGGAATGGACAGAGAACAGCCGCGGTGCAATTGCAGCAGAGGCCGTGAAGGTGCTTGCATATCTGAAAGAACCAGTCGCACTTATGGCGATTGATAAAGTTAAACGCAGTGTGAAGAACCGTCAAGTTAAGGGCGCAGCTGAAGAGGCCCTGCAGCTCGCTGCGGAGAACATGGGACTAACGGCTGAGCAGCTTGAAGATCGGCTGGTTACTTCTCTTGGTTTTGATGAAAAGGGAACACTGCAGCTCAGCTACGGCGAACGCTCCTTCCAGGTTAAAGTTAATGCGGACCTGCAGGTTGTTGTCATCAACGAAGAAACAGGTAAAGCGGTGAAAAGTCTGCCTGCTCCGGCACAAAAGGATGATCCTGAGCTTGCAGCACAATCCAAGACGCGCTTCACTCAACTGAAGAAGGACCTTAAAACGATGGTTACGATTCAGACTGCTCGTCTGGAGGAATCCTTATCAAAGCAGCGCCTCTGGACAGCAGAAGAATGGACATCCCTGTTTGTGGACAATGTGATCATGCAGAAATTCGCTGTAGGATTGATCTGGGGAATTTATGAGAACGGTGAGCTGGTTCGTACGTTCCGATACATGGAGGATGGTACATTCAATACGGTGGACGAGGATGAAACCGAACTGCCATCAGAAGCTCAGGTAGGGTTGGTGCATCCGCTTGAACTGGATCAGGAGACCCTTGAGGGCTGGAGTACACAGCTGGAGGATTATGAGGTCAAACAGCCGTTTGAGCAGCTGAAACGTCAAGTTCACTTGATTGAGGAGGAGGAACAGGATAAGACGGAATATGATCGTCTTCCAGAAGATGAATTCTCACCAACAGCTCTTCCGAAAGCGCTGGAGAAATACGGCTGGATCAAAGGTCCTGCGCAGGACGGCGGCTGGTTCAATGAGTTTTACAAAGAGTATGGAGAGATTGTTGCCGAGCTTCAATTCAGCGGCACAAGCATTACGTATTATGAAGGGATGGAAGATGTTACGCTGGAATCCCTGCACTTCTTCAAACCAAACGGCAAAAGACAGCACTATTATTATGCAGATAACAAATCGATCCCTTTGGGTAAAATTCCAGGCCGTGTATTTAGTGAAACGATCTATGATATTTTAAGAGCGGCGGGGCGTTGATCACGTGGGTATGAGTGAATTCAAGCAGCAGTTCAGGCATTTTTCGAAACGCTGCACAGAGGATTATCTCATTCGTTATGCTAATAAGGGATTATATAAAAGGGCACTTAAAGAGCTGGATCAAGGGATTCGTGTCCAGTACACATGGAATGAGACATCGGTGATCTGTCAGCTGAGTGAGGGTACGGAATGTACCCTCTATGCTTCACTGGATAAGTGGGAGTGCTCTTGTCCATCGGAACATATCTGCAAACATGTACTGATTGCAATTGTTTATGATCAGCGGCAGCAGATAGCAGAAGAAGATGTGTCTGCAGCAGCTTCGGCATCAGAAGAGCCTGAGCCTTTGTCTATGTCTCTTGATGGACATCAATCACCCTCAGCATCAGCGGAGCATGCCGATTCCAGTTCCGTTTCCGATTCTGGCGATCAGCCGATTCCTCTGGTGAAGGAGACAAATCATTCGGGTTATAGTCAGCATGCTCAGTCGGTGGAAACGAATTCCCGTTTTCAGTGGATGCTTGAAGCCGATCTGACAGCGCTGATTAAATCGTATACTTCAACGTTGGTTGAAGAAGTTGTTTTTCGCCTGCGTTACCCTGAAGAAATTCAAATCACAGCGGACACGCTTCTGACAGTTCTTTTGAAACGTCAAGATATTGAGGTTTCCTTCACAGAAGAACCTAATCTGACCAAAGCTCTATGCAAATGGAAGCAGACTGCAGGGAAGATGGCTAAACTTGAAGCCCTGCTGCGGTACCGTATGATTCATGGGCTGGATGATACGGAGGTTCTGAGTATGCGCGCATATGAAGCGAAATTCTCGCTTCAAACGGTTAGCGAATGCCGCGAAATGCTTGCAGGCATCCTTAAAACAGGGCTGGCACGGCTGCCGCAGTCGTATTTAGCGCAGCTGGAGACGCTGGCGATTGCTGCACACAGCGGTAACCTTCCGGATATTGAACGCAGCCTGCGCGGGATTCAGGGAGAGCTTCAGCTTTTCTTCAAAAGACATGTTCGCTTCTCCATGCAGACGATGCTGGAGCGTATAAGTAAACTTTATCTTGCGTTAGAGGTGCTTGTCGAAGGCGATATCTCTGTCAAACAGCAGAGCCAACTCGTTGGAAGCTTTCGAAGCAAGTATTTTACTGTACCTTCACTTCATCTCTATGGCCTGGGGGCTGATTCTTGGGAGACGCGTTCAGGTTTTCGCGGCATTACGTATTATTTCTACTGTTTTGACGATAGAAAAATCTATACGTACAGTGATGTGCGTGCAGTCTATTACGAAGACCAGCAATTCTCATTTGCAGAGCATTATGGAGCATTCACCCCGTGGCTTCCAAGTCTGACCTTCAGCCGGTTTACTGGAGAAGAAGTTCAGTTCCAATCTGTTAAAGTGAACGAAGAACGCCGGATATCGTCCGGTGATGGAGCCCAGCTTACGATTTTGCCGCGTACGAATGTATCTGAGGTTCATTTCGGAGCGTATATGATGGATATCTCTGCTGCGCTTCAGCAGCGGCCGGACTCCACCTCGTTATTCACTGAACCGAAAGAACGACTCGCATTGATTGAAGCAGCTCGGATTGTCGAGCATACGTTCAATAAGCAGACACAGGATCTAATTCTTACGGTGGAAGATCAAGAAGGAAGGCGCCTGCCTCTCACCCTTCCATATTCTTCAGATTGGCAGTCTATGATTAATCGACTGGAATCGGGACTTGGTTCACAGAAGCTGGAGCATTTTTATGCGTTTGTGCGACTGGAGGCAAAGCGGATCACTCCGATCAGTTTCCTGAAGGGCAAGACGCTGCTGAGTTTGAAGCTGGATTCCGGTAGTGGGAGGATAGGACGTTTTGGAAGAAGATAATGGATTGATTCAACAATTACGCGGCTGGTCCGAGGAATTATTTTTACGAGGGTTATCTCAGTTTACGATTCGAGATACGCAGCTGCTGGAGCATATGGCTCTTGATGCACAGCGACTACAGATGCATTTCCTTCATGAATTGATCAGCGGTGTAGTGGAAGCCGGCCGCCGGGCAGCACTTGGTGAAGGGCATGAGGAGCAGCTGCTGGATCAGTACTGCCGCCTTGCTCAATATGTACAGCTCAGTGAGCAGACATAAGCTTAGCATGATGGATTTTTCTTATTAGGCATGTACTGAGCTTCATATGAAAGAGTTCCTCCAGCCTACAGCTGAAATTTCTACCCGGTTATAGATCAATACAATAGATTATTGCAATAGTCAAAAAAGCAGGTGGCCGAGCCCTTGCTTTTTTTGTTGTTGATTGTAAGTAAAATGGATTGGAGAAACGAATATAAGAAGAAAGCAATCTTTTGCTTGGGAAATGAAAGTTACATTTGGAAGGAGGCGTGTAAGGCTGTGAAAGAAGAAGAAATCAGGCAGGCTGTAGCGAATCGTGATCCTGAAGGGATGGAATGGGTGATGAACCACTATTCGGGTCTGTTGTGGAAGATTGCTCATTCTATTCTCCGTCATGCTTCTAATGAAGAGATCGAAGAATGTGTAGCAGATACATTTTTTACATTTTGGCAGCGTCCGGAGGCTTTCCAAACGAGTCGAAGCAGTCTTAAAAATTATCTGGCGACAATAGCTAAACATAAGGCTATCGATCGTTATCGGAAAATGAATCGGAGATCCGAACTTACATACGAAGAACATATTCATTCGGTTGGAACGCAGGATGTTTTAATGCAGCTGATTAGTAAAGAGACGGACGCAGAACTGGAACAATTGATTGAATCTTTTCCAGAACCTGAACGTGAGATCTTGAAACGCCGCTTTTATGAGGGTCAGAAGCCGCATGAAATATCAGAAGCTTTATCACTGCAGGTCAGACAAGTTCATAACAAGTTGTACCGCTCCAGGCAGCAGTTGAGAACATGGTGGAACAATAGGAAGTAAAGGAGGCGATCCTGTGGGAGATTCCAAACATCAATTCACTGAACAGAACCTTTCCAATATTAAAAGTATGTTTTATGAAAAGGTAGCAAAATACAAATCGGATTCAAATGTAAGTGTGCTGCCAACAAGATCATCGTTCGACGAGTCTGTCCATGCCGAGAGAAACATAAAAAATATGAAAAGATACCGTAAAGTCTTTTATATTCCCGTGGCGGCAGTGTTATCTCTATGCATTGTGACCGGTGCGGCAGCTTCAATCGGGATCATTGATCTGACTTCCGTTCTTCAATTTCTAGGATTGGATCGGATTAATATCCTACAGCCTGTACATCGAGTAAGTGAAGATCAGGGCATACGTATGGAGGTTATTGGAGCAGTCCGGGATGGAGATGCGGCGGAAGTTTATGCTTCCGTGTCAGATCTGACAAGTGATCGTATTGACGAAACCCTTGATGTATATGATTACAGATTAAGTGGAGGCAGCGCGAGCAATGCCCAAACGATTCATTATGATAAAGCTTCAAGAACTGCCATTGTCCGTTTCATAACGCAAGGTAAAGGCAGCAGCAATCGGATGACGATCCGCATCAATACATTGATGTCGGGAGCGGCGCGGGAAGATGGATACTCTATTCCTATGGATTGGAATGCACTGCTTAAAAATAGAGATCAAAGCAGCTATGAATTATTAAATCAAGATCAAATCAGCGGACTGGGCGGTAAAATCGCGAATGAAATGGATAAAAATTCGTTCCAGGTACTGCGAAAGGATCAGACGAATATCTCCGTTCCGGGTGTAGACTGGATGCATATATCCAACATCGGCTTCATCAATGGAAAGCTTCATGTGCAGATTAACCCGGATAATGAGATGGGGGGATACAATCATGGATTTTTCTATTTTACAGATGCGCAGGGGCATAAGCTGGATATTCCCGAATACTCCATCAGCTATGGTCATTATATGAAAGATGGCGTTCGTTATGGTGGAGATTATATCGAATATGTGTACGATCTTACTGCAGTTGATGCTGTAGATAAGCTTAAGCTCCGGGGGAGTTTCACCAATATTGGCGAAGTTATTCAAGGAAAGTGGGAAACGAGCTTTAATCTGGAACAGCATAACGCAAGTAAAAGCGGACATGTAAACCTTGGTAGGAATGCAGACACGCATGTTAAGGTAACCCTTTCTCCAATCGGTATTACGTTAACCGGCGATGATCTAAGTCGAATCCGTATGGAGGATTTGAATATCGAACTGCATCTGACTGACGGCACGAAACGGGCTGCTCGATCCGGATTTATTCAATTGGACAACGATCTGCTCAAATGGATATCATCCGAGACGGTTCCGGTGAAAGAGGTAAGCTATCTCCTTATCGATGGAAAAAAGGTCAGTTTAGAAGAGTAAAAGATTATTTCTGAATTGACACTAATAGAGGAGTGTATTCAATAAAATGATGGAATGAATACAACTGCCTTAATTGGCCGCTGTATTCATTCCATCCATCTTTACTGCTTTGTAGTAAGTCTCATCATCTTTTACTGTGATATAATCAGTTGTCTCGACATTTCTTACTTTAAATAATTTTGTCCCTTTTTTATACTTGTTGGAAAACAGATTCGGTAATTCATTACTTTCATTTGTAGAGTGTTTTTTAATTATTCCAATTTCGATTTCAACTTCAGTTTTAGTAACAGTTTCATTTGTCACCTTGTAAATCCCATTCTTCCACGTTACAACATCAAATGCCCAACTTTGAAGTTCACTATGACCTGAGTTTGAGCATGCTGCAATCAACAACATTAATGTCAGAATGAATACAGAAGCTCTTCTTGAAGAGTGAAGTGGAGGCATTTTCATGTCATATCCCGAGTTATGATGCATACCATTAGGCGAATGCGGTCATAAGGGAGGAAGCGGAGATGTCGATGAGTGAACCGCTATTACTGCAAATTGTAAACCAGCATATTCCGGCGGGTGCAGCGGTCGTAACGATTGATAAACCAATACAGCATCCGGCCGTGTATGCGGCTGATCTCACAGGTGACGGCTTGCCGGAGATTGCCGCTGTATATCAGCTGAATAGCGAACTGTATTTGCTTATACTAAAGTTTGTTCAAGGACATTGGATCAAGATGGCTCTGACCAAGGGATTGGGTTATGGAGTTACCATGTTGACGGCAGCACCTGTAACTTCAACGTTAAGAAACAATCTCATTGTGGGCTGGCAGATCGGTGCGATATGGTCTAAGCTCGCGGTATATGAATGGGCCGAGTCCGGTCTCACGGATACTGCTCCTGACGATTTATATTACAGCTTCGCCGAAATTATCGATATACCGGGTGTGCATGGTCGAGACGGCAAGGTAGAGGTCGCGTTATGGATTCATGATACGGGGGAAGCTTATCGAGTGGAAATCATTCGGTGGCATCAGGGCCAGTGGATTCCCGCAAAGGATGCGTACCGGGCTTATTATCCCAAAGTAGTTCAGTATTACAAGCAGCTCACGCAGCATTATCCGGATTATGTATTCTATTGGTATTACCTTGCGGATGCTCAGTATCACGCGGGTTTATATGCGGCAGCACTTACTTCGGTTCAGAAAGCGCTGAGCTTCCCGGAAGCATATCCTTCGAGAGAAAATCTGCTTAAACTTGAGAAAAAGATTAAACAGGCCATGGATACCAGCATCCATGCCAGAGTCACAACCTGGTTGTATCCGGTCTCTGTTCGAACAACGAACGGGACTCGCTGGGGATACATGGATGCGCAGGGACATGTTCGTCTGGAGCCGGTGCTGGAGGAGGCTCAGTCTTTTCAGCCGAATGGATTGGCAGTTGTCGTGAAAAACGGACGTGCCGGGGTCATTAATCTTCAGGGGGTGTATGTGGTTCAGCCTGTGTATGATTCGATTAATTCTTTTTCCGAAGAACGGGCCATGGCTATTGATTCTCAAGGGTTCAAGATGATTAATGAGCAGGGCATCGTACTGACCAAACGGGCATACCCGTTTATTTCAGACATGCATGACGGCAGAGCGATGTTTTACGATTCTAATCCGAATCAGACCGATGGTTCGTCAATCCTGTATGGTTATCTGGATGCCTCGGGAAATGAAGTAATACGAGCACAATTTGCCTCGGCGAATGATTTTCAGCAGGGGAAAGCGGTAGTACAGATTAAAGATAAGGAGTATGCTCTCATTGATCGAAACGGAAATCGGATCGCGACATATCCATATGCTTATGTAGGACCACTTGGGGATGGATGGCTCGCTTTTCAAAAAGAGTCCTCGGGCAAGTATGGTTACATTGATGAACGGGGTAATATTCGCATTCAACCCAAGTTTACATCGGCATTTCCTTTTCACAACGGGCAGGCGATCGTTAATACGGCAGAGGATTACAAATCGAGCTATGGTGTCATTAATAAGCAGGGATCCTTTGTAATTCAACCCGCTTATAACGATATTCGGGAGCTAGGTGAGCAGAGATATGCACTCGGGAAAGCCATCGATCCGGAGCAGCCATATATCGGTTCGTTGTATGCCATAGCAGAGATAAACGGTAGGAGACTAACAGAGTTCATCTATCGTAATGTAGAAAATTACAAACATGGCCTTACTTCCGCATCAGATGGCATACAGACGTACCTGCTGGATTTGAGCGGCAGACCGGCTTCAGGGTATCCTCGTGTGACAGGGGCAGGTTCTATGGAAGTTGTGGCGCCGGATCTTATTAAAGTATTTGTAGACCAGCGTTTATCTTATGTGAATCGGGCCGGACAGATCATCTGGCAGCAAAATACGATCGTACCCTTAAATCCGCCTTATCGAGTGCGGGAGGAGAAATATAAACCCAATCGGGATTATCTTGTCTACTATCCGCAGGTTGAAGGATTAAGTAATCAAGCAGAGCAGAATCAGCTGAATGCCAGGTTGAAAGAACTATCCCAGGTCAAAGCGATCCCGGCAGATCAGCAGCTGGATTATACGTATACGGGTGATTTTGATATTACGTTCTATCAGCAGCTGCTGCTTCAACTGCAGTTGACAGGTTACAATTACCCGGCTGGCGCAGCACATGGAATGCCAACGATGGTATATGCCATTATTAATCTGAGTGATGGCCGACTGTATGAGCTGAAGGATCTGTTTAAGCCCAACAGTGACTATGTGAAGGTGTTAAGTCAGATTGTAGGGGAACAGATCAAAAATGATCCGCAGTATTCCTACGTTTTTCCAGATACGTACACTGGAATAAGTGCGAACCAGCCATTTTTCGTAACAGCAGATGCGCTGCATTTGTATTTCAATCCGTATGATATAGCCCCATATGCAGCAGGATTTCCGACGTTTACAATTCCGTTCAGCCAGATCATAAGTATCATCAATACAGAAGGGTCGTTCTGGAAAGCATTTCATATGTGAGCGCAGCAGGAGAGGGCAGCCAAAAAATAGAGGCCATATGCGCAGTACAGTATGGCTTCTATTCTGATTGAAAGAGAAACTGTAGGTGATGTAAGCTGAAGGATTTGTTAGTGCAGGAATTCACTTAGGTCTCGGCTACGAAAGGAAAAGAGCAGCGGAATGTCTATTTAACAACAGCATCCCGCCGCTTCTGAATCCCTAGCCATCCATACTATCTTTTCAAAAATAGACTTATGGAGTGGACAAAAAGCATATACTTTAATTTTTATGCTGACATAGACTATATCGTGGATCGACATTAAGGAGTCAGTTTCAGAATAGTCACCGTGGTATTCAGATTATTATGCAACTGTGCAGGAGTTGCATTCGCATTGACCAGTTGAATCGTTGTTGGAACTGTTGTGACCGTAATAATAACTTCAGCAGATATGGGGCCTCCGCCATTACCTGTGAAAGGCACGGGTGTGATGGGAGTCCCATTCACTGTAAGGTTGAAATCGGCATCGCCCTGATTATGAATGGAGAAAGAGATAAAGTAACTTCCTGTTTCATTGATGGTTATCGTTGAAGATGGCGGCACGAATGTAAAGGCCCCCCCCACGTTAGCCAAAACACCAGTCAACGTAATTGGCGAGTTTCCTGGAACGGTGTCCGTACCTGTGCCGGGATCAGCTCGGAAAACACTTAGGAAATCTGAGATTCCAGCCCCCGTTGGCCCTGCAGGACCTGTTGATCCAGTTGCACCTGTTGCTCCAGTTGCACCTGCTGGGCCAACTGCTCCGACCGCACCAGCCGGACCCACGGGTCCTTGTATACCAGGAATCCCTTGCAATCCGACTGGCCCCGGTATCCCTTGAGCACCAGTGGCCCCTTTGGGACCTATCGGTCCTATTGGACCAGGAATCCCTGGTACGCCTTGTGGTGCATTAACTGTAACCTTAGGTTTAACCTTTACTACCTTAACCTTCGCACCGCAATGTAAATGTTTTTTGAATTTACGTCTACAAATCCGTTTCCCATGATGATTAATCAATGAACTCACCTCCGTGATATTTCTCCACATACTATGTGCTGTAATCACTGGAGGCGTAGACAACTAACTATAATTCAGAAAATTACAGGGCCCATTATGAGGAAAGTTGTCTATCTCATGGAGCAATATTTAGACGTTAAGATTCTTCTACATATTGAAAAGCCTCTTACCAAAGAGCCGAGAATACAATGCAAAGCATATTAAATCTCTATACATTACACATGTTTGGTATGTGATGCTACACCCGCAAGCCAGTATGTGAGTGCACCTGCATAGGAGAAAAAATACTACCAAAACAAATATTTTGATGAGAAAGTTTGAATTGCAAGGGGGCAATTCGATTAGATCTAAATGGAAATGTCCGCATCAGACAAAGAAACGATTCATACACCTCAGAAAATCTCAATGCTATTGACAAGAAACTTGTACCGATTGCCAAAATGGACAAGATCCTAGCCCGATTACCGATTAGAGATACATCTAAACATTGATTACTTGATTGATCCAAAGGGACATGAGATAACTTACGATTACATACAGCCGGGAACTTGAGAAGTAGCTCAGTATGAATATGACGCATGGGGAACGTAATGGGAAAATTTAAGGAGGTGGTTCATGTTGAGAAGGGAATTCTTAAAATGTAGAAGAGTTCAGATATAAAATATCTATTTAATAACGAGATCGTGGCTTATGAAATGGGCGAACGCAACGACAATGAACTGGTGCTTAAGT